>JBILAM010000027.1:0-18205 GCA_044354225.1 Candidatus Planktophila sp.
TCACGTGTTCCTCACCCGTTCGCCGCTAATTCACACCCGAAGGTGTTTCATCGCTCGACTTGCATGTGTTAAGCACGCCGCCAGCGTTCGTCCTGAGCCAGGATCAAACTCTCCATAGAAAGTTTTTTTCATGGCTTACGAGACAAACAAACTGTCGTTTATTTTGTCTTTACCAAAGGAATTCAACGAGTATTCCAGAAGCTATAAATAGCATCTGGTACATACTTCATTGAAGTATTTATTTAGAGAATGGCGAATTAACACCATTCTCTGGCATTGACTTATGGCACGCTGTTGAGTTCTCAAGGTACGGACGCGCACTGCATCGCTGGATTTCTCCGGCTTTTCAGGGCAGACCACCAAATCTAGTCCATGGCTTCGCACACGTCAAAACGGGCAAAATGGCCTAAATTTGGGGAAAATGCTGTACGACCTCGATTGAGTCCGTTCCACAGCAAGGAACGTAACTATAGGGGTGAGCCCGCCCCAGGGTCAAATCCGGGTAATCGGTCGAAAATGCACACAATGGCAAAGTTAAAAATAGTGAAAAATGCAACATTTATACGTAAAAAATGGCGTTTTTGAGAATTAGCCGAAACGGCTAGCCCAGCTCTACCGCCGCCAAGTCTCGCTTGCCTTTCCGTAAAACTGCATATTTTCCGCATAAAAAGTCAGTTTTTTGAAGTCGGAAATCTTCGCCAACTACCTTCTCATTATTGAGATATGCGCCACCCTCTTTAACGATTCGACGAGCTGCGGATTTTGAATCCACGACACCGGTAGCAGCCAGTAGATCAACCCAGGTAGGAATCTCATCCCCACTTTCGATCCGAGTGCGTGGCAGTTCGGCAAGTGCTGATGCCAGCGTTGCTTCATCCAGCGTTGCTAAATCTCCCTGACCGAAAAGTGCACGAGCTGCCTCTTCCACACGCACTGCAATATCGGGGCTATGAACAAGTGAGGTGAGTTCTCTGGCTAGTTCGCGGTGAGCTTCACGTGCACCAGGGTTGGCGCTGTGTGCTGATTCAAGTGCTTCTATCTCTGTGCGTGATTTAAATGAAAATACCTTGAGGAAGTTGATGACATCTTTATCATCTGAGTTCAGCCAGTACTGGAAGAAGGCATAGGGCGATGTCATCTCCGGATCAAGCCACACGCTACCACCGGCGGTCTTACCGAATTTAGTTCCGTCAGCTTTTGTCAGTAGCGGCACCGTAAGTGCATGCGCACTTGCACTCTCAACTCGACGAATGAGATCAAGGCCAGCTGTGATATTTCCCCACTGATCTGATCCACCAATTTGCAGTGTGCAGCTATATCGGCGAAAGAGTTCTAGGTAATCCATAGACTGCAGCACCTGATAAGAAAATTCAGTGTAAGAAATTCCATCTTTTTCTAATCGTGCCGAGACTGCGTCCTTATTGAGCATCTGATTCACACTAAAGTGCTTGCCAATATCGCGAAGGAATTCAATGGCAGACATTGGCGCAGTCCAGTCGAGGTTATTGACCATCACTGCCGGATTTTTACTTGTATCAAAATCCATAAACTTCGAGAGTTGGCCCTTAATGCGATCTACCCACTGCCCCACAACTTCAGTTGTATTGAGCGTGCGCTCTTCATTTTTGCCGCTTGGATCTCCCACCAATCCGGTGGCTCCCCCAACGAGTGGAAGTGGATTATGACCCGCTAATTGAAAGCGGCGCAGAACAAAGAGAACAACGAGGTTTCCCACATGGATACTGGGAGCAGTCGGATCAAAGCCCACATAGAGCGTGATTGGCTTGGCTAACGCCTTACGTAACTCGACCTCATCTGTTGTCTGAGCAATCAGCCCACGCCACTTAAGGTCATCAAGCAAATCGTAAGTCACTTTTCTCACGCACCCATCATGGTCGAAAATGCTTTGGCCGCAGCAGTGAATTCGCCACGAGTCTTTTCTAGTGAACTTTTTGCCTCACTCAATTGCTCAGCCAGTGCAGAGGGGGCGGTGCCACCACGGGTCGTGCGCGATGCCAGTGCACCTTGCACGGTGAGAACGTTGCGAACGTCGCCCTTAAGCTCTGGATGTATACCTGCAAACTCATCATCGGTGAGCTGATGAAGTTGCCGACTAGATGCTTCGCATAATGCGACACATTTGCCAGCAGCTTCATGTGCTTGCGCAAATGGAATGTGCGCTCTGACCAGGTAATCAGCAATTTCGGTTGCAAGTGAGAAACCAAGAGGGGCGGCAAGTGCCATCTTCTCGCGATCGAATTCAGTTGTTGCCACCATTCCAGTAACCGCCGGAAGGACGAGCAAAACGCTATCAATTGAATCAAAGAGCGGTTCTTTATCTTCTTGAAGGTCGCGGTTATATGCAAAGGGCAAACCTTTAAGCATTGCCAGCACGCCAGTGAGATTTCCAATCAGTCGACCAGACTTACCACGTGCTAGTTCTGCCATGTCCGGGTTCTTCTTCTGCGGCATGATGGAAGAACCAGTGGAGTAGGCATCTGAGACTCGTGCCCAGCCAAATTCAGTTGTCGACCAAATGCACCATTCTTCACCGATTCGTGAGAGATGCACTCCCACCATCGAGAGAATAAAGAGTGCTTCTGCCACGAAATCACGATCGGATACAGCATCGATTGAGTTGGCCGCACTTGATAAAAATCCAAGTGCTTTCGCAGTTCCCTCCGGTGCTAGCGGCAAAGATGAACCAGCTAGCGCACCTGAGCCAAGCGGGCTGACAGATGTGCGAGTAAGCCAATCCTGAATACGATCTAAATCTCTGGCAAATGCGTGTACATGCTTTGCCAGCTCGTGTCCAAAGAGCACGGGCTGTGCATGTTGCAAGTGAGTAAAGCCAGGAGCCGGAGCATCTGAGTATTCGGTAGCTTTTGCTATCAGCGCAGATTGCAGTTCGGTTATTGATAGCGCGATCGAAATCATCGCATCTATCGCATAGAGTCGTAGATCTGTAGCTACCTGATCATTACGTGATCTACCGGCACGAAGTGCGCCACCAATTTCTCCAAGTTTTTCGGTGAGACCACGTTCTAAAGCGCTATGGACATCTTCATCAGTTGGACCATAAGTGAATTTTCCAGAAGCTACCTCTGCGGCCAGCTCTTCCAAAGCCTTTCGAATCGCCGCCGCAACTTTCTTCTCAAGCAGGCCGCTACTTTCTAGGACCGCAAGATGAGCAAGTGAGGAACGAAGATCATAGGGAGCTAAACGCCAATCAAATTGCACACTTTGAGAGAGCGCAAAGACAGCCTCCGTTGGAGATTGCGAGAACCTTCCGCCCCACAGAGCCATTATTTTCTCCCTCTTGCTTTCTTGACTTGCCCGTATGAGAGTAATTCTTTCGCTAGTTGCGCCCCACCGCTGGCTTTTCTAGAGACTACTAAGACCGTGTCGTCACCTGCGATAGTTCCGATAATCGAAGATATTCCAGAGTGATCTAGCGAACTTGCAAGCAACTGCGCTCCCCCGGGTGGCGTGTGAATCACAGCTAAGTTTCCACTCGATTCGACAGAGAGAATGAGTTCAGAAGGCAGCGGCATGGAACGCGAGAGCGATGCTTCACCTGAAGCCGAGATTGTGTAGACCGAATCGCCGGCCGCAGATCTGCTACGCACCGCGCCGATCTCTTCCAGGTCACGACTAGCGGTAGCTTGGGTAACTGGGAAGCCAGCCTTCTTAAGTTCCTTCACCAGATCTGATTGTGAATGAATGACTCCGCCCTTAATCAGCGAAATCGCCTTTGCTCTCCGTGCACTCACGCTAGCCATGACGCACCTGCGCTAGGGCTGCAGCAAATATCGATACAAACTTCTTTGCATCACGTAGTGAAATATTTAGAGCTGGTGCAATACGGATAATCGACTCACTTGGAGCATTAATCAGAACTCCCAGCTCCTGGCTCTTCTTCACCAGTTCCTTGGCACAATTCTCATCTAAGGAAAGTCCAATCAGCAGACCCGCTCCTCGCACCTCGGTAACACCCGGAACAAGTGCGAGCTCGGCAAAAAGATAAGAACTCACTTCATCTACATGGTTAAGAATCTTCTCTTTCTCGATTGCGCCAATCACGGCAAGTGCTGCTGCCGTGGCAATCGGATTTCCGCCAAAAGTGGTGCCGTGATCGCCTAACTTAAAAAGATGCGAAGCCGGACCGATTGCAATCATGGCACCGAGTGGCAGGCCTCCCCCTAGACCCTTAGCCAAAGTAATCACATCGGGTTTTATGCCTGAGTATTCATATCCAAACCAGTCACCAGTACGGCCCATACCTGTCTGCACACAGTCAATAACTAGTAGCGCACTGTTCTCATCGCAATATCTACGAACATCTCGTAAATAATCGGCAGGTGGAACTATCACGCCCGCCTCGCCCATGATCGGTTCGATAATTACCATTGCCGTTCTCTTATTAATCTTCCTCTTCATCGCACGCGAATCACCAAATGGCACATGAGAAACACCACGGATTAGTGGCTTAAAGGGATCTCGCTTTGCTGGCTGACCAGTAAGAGATAGCGCGCCCATCGTTCTACCGTGGAAAGATTCCTTAGTTGCAACAACGCCAGTTCTACCTGTGCGACGACTTAACTTCAGGGCCGCCTCATTTGCTTCAGCGCCAGAATTGCAGAAAAAGACTCGTGCTGACTTATCACCGGTGAGCTTCTGTAGTTTCTCAGCTAATTGCAGCACATTAGGGTGGGCATAGAAGTTACTCACATGGCCCAATGTTGATACCTGTTTTGTCACAGCTTTCACAATTGCAGGATGGCCATGGCCCAACACGTTAGTAGCGATGCCGGCCAAGAAATCTAAATACAGATTGCCTTGGGCATCTTTGACATAAGAACCCTTTCCAGAGACCAGTTCAATGGTAGGAGTTCCATAATTATCCTGAAGTGAATTTATCCAACGCTTCATGCGAAGACCAACGTTCCACCAACGCCAAGGAGTGCGCTCTTCAGGGCCTGGGGGTTTCTGCCATCAATGATTCTTACCGCATGAGCACCTGCGCCAATAGCATCTAAACAAGATTGCACCTTGGGCGCCATTCCATCTGCAAATGTAGATTTAATACCTTGCAGCTCTGCCACAGATATCTCAGAGATCAGTGAATCCTGATCCGGCCAATTTCGATAGATTCCTTCGACATCGGTCATGATGATGAGCCACTGAGCTTCTAACGCGCCTGCGATTGCCGCCGCAGCGATATCAGCGTTCACATTAAATCCATGTGTACCCAGTGCATCTGTTGCTACCGGCGAAATTACTGGAACACTTCCTTGTGTTACTAGCTTTTGGAGCTCTTGTGGGTTCACTTCAATAACAGTTCCGACCAGACCTAGATCCGCCTTTGATCCATCTACTAAAGCGGTCAACTTCTCTGCAATCAGCGTTTTGGAATCTCGACCGGAAATAGAAACTGCTTTGATTCCGTGACTGCATAGGGACTGTGCAACGGCAGGACCAATCTCCTTTGCTAACACTCTCTCAACGATCTCAAAGACCTCGGGGGTAGTGACGCGAAAGCCGCCAATAAATTCTGTTGAGATCCCGGCTGATTCAAGTGCTGCACCTATTTGCGGCCCGCCGCCATGGACGATCACGATTTCAACCCCTTGAGAGATGGCATCTGCAATTGCTTCGGCAAATTCACCATGCGAGTCAGACATTGCATGGCCACCGAACTTCACGACAATCATGCGCCGATTCCATCAAAATCAAGTCCAGCAGTCTCGGCAAAACCACACATGATGTTGGCGTTCTGAATCGCCTGCCCGGCAGCGCCCTTACCTAAATTATCTATCGCTACTGAAACTACAAGTCTTGACGTGTGTGCATCAACTGCAACCTGCATCTGCACGTTATTTGATCCCAAAACAGCTGATGTCTTTGGCATGACTCCAAATTCAAGTACTGAAACAAATGCTGAATCTGCAAAATAATCGCTATACAGCTGATGTGCCTCTTCAGAGGAAATCTTCTTGGTCAGCTTGGCGGTAACCGTTGCCAGAATTCCTCTCGGCATCGGAGCTAAGACTGGGGTAAATGTAATCTTCACATCTTGCCCACTTATCTTGCTTAACGTCTCTTCGATTTCAGGGGTGTGCTGATGCGTTCCCCCAAATTTGTAGGAACTCAAAGACCCTGAGACCTCACTAGCTAGTAGATTCACTTTCGCATTTCTGCCGGCGCCAGTTGTTCCAGATGCGGCAACGACCACGCAATCCGAGAGATCAGCGATACCTGAAGCTGGCGCAGCTCCCAGTGCTATCGCTGTGGCATAACAACCTGGGTTAGCGACATATTGCGCCTTTGCAATTGCGCTCTTGTACTGCGCAATATCAGCTAGCCCATAACTCCAGGTCCCGGCATGTGTGCCGCCGTAATACTTCTCCCACTGCTTGGCATCACTTAATCTGTAATCGGCCCCTAAATCAACAATCTTTGCCTGGGCAGGTAGCTGCGAAATTATCTTTGCCGATTCACCGTGAGGCAGTGCAAGAAAGATGAGCTGGCAATCGGTAAACGCTTCGGCTAAGAAGGCGATGAACTTCTGATTGCCATAACTTCTAAGTTGTGGATGAATCGCAGTGATCGATTCCCCCGCATTGGAATGAGCCGCAACCGCCACTACCTGAAAATGTGGGTGTCCAGCGAGCAGCCGCAGGAGTTCTCCTCCTGCATACCCGCTGCCGCCGATAATCCCGGTTTTCATAATCTCACTATAGCATATTTATGCATCATCATGCATATTTATGCAGTACGCAGAACTGCGCCAGTAGCTTTCTCTGCTGATTTCACCGCTGAATCTCGTAGCGCGCTGACTTCGGCCCCGGTTAGAGTGCGATCTGCAGCTCGGAAAACTAAGGAGAAGGCCAAGGAAATTTTTCCGTCACCTATTTTGTCGTAGCGATCAAAGAGCGAGATCGATTCTAGAAGCTCTCCGGCACCTGCCCGCAACGCCTCCTCGACCTCAAGGGCTGAGACCGATGAATCGATAATGAGCGCCACATCTTGGAGCGCAGCCGGCATAGTGCCAACGGTAGAGGGACGAACCAAAGGTGAATCCGGCAGCGCATTGAGTGCAACTGCAAAAGCTGAGGAGCGCTCAGGCAGACCATACATCTCCACAATCCTTGGATGAAGCTCGCCCGCATGGGCGACAGGTTTGCCGTCAATTAGTAATTCGGCGCAACGGCCAGGGTGCCATGGCGCAATATCTGAACGCTTTATCGTCCAAGAATGGTTGCAAAGCTGCAGGATCTCTTGCGCAAATCCAATCGCATCCTGCCAGGTGTAAGAACGTGACTTACCCTGCCAGTCCTCGTTCTCCACTTTTCCAACGAGTAGCCCTGCAACGTGGAAGGCCTGTGGTGGCAAACTGGCGTAAATAGATGCAATCTCTTTCGGACTTGGCTTCTGACCTAACGCTGGCGAAATCATCGGTACCGGTTTTTGCACGCCTCGGAAAATAGACCCCATCTCAAAGATTGCAAAATCTTTCGCACCTCTGCTGATATTACGCTGCGCGACTTCCAGCAACCCTGGAACCATGTGTACGCGCATCAATGGAAACTCTTCCGACATCGGATTTGCAATGCGATATGTGGATGCTCGCTCACCCAGGAAGCCCAGGGCATCAATTGTTTCTTGGTTGGTGAAGGGAAAAGTTTGAACTTCAGCGAGGCCGCGGCTAGCAAGCATGGTAGCAACTGCTCTACGACGCTTTTGCGCATGAGTTAGCGATGCATGCTTGGGCCGAGGAGGAAGAATCGATGGAATCTTGTCAAAGCCAACCATGCGTGCGACTTCTTCAGTGAAATCTGCTTGGCCAAGTAAATCAGCGCGCCAAGATGGAGGATTTACCTCGAAAGTCTTCTCGTTGACTTCACATCCAATGGTGCGCAAAATCTTCACTATTTCAGCAGGGGCCACATCCACACCCATAATGCGTGAGATGTAAGCCGGATCCACTTTTACCATCGGGCTAAATTGAGGTTCCCCAGCAACCACTGTTGCTACATGCTGCGCTGGACTATTTTCAGTCAGCAACTGCACGAAACGAGCAGAGGCATATTGAGCAAGGGAAGGATCGACACTTCGTTCCAAACGACGTGAGGCCTCGGATGAAAGCTTGTGGCGACGTGAATTCTTAGCAACACAGGTTGGATCAAATCGAACCGCTTCAAGTGCTATCTCGGTCGTTGTCTCTGAAATCTCTGAAAACGCTCCACCCATTGTTCCTGCCAGTGCAAGTGGTTGCTCGTCATCGCAAACCATAAGGTCATCAGGATCTAATTGGCGCACCTGACCATCGAGTGTGGTAAATGGTTGTGCTTTACCGGCACGCTTAATGGTGAGGCCGCCTTTAATCTTTGATTTATCGAAGGCGTGAAGTGGCTGGCCCAGTTCAAGCATCACATAGTTAGTGACATCTACCACCAAGGAGATAGAGCGCATCCCCATTTTTTCAATCCTTCTACGCATCCAGATTGGAGTCGTGGCCTTGGGATCAAAGTGAGAAAGGGTTCGTAAGTAAAAGACGGAAGCAGTTGCTGGATCGGCAATCTTGGCACTCACACCCTTGCCGGTGTCAGTAAATTTCAGTGCACGTAGTGCATCAACTGGATCTGTATATGAAAGACCGAGTGAACCAGCCACCTCACGTGCAATGCCGCGAATACTTAAGGCATAACCACGATCTGGATTCACCGCAACATCGAAGATGACATCATTGATTAACAAGGCTGCAATGGCATCGGCTCCGATTGCAACTGAACCCTCTGCAAAAGTCATGATTCCGGAGTGGTCATCGCCAATCCCAAGTTCGCGGGCCGAACAGATCATTCCGTTGGAGACCTTGCCGTATGTCTCACGAGCACCGATTCTAAATTCACCTGGCAGTACCGCACCTGGAAGAGCCGCCACTACTAGATCCCCCACAGCAAAATTCGTTGCACCACATATTACGTAACGGGTTTCTTTCTCACCGCAATCTAAGCCCACATATCGAATCGGCTTCTTGTACTCGGTAATTTCTTCAATGCTTAATACCTTGGCAAATACCAAGGGCCCGGTGAGATCAGCGCCTTGATGAATAATTTCTTCTACTTCAAAACCAACCCGAATGAGCGCATCAGAGATTTCATCCGCTGTTATGGATGCAGGGATCTCTACAAATTCCTTGATCCACGATAGTGGTGCGCGCATTTAGAGTCCGACCCCAAACTGGCGGGTGAATCTCAAGTCGCCTTCCACAATATCGTGCATATCGGTAATTCCATGGCGAACCATCAGGGTGCGCTCTAGTCCCATGCCAAATGCAAAACCGGTATAGATATCTGTATCGATGCCACACGTTGCAAGAACTTTAGGGTTGACCATTCCGCATCCGCCCCATTCGATCCATCGATTGTTAAAGAAGATATCAACTTCAGCACTCGGCTCGGTAAATGGGAAGAATGAAGGACGCAAACGTGTCGTGACATCGGGACCAAACATGTGTCGAGCAAAGTTATCGAGGGTTCCCTTGAGGTGGGCCATCGTGATTCCCTTATCAACTACGAGACCTTCAACCTGGTGAAAAACTGGGCTGTGGGTAGCATCGAGTTCATCGGCGCGAAATGTTCGCCCCGGACAGATGACATAGATAGGCGGTTCTTGAGCCAACATCGTGCGAATCTGCACAGGTGATGTGTGGGTGCGAAGAACCAACCCTGATTCGATTGGTTCGATGAAGAATGTATCTTGCATGGTGCGCGCAGGATGGTCGGCCGGAATATTCAGCGCATCAAAGTTAAGCCAACCAGATTCTAGTTCTGGCCCTTCTTCAACAGAAAAACCCTGCTCAATGAAGAAATCTGATATTTCATTTTTGATGATTGAGATGGGATGAAGTCCCCCGCGGTGCGCACGACGAACCGGCAAGGTGATATCGACAACCTCTTCAAGTAATACTTTGGAGTCACGCTCTTGCTCAAGTTTTGCAGTCTGCTGCGCTAACGCTTTTGCAATCTCTGCCTTAGCTTCACCAATAATCTTTCCAACCGAAGCTTTCTGATCAGCTGAGAGCGCGCCGAGTGCTCTGCTGGCAAGTGCTATCGGTGATTTATCACCAGCATGGGCCAGGCGAGCTGATTTAAGTTGATCTAAATCTGAAGCGGCGGCAAATGCGCCCTGGGCATCGCTTATCCACGATGCCACATCTGCCGGATTCATGGGCGTGATTCTATCCTGCGACCTTTGCCGAAAGGGTGAACATAACGATTGATGCCGCTGCAGATAAATTAAGGCTTTCGGCATTGCCCGCCATCGGAATAGTCACTTCAGTGACGGCCGCCCCAAGAGCAGCAGCATCTACTCCCCTGGCTTCGTTGCCAAAGACTGCAATGCAATCCCCCGCAATCTTCAGATCGAGAATCGATGTCGATGCATGAGATGAAAGGAGAATTTTCTGGGTATCAGGAAATATGGAAGCTAACGCTTGGAAAGTCACGCCCTCATAAACGCGGATGTTCCACAGCGAACCTGCAGTTGAGCGAACCACTTTTGGCGAGTACATATCGACCGAATCAGGTGAGGTAATAACTGCAGTAATACCCATGGCATCTGCGGTGCGAAGAATCGTTCCAGCATTTCCAGGATCTCGCATCTCATGGAGATAAATAACTGTGGAACTTCCAGTCAGCTTGAGATCAGAAATGTCATTTTCTGGCGTATAGCAGAGTGAGATAAGACCTTGAGGTGAGACAGTATCTGACATTGCTTTCAGAACCGGCTCAGAGACCTCGACGACGTCGACGGAGCCAAGGTCGAGTTCTGCAATCTTTGACATGCCCTGCTCTGTTGCATAAATAATTTTGATTTCCGGACCGCTGGCTGAGGTAAGTGCCTCTCGCGCGCATTGCACGCCTTCTGCAACAAAGAGACCTTGCTCGCGGCGTTCTTTCGCCCCTTTAGAACCAATAAGAGCCTTCACTCGAGCGATATGCGGCGAGTGAAGGCTCTCAATCATTGGTTCTAACTTCTATTTCTAGATGGACTTAGGCAGCTGGAAGGTTCTTGCGAGCAACGTCGACAAGAACTTTAAATGCTGCTGGGTCATTCGTTGCGATATCTGAAAGAACGCGACGATCTACTTCAAGTCCGGAAGCCTTAAGGCCCTGGATGAAGCGGTTGTATGTCATTCCGTTTTCGCGGGATGCAGCATTGATGCGCTGAATCCAGAGCTGACGGAAATCACCCTTCTTATCTTTACGATCGTTGAAGGCATAAACCATTGAGTGCGTTACTTGCTCCTTCGCCTTTGTGAAAAGACGTGAACGTTGTCCGCGATATCCGCTGGCACGTTCAAGGGTTGTGCGACGCTTCTTAGCTGCGTGTACTCCGCGCTTGACTCTCATTTAGTCACGCTCCCTTACTTCAAACCAAGCATGCGCTTGGCTGTCATTGTGACGGTTGACTTTGCTGATGACTCTTGGCTCAAACGACGAGTAACGCGTGATGACTTGTGCTCCAAAAGGTGGCGCTTGCCTGCACGCTCGTGCATGATCTTTCCGGTACCTGTGACGCGGAAGGTCTTCTTCGCACCACTATGGGTTTTCATCTTTGGCATTTCTTATCTCCTGTTACGTCGTCGTGAGTAAAACTATTTAGCAGCTTCTTCGGCTGCCTTTTCCTTCGCAGCTTTCGCCGCCTTCTGCTCTGCTACTACTTCTGTCTTCTTCTTGGTCGGACCCAACACCATCGTCATCTGTCGACCCTCTTGTTTAGGGGCGAATTCAACGAAAGCAATCTCTTTCACATCTTCTGCAAGACGTTGCAAGAGTTTGAATCCGAGCTCTGGACGTGTTTGCTCACGGCCACGAAACTTCATCGTAATCTTCACCTTGTCGCCACCTTTGAGAAACTTCTCGACTGACGAGCGTTTTGTCTCGTAATCGTGATTCTCAATCTTTGGCGTCAATCGCACTTCCTTCACCACGATGTGGGTCTGGTTCTGACGTGCTTCGCGAGCTTTCTGTGCGATCTCGTACTTGTACTTTCCAAAGTCCATGATCTTACAAACTGGCGGATTAGCTTCAGGTGCAATCTCTACGAGATCGAGTCCTATTTCATCTGCCATGGCTAGCGCTGCTTCGATATCTACTACTCCAACTTGTTCACCTGTGTAATTGATGAGACGAATTTGGGGTGTGCGGATACGGTCATTAATGCGGGGCTCTGTTGTGATTTCTGCTCCTATGTTCGGTTCACTTGTGTATCCAAGTTGCCGCAAAATTCGCGCACCGCATAGGCAGATAAATCTAGAAAACTAGATTTACATCCGACAAACCAATCCGCCTAAGCAGTAGAGGTGGGAGCGGTGAGCTCCTCTTGCAGCAGCTGTGGGCTACTGGTCTGAGGCAAAGGCTACCCGAGTAGGGGCAAATAGAAAAATCCTCGCATGAAAAGGGCTTTAGCCCATCGCGTGCAGGCCACCATCGACGTGAATAATCTCGCCCGTCGTTTTTGGAAACCAATCGCTAAGTAGCGCAACGGCGCCTTGCGCTGCCGGAACTGGATCTGCAACATCCCACTTCAAGGGACTGCGCTCATTCCAGACGTTTTCAAATTCATTAAATCCAGGAATTGATTTGGCAGCGATAGTTCTAATAGGACCTGCTGCAATGAGATTGATTCGCACGTTATCTTTTCCAAGATCGCGCGCGAGATAGCGTGATGTGGATTCAAGGGCAGCTTTGGCAACTCCCATCCAGTCATACTTTGGCCAGGCAACTTGTGCGTCAAAATCGAGTCCTACAACAGATGCCCCATCTTTAAATAGTGGATGACATGCCATCGTCAATGACTTCAATGAGTAGGCAGAGACTTGAACGGCTGTTGCCACATCTTCCCATGCAGTATTTAGGAAGTTGCCCCCAAGTGCTGACTCCGGTGCGAAACCAATCGAGTGAACAACGCCATCAAGGTGCGGCAGGTGCTTCTTTACCTCTGTTGCTAACCCATCAAGATGCTCTTGATTAGTTACATCTAATTCAATAATTGGAGCCGGCTTGGGCAAGCGTCCTGCAATGCGAGTTGTCAGGCTAAGGCCACGACCAAAACCTGTGAGAACAACTTGCGCACCTTCTTCTTGTGCCAGGCGAGCGATATGAAAAGCGATAGATCCATCGGTGAGTACACCGGTTACTAAAATATTCTTACCCTCAAGAATTCCCACGTCAGTGCCCCATTCCTAGTCCGCCATCTACCGGAATGATGGCGCCAGTGATATAGCTAGCTTTATCAGATGCAATGAATGTCACCACATCTGCAATCTCCTGCGCTGAACAGAATCGACCCAGCGGAACTTGCGCCGCGATTTCACTCCGGCGTTTCTCATCGAGTTCTGCCGTCATATCTGTCTCTACAAATCCTGGGGCAACGACGTTGGCTGTGATGCCACGTGATCCAAGCTCACGCGAAAAAGATCTAGCCATTCCTACGAGCCCAGATTTGGAAGCTGAGTAGTTCACTTGTCCTGCTGCTCCTACCCCGCCAACCACAGAGCCAATAAATATCAGACGACCACGTTTTAACTTCAAGAGGCCTTTGGTAGCGCGCTTTGCAACACGAAAAGCACCAGTGAGATTGGCGTCTATAACGCTTTCGAAATCTTCATCAGTCATACGCAACACGAGAGTGTCTTTAGTAATTCCAGCATTTGCCACAATAATTTCTGGCTGTCCTATCTCACTTTCAATCTTTGTAAAAGCTGATTCAACACTCGCCGAGTCGGTGACATCCATCTGAACTGCATCAAAACCAGTAGGTGGAGTGCCACTACGGTATGTGATGACAACGCGATGACCAGCATCTTTGAGAGCGGTCGCAATAGCTAAGCCGATTCCGCGATTGCCACCGGTAACTAGCGCGATGGATGTGGGCTCGCTCATGAGACAAAACTACCCTACTGTTGGGCTATGGCTAAAGAAGATGCTGCTTTCGATATCACTAGCGCGTCAACCGGCCTTTCCAAAGACCAGAGTGCGCGTCAACGTCGATATTTTCTTTCCATGATGGTGCGAACAGCCTGCTTTATTTTGACTGTGATACTGCCCAGCCCGTATCGATGGTTCGCACTCGTAGGCGCTGTGATCCTGCCCTATATAGCTGTGGTTGTAGCAAATGCTGGTCGTGAGACAGTAATTCCGGGACAAGCGATTCTTAAGAAGAGGCCGCGAGGAATTGAGTAGTACAAAAAAGCGTGAGCAGTTTGCAGTCTTCAAGTCAATCATTGCGCTAGTTCTCATCGCAGGTTGTCTCTGGGCGGCGCAATGGCAATACCATCGCGGTGTAGCCCGGCACGACCGCAATTTCATTATCGAAAAGCATTCAACAATGACTCCAGTTTCACTTGTCTCAGTACAAGAGCAGCCAGAGAACCACGAATGGCAGCCGGTTATTACTCGCGGAGTCTTTGATCCCGACACCCAGATACTGCTCAGAAATAGATACTTCGAGGGCAAATATGGTTTCGAACTTCTCACTAAATTTAATGACACCGGTGGAAGCAGTTACTGGGTTGATTGTGGATGGGTTCAGGCAGGAAAGAACGCACAAACCAGACCCACGCTGCCGCAACTTCCACTAGGTGATGTCGAAATAGTTGGACGCCTGCGCTTAGATAGTTCATTACCTCGTGGTTCATTTTTTGCTGTCCCTGCTAATTCAGATACTGGATTAGTTTCAAAGGCAAATGCACAAGGAGGAGCTACGAGTGAAGATTTCTATCTCGATCTAGTATCTGGCTCAGATCCTGCCTTGTCACCTGCTGCACCTGCCGAACTTCCTGAACTCTCCGATGGACCGCACATGGCTTATGCGCTGCAATGGATCTTCTTTGGTGGATTAATCGGTTACGGAAGGTTTCTCATTCGTCGTGAGGTCTTGACGCGCAAATAGTTCAGAGTAGAGACCTGCTCCTTGAATTAACTCTTCGTGCGTTCCGCGCTCAACAATCTGACCCTTTTCAAGTACAAGAATCTGATCTGCTTGCATCACTGTGCTCAATCTGTGTGCAATAACGATCGATGTTCTACCTTTCAACGCATGACGCAGAGCCTCCTGCACAAGATCCTCATTTTCAGAGTCCAAGTGAGCAGTTGCTTCATCAAGAATGACAATAGATGGCGCTTTGAGTAAAAGACGCGCGATTGCTAAACGTTGCTTTTCTCCACCGGAGAGTCGATGGCCGCGCTCTCCCACCATGGTCTCGAAGCCATTGGGTAGCGTTGAAATAAGGTTCCAAATTTGCGCCGATTTACACGCCTGAATCATCTCCGCTTCAGTCGCGTCTTCCTTGGCATAACGTAAATTCTCAGCAATTGTTTCGTGGAAAAGGTGTGCATCCTGCATTACTACACCGATGCTATCCCTTAGTGATTGCACGGTGTAATCGCGAATATCGTGGCCACCGACAAGAATTGCACCCTCTGTCACGTCATAGAGTCGAGGCAAGAGCGCGCTCATCGTGGTTTTACCAGCACCTGATGGTCCCACAATCGCCGTCAGTGTTCCCTTCGGCGCAGTAAATGAAATTGAATTCAAGATCTGTCCGCTATCAACTGTCTCTGGTTTAGAAATCGACTCAAGGGAAGCTAAAGAAACTTCTTCTGCTTTTGGATACGCAAATGAAACGCTTCTAAATTCAATGCTGAGCTCTTGTGGAGTAAGTGCCTTGGCACCGGGGCGATCAACAATCATCGGGTGAAGGTCTAGCACTTCAAATACGCGTTCAAAGGATACAAGTGCGGTCATGACATCGATGCGCACATTAGAGAGCGCAGTCAGTGGACCATACAGTCGTGCTAATAAGGCAGTGATAGCTAAAAGTGTTCCCACAGTAATGGAGCCATCAATAGCGAGGTGGCCGCCTATTCCATATGCAAAGGCAGTAGCGACGGCTGCAACGCTGGTGATGCCGACAAAGAAGATGCGATTGAGCATTGCCGTTTGAATTCCAATATCGGCCACTTTGCGTGCACGTGCACGGAAGAAACTCTCTTCCTTTGCTGGCTTTCCATAGAGTGATACCAGCAGCGCACCCGAGACGTTAAAGCGCTCGGTCATAGTGCTCGACATCGTGGCATTGAGGTTAAATGCATCGCGAGTCAGTGCCTGAATACGCTTACCAACCCACTTAGTGGGAAGGAGAAAGACCGGCAGAAGTAGCAAAGAAACAACTGTGATCTGCCAAGAAAGAATGAGCATCGCCGTCACAACAAGTACGAGTGAAACGACGTTGCTTACTACACCAGATAGCGTGCCGGTGAATGCTTGCTGAGCACCCATAACATCTGAATTGATTCTAGAGATGAGCGCACCGGTCTGTGTGCGAGTAAAGAAAGCAATCGACTGCCGCTGAACATGTGCGAAAACTTGAGAACGTAAGTCATATATCAAGCCTTCACCAATGCGCGCTGAAAACCAGCGCCCGAAGATATTAAATAGCGCATCCACAACCGCCAGTAGACCCACGAGAAGAGCTAGCTTGGTCACCAAGGCGGGATCTTTAGGAATCACGCCTTTATCAATCAGTTCACGCAGTAGAAGTGGCGTGCTAATTATTAGGAGCGCTTCAATCACAACGGTTGCAAGAAAGATAAGGATCTGCGATTTATATGGAGCCCCGTAAGTAAAGATTCGCTTGATGGTTCCAGGTTTTAACTTCTGAGACTTCACTGAAGGATCAGCGGTCATGGAGCGAAAGGTCATCCAGACTGCATGTTGAGACATAAAAAACTAAACAGTAAAGCCGAGAGCGCGCAGTTGTTCTCTGCCATCATCGGTAATTTTATCTGGGCCCCATGGCGGCATCCACACCCAGTTAATCTTCACATCATCAGTAAAAGGCTTAAGAGCCTCTCGCGTCTGATCTTCAATGACATCCTGTAGCGGACAAGCAGCTGATGTAAGAGTCATATTGAGCACGGCGATGTTGTTCTCATCCACCATGATGTCGTAAATCAGCCCAAGATCAACAACGTTGATTCCTAGCTCTGGGTCGACAACATCTTTCATTGCCTCGTTTACATCTTCAATCTTTGCAACCATATCCGTATCCTACTTTCTTTTTATGAATTCTTTGCAATTGCTTGTACGGAAGCGTCCTTAAATGCCATCCAGCCCAATAGCGCACATTTAATGCGAGCCGGGTATTGCGATACTCCAGCCAGAGCCACTGCATCTTCCAGGAGTTCGGCATTTCCAGTCTCAGTGCCTTTGCTCTGCATCAAGTGCATGAACGAATCAGAGATTTCCTCTGCCTGAGCGAGAGTCTTTCCAATAAGCAGGTCCGTGAGGATCGAGGTGCTCGCTTGTGAAATTGAACAACCAACACCATCCCAGGAAACCTCTTTCACTAGCCCGCCATCGAGTGTGACATTAAGAGTGATTTCATCGCCGCAGCTCGGATTAATATGATGAACTTGAGCATCATATTCAGTACTTAACTTCTTATTCTGTGGGTTCTTATAGTGATCAAGAATCACTTCTTGATAGAGATTATCTAATTGCATGTTTATCCGAAGTATTTCTGTGCGCCACGAATACCTACAACTAAGGCATCAAGATCATCTTTGGTGTTATATAGATGGAACGAGGCTCGAGTAGTAGCCGGAACGCCCAACTTACGAGTCAGCGGCCATGCGCAGTGGTGACCAGTTCGCACTGCTATCCCCTGGCTATCTAAGAACTGTCCCAAATCATGGGGGTGAATATCTCCCAGTGAGAATGAAACGATGCCACCGCGCATATTTAGATCGTGTGGACCAATTACCTTCAAATCATCAATAGTTGAGAACTCATTTAACAGATACTCAGTCAACGCTAATTCGTGATGGTGAATTTCATTCATACCGATCTTTGCTAGATAAGTAAGTGCTGCTCCTAGTCCAACGGCCTGCGCCATGCTGGGAACGCCAGGTTCAAACTTTTTAGGTGCAGGTGCCCACGTCGCACCCGTCATTGTCACGTTTTCAATCATGGACCCGCCAGTAAGAAACGGTGGAAGTTCAGCTATAAGTTCTCTGCGTCCCCAGAAGATTCCAATACCTGTGGGACCGACCGTTTTATGTCCAGAAAAAGCTAGAAAATCTATCTCGAGCGCTTTCACATCCACACCCATATGCGGAACGGATTGGCAAGC
>JBILAM010000059.1:0-5545 GCA_044354225.1 Candidatus Planktophila sp.
AAACTGCTTCGTCAAATGATTCAACTGGAACGTTGAAGTGATGCTGGATACCAGGAAGGTCGGTGAAGCGAACATCTACAAGCTTCACATCTTCCTTCTTGATGTATGCAAAAATTTCGGTTGAATTCTTAAACATATTTACTCCCATTTAAGGCTAGTGATTGCCCAGTGAAATCGTCTTTGCGAGCTCAACTCTGAGTGCGCCTGATGGAGTGAAGGTTAGTTCCGATGCGTAAAAATGTCATATTCTCTGTGTTACAGCCGTGTTACATCACACTAGGCTTAAGCCCATGACTGAGCAGGCATATCCTCGGGTGAGCCAAGGTCGTCGCCTTGCGGGCATCACCATCGACTGGTTCGCCTGCTATGCGATAGCTCTTGGCTTCTTCGCCGGGTCAGGCACTTTGGCTGATCGAGTACCTAACGCTCGAATCCCGCTTCTTATCCTGCTCTTTGCCGAGTACTCGCTCTTGATCGCACTAACCGGAGCATCCTTTGGTCATCGCTTAGTCGGGTTGAAGGTCGTTCGCTTTTCAGATGCTGGACCAGTCACTCCCGTGCAAGCGCTTATTAGAACTGCCCTCCTGATGCCACTGGTTACCGCAATTACCTTTGATGAAAATGGTCGAGGGATTAATGAGAGATTCTCAAATACCGTCTTGGTGCGTAGTAGGTAGTTGGTCCTGGTGTCGAAAATAGCTGCGCTCCTGAAAGCATCTCACTTTGGTCCCACCGTACTTGTTACTTGGATTGCGTTCTTCTTTGCCAGTTATTACTGGTGGGAGGGTCCGGCATATGTAATCGCATTTGGAGTTTTCATTGGCCAACTCATTGTCGGTTGGAGCAATGATCTATATGACTACCAGGATGATCTCTCGCACAATCGAGTCAAGAAGCCACTAGTAGCTCGAACGATCTCTGTTCGAGAGTTACGCAGATGGACCTTCTGGATGATTCCAGTCGCCTTTATCGCAAATATCTTGGGTCCACTGGGCATCGCAGGAGGACTGGTCTATATGTTGGGAATAGCCTGCGGAGTTGGTTACAACTTCTACTTTAAATTCACGGCGCTATCTCCACTGCCATATGCAGTGGCATTTGCGGCGCTGCCTTCATGTATTGCGATATCGAAGGAGATTACGCCGCCACTGTGGATGTGGCTTGGGGGAGCGATCTTTGGTGTGGCAGCACATTTCATCAATGTGTTAAAGGATATGAAGAAAGATCAGCAAAGTGGAATTCGTGGCCTGCCGCAAAGACTAGGTAGCTTTGGCTCGATGATTACTGCTGGCGTTCTGATAGCTGCTGGAGTAGCGCTTCTGGTCTACTCCCGTTAAGGCTTAACGGATCTTTATTCCTTTTGGCATTGGGCCCTTTGGAATCGGCATAGAAAGACCCCCAACTGCTTTCAGACGCGCACGAACCTCACGCATTTGATGGGCAGATAACTTCTTAGGAAGTTTAGTGACGTGCTTTTGTAACTTACGAATTGAGATCTGGCCATCGCCATCGCCCACGATAACTTCAGTAATTGGTACACCTGGAGCAAAGCGTTCAGCCTTCTTCTTTTCGTCTTGAATCATCTGACGCACTGCAAAGCCACCTTCACCGGTGAGAACAATTCCGGCGCGGCCAACGCTGCGGTGGACCATATCTTGTTGGCGATTGACTGCAACTGCCGGAGTAGTGGTCCAGCCTTTGCGAATTGCCATCAGAACACTGGCACCTGCGCCCATTTGCCCTTCAATGTTTGCATAGGCAGCAGAACCGGCAACGCGAGTGAAGAGAAACATTGCGGCGAGTACAGCCACAGGAGTTGTGACGAAGCCACCATAGACAGGATGATCAAAAACAAAGCCAAGCGTGATTCCAATTGCGAGCACAACGAGGAACGTTGCAATAAGGACGATACCAATCCACGGCTTCACTGATTTTGTGACCGAATATGCGTCACGAATCGTTTGAAAACGAGGCTTCTTGATTTTGGGTTCTTTGCTCTTTTTTCGCTTAAACATGGGCGTTAGTTTAGGGGAGCGGGGGCGCTACCACCAAGGCGGAGTGGCGCCCAGCGTTGACCTTGGTGTGAATCGGGATACTTCTGCTGCACCTCGTGGAGCATTGCAATCATGGTCTCGCGCAGCAAACTCTCGCTAGCTTCAACATCGCTCTGCTTATCAAAATAGAGCGGCTCACCGAAGGCCACTGTGACGGGAAACTTCTCGCGACGCAGATTGCGTTTGACCTTCTTGGTCCAAATTCGCTGCGAACCCCAGACAATGGTGGGAATGACAGGAACGCCAGCAGCCATAGCAAGTCGCACGGCGCCGGATTTCAATTCCTTTATTTCAAAGCTAACCGAAATAGTTCCTTCTGGAAATATGCCGACGATTTCCCCGGCACGAAGTGCGCGAAGTGCTGCAACAAAAGATGCTGAGCCGCTACTTCTATCAACGCTGATATGGTGCATTCCACGCATTAGTGGGCCCGCTAATTTGTTATCGAATACTTCTTTCTTGGCCATGAAGCGCACATAACGACCAGTGGGCAGGGCGGCGGTTCCGGTCAGTGCGAAATCTAAATAGCCCACGTGATTGATGGAGAGAATTGCTCCGCCATCGCGCGGGATGTGGTGAACGCCCTTAAAATCAAATCGAAGCCCTAAGTATTTCCAAAAAAGTTTGATTGCTACGACTACTGGGGGATAGACAAGATCAGCCACGCAGTGATCTCTTCTCCTGGGCTTGCTTATACAAACGCCCGGCGCGATAGGAGCTGCGCACTAGTGGACCACTCATCACGCCACTGAAACCAATCTCCTCGGCTTCTTGTGCCAGCTCGACGAATTCATTGGGTTTGACCCATCGTTCAACTGGGTGGTGCTTACTTGTGGGACGTAAGTATTGAGTGATGGTGATGAGGTCGCATCCAGCTGCATTTAGATCAATCAGTGCTTGAGAAATCTCTTCCCGAGTTTCACCCAGACCAAGAATCAGGTTGGACTTTGTAATCAGACCGAATTCCCGCGCTTGGGTAATGACATTAAGGGAACGCTCATAGGTAAATGCGGGACGAATTCTTTTGAAGATACGTGGGACTGTCTCGAGGTTGTGTGCGAAAACCTCGGGGCGTGTTTCAAAAACTTCATTGAGGAGAATTGGATTTCCACTGAAATCAGGAGCCAGCATTTCCACACCAGTACCAGGGTTGAGTTCGTGCACCTTACGAATTGTCTCGGCATAGAGCCATGCGCCTTCATCCGCTAAATCATCGCGAGTAACTCCGGTGATGGTGGCGTATTTAAGGCCCATAGCTTGCACGGACTCTGCAACTCTTCGTGGTTCATCTCGATCGAGTGGGTCTGGCTTGCCAGTATCGATATTACAAAAGTCGCAGCGACGAGTGCATTTTTCGCCGCCAATGAGAAATGTTGCCTCTTTATCTTCCCAACATTCAAAAATATTCGGACATGCCGCTTCTTGGCAGACGGTATGAAGTCCTTCGGATGCGACAAGAGAACGCAGTCTTGTGTATTCAGGGCCCATGTTGGCGCGAGTCTTAATCCACTCCGGCTTACGCTCAATGGGGGTTTCGGTATTTCGCGCTTCAATACGAAGCAGCTTGCGACCCTCGGGTGCGATTGTCATGCGCTCACCTTCATTAAGTGTTGGCAGAGAATGTCTTCGATGACAGGTTGGACTTCAGCAATTGTAATGTCTCTACCCAATTCCTTTGCCATTGAGGTCACTTCGGCATCGCTAATCCCACAAGGAATGATCTTTGTGAAGGCCGATAGATCAGGGTTTACATTCAACGCGCACCCATGCATCGTGACTCCTGATGCCACGCGGATTCCAATTGCGGCAATTTTGCGAGCACCCCGGGCATCTTCCACCCACACTCCAGATCTGCCCACGATGCGCTTACTTGCAATACCGAAGTAGTCGCAGACTTCAATCAGTGCAGCTTCGATTTCACGGACGAAACCAACTAACTCATGTGGGTTGGCAAGTCGAACTATTGGATAGCCAACTAGTTGCCCGATTCCGTGCCAAGTAATTTTTCCACCACGATCAACATCAATGACGGGTGTGCCATCGGTTGGCTTTTCCGAATCCAAAGTCCTTCTGCCGGCGGTGTATACCGATGGATGCTCCACAATCAGCAGCGAATTTCCAGATACTCCCTTGGTTACATCCAGATGAATTTTGCGTTGGAGTGCCAGGGCCTGGTCATAATCACGTTTACCAAGTCGCTGGATAGCGATGGGATCCGCAGAAATTTGCGACTCGAGGTCAGGGCTAACAACTGGCACAGGTACAGCCTAAAGGTAGGCTTGGGCTCTAGCGAATTACGCATCCACGTAAGCCCGAAAGGTCTGCCCCTCTCTATGTCTATCAACGCTGCCCGTAAATCTCGTAAGCCTTATGCCCTTGCCATGCTGGTCATCATCATCTGGTTCCTCATCGTGGGAATCTTCGGACCGCTCTTTGGCAAGCTGACTTCGGTTCAGGAGAATAACAACTCTTCATTCTTGCCAAAGGGTGCAGAAGCCACACAGGCATCTGAAGTGATTCAAACTTTTACTGATAAAGATTCTTTCAATTTGCCAGCCCTGGTTCTCTTTGAAGGCAAGACAACTCCGGAGAACATCGCAAAGATTAATGAGCACATGCTAGGCGTCGGTGGGCTCACTCTGGGCGAAACAGATAAGAAGATCTCGGATTACTTAGCTCCAGATCAGGTAATTACTGTTTTTCCAGCCGAAGATGGTGAAGCGATCCTGGCAAATGTTCCTCTTGATGGAAGTGCTATCGGTCAGGTTCTCCCCAATGACGAACCAGTTTTGCCGGCAATAGTTGAGGCCCTTCGCGAAGACGTAAAGGAATTTGCAGAGGCTAACGGTGTCACTTACTACGTAACAGGACCGGCAGGGTTGTTCGGTGATCTCTTTAAAGCATTTGGTGCAATCGATTCGGTCCTACTCTTGGCAACACTTGCAGTAGTAGCCGTAATTCTGATCTTCGTCTATCGCTCTCCAGTCCTCTGGATTATTCCGCTACTTTCCTCACTCTTTGCTCTCGCAACTGCAGGTGGAGTCATCTACCTCTTGGCCAAAAATGATATTCTCGATGTCGATGGACAGTCGCAGGGAATTCTCTCTGTTTTAGTAATCGGTGCCGCCACAGATTACGCACTGCTCTTGATTGCTCGCTATCGAGAAGAGCTGCATCATCATGAGAATAGATTCGATGCAATGCGCGCTGCGTATAAAGGTGTGTGGGAACCGATTTTGGCTTCCGGTTCAACCGTTGCAATCTCGCTGATGATTCTTCTCTTTAGCCAGTTAACCAACACCGCAAGCCTTGGTCCGATCGGAGCAATTGGAATTGTTGTCTCAATGATTACGATTCTGACTTTACTGCCCGCTCTTATGCTGATCTTCGGTCGCTGGTTGTTCTGGCCACGTATTCCGCAGAATGACGGAGATGATCACGTTCTTGAAGGAATGTGGTCCAAGGTTGGAAACTCCATTGGACGCAATCCG
>JBILAM010000060.1:0-5454 GCA_044354225.1 Candidatus Planktophila sp.
TCATCAAGGTAAGTAAGTTCACCACGTTACGTGAATACAGACTTGAAGCGTGGAATGGCAACTGGCTCGGCACATCTTTGCCGCCCCAAATCTGAACGCCCTTGGCGGTTGTGACAATCTCTCCTGGCTTTGAGCCTTCAGCATTTCCACCAGTTTCGGCAGCGAGATCAACGATGATTGTTCCTGGCTCCATCGCATCAATCATGGCTGCAGTCATCAAACGTGGAGCTGCTCTTCCAGGAACTGCAGCGGTTGTAATAACAAGGTGAGATTTTGCAATATATGGAGTTAAGAGTTCGCGTTGCTTTGCCGCACGTTCTTCTGTCATTTCACGTGCATAACCACCGGCACCCTCAAGCGCCTCAAGTTCCAAATCAATAAATGCTGCGCCCATTGATTTCACTTCATCAGCAGAAGATGGGCGAACATCGTAGGCAGAAACAACAGCACCAAGTCGGCGAGCGGTAGCAATTGCCTGCAGCCCTGCAACGCCAGCACCAAGAACGAGTACTTGCGCAGGTGTAACGGTTCCCGCGGCGGTCATGAGCATTGGAAAGAATCGCGGAGAAAGTTCGGCGCCAACGAGTGCGGCTCGATAACCAGCACAGAGTGCTTGTGAAGTCAGTGCATCCATCGACTGTGCGCGTGAAATACGTGGAACTAGTTCAAGTGAAAAAGCAGTAACACCTGCTGTGACCGCTGCATCGATTGAATCAACGGCAGTTACTGGAGATAAGAAAGAGATTGTGACTGTGCCCTTTTTTAAGGACGAGATCTGCGCTGGAGTAAGTGAGGTAACCGAGAGAACTACGTCGGCATCACTAATAACATTGCCGCTCTTAACTGTTGCACCTGCTGCGGTGAATAGGTCATCTGTTGCTTGGGCGTGCACCCCGGCTCCAGATTCAATGACAACGTCATAGCCAAGTTTGGTCAATTTATTGATGATGTCTGGGACTAGCGCTACGCGCTTCTCGCCGTCTCTAATTTCTCTCGGGACTGCAACTCTCATAGGGGAAAAGATACATGTAACTCAGAGCATCAGCCACTCAAAAGAATACGAAATCCTGATTAATTGCCCTTAATTTCACCACGAGTTAAGTGATAAAGCAGTGCCTGGATGGTTGTACGACGATGAAATGCTTCGCGCCAAATTACCGACTTCGGCCCATCAATCACAGAGCCCGCAACTTCTTCCCCACGATGAGCTGGAAGACAATGCATAAAGATTGAATCTTTTTCTGTAAGTGACATTAATTTTTCTGTAATTGCAAAATGTTCGAGTGCTTTTGTTTTTTTAACGCGTTCAGCTTCCGGATCGCCCATCGACATCCACACATCTGTGTAGAGAACAGATGCGCCACTAGCTGCAGATTCAGGATCATTTGTTACCTCAATCCTCGCACCACTCTTTGCGGCAATCTCTTTGGCTTTTGCAACTACAGCCGCATCAGGTGCCCAGTTGCCATCTGGCGTAGCTGCCACAACGTGTGCGCCCATGATTGCGCCCATAATCAACCATGCGTGACTCATATTATTTCCATCACCGAGATAAACAAATTTCCGGCCTGTTATATCGGTGCCAAAATTTTCACGAATTGTTAACCAATCAGCGAGCAACTGTGTTGGGTGGTCGTCATCGCTCAAGCCGTTAATCACTGGAATGCTGGCATGTGCGCCGAGTTCATCTATGTCGGATTGTGCAAAGGTACGAACTATCAGCGCATCGCAATAACCACTAATAATCTTGGCGGTATCCGAAATTGTTTCTCCGCGGCCAAGTTGCAGTTCATCACCGCGAATAAAGATTGGTGTTCCACCTAAATGTGCCACGGCCGTTTCAGATGCAAGGCGAGTACGGGTGGATGGCTTAGTCATATAAATGGCAACGCTCTTGTTGCTCAACGCAGTCTGGGAGCGCAGTGGGTTCTCTGCGAAATCTGCAGCGGTGTCGAGGAGTAAATCGACATCAGTACGCGATAGATGCTCGGTGCGCAGTAAGTCCTTCATCGGGAAATTCTACCGGAAGCCGAGATGGCTATGTGGCTAGTTTTTGTTGGATACTAAGCGCATGCCACTTTTCGGTCGCGGTACTCCATCGCTTGAAAGCGATACCGACACACTTACTCGACCAGTTGAGCAAGAAGACGATGGTGGGCATGATCGATTTGCTCATTACATCAAGAAAGAGAAAATTGTTGAGTCAGCAATGACTGGCAAATCGGTTCGAGCACTCTGCGGAAAGAAGTGGGTACCTTCTCGTGATCCGCAGAAATATCCTGTCTGTCCTATCTGCAAAGAAATATTTGAAGGTCTAAAGCCTGGCTCCGAAGATGGAGACAAGTAGAACTAAGCATTACTGGTGGAGGTGCCGGGAATCGAACCCGGGTCCTTCAGAATTAAAACAGGGCTTCTACGGGCGTAGTGCGTTTATCGTTTTCTCAGTTCTGAATCTCTTACACACAAGTATTCAACGAACTCATTTGCGAAACTGTTCTCTCGAGATATTCGCAACGCTATCTCGATGAAGAGCTCTCTAGCGACGCCAGATTCCGGGACGAGAGCGCGCCCGGGCTGACGGATTCGGAACTAGCTTATGCAGCTAGGGCGAAATCACTGCGACTGTTGTCTGCAGTTATTTTTGCACAGGTTTCATGGTTTACGAGATCATCCCGGCTTCCTCGGCCCGCTTCCCCTGCCCCAACAACTAAAGTCGAGACCGTTCACCCCCAAGTTGAAATGGGGAATTACGCGGAAAACGTAATTCACACTATGTAGTTTTAGTTGTACTTATTTTTTCGACAATTCACCCATTGATTTCCGTGAGGAAAGATTTTGTGTGAATGAGTTATTTGGCGAGGTATGGAGCGGCATTCTTGTCTGCCAAACTCGATCGAGCCAAACGGTATGAGATAAGTATAGAGAGAGGTTGCGACTTCTTCAAAATGCCCGCCTGGGGCACTGCCTAACTATCTTTGCCAGATTGGCGGCGTGAAAGTTCGCGATTTACCTCGCGCGTAGCTTGCTGTTCCATCAGCGTCGATCGCTTGTCATGAGCCTTCTTGCCCTTTGCGATTGCGACTTCAACCTTGGCTTTTCCATCTTTGAAGTAGAGCTGCAATGGCACCAATGTGATTCCTGAATCTTTAGTGCGGGCAGCAATTTTGCGAATTTCAATCTTATTAACGAGCAGCTTCCGCTTACGACGTGGGGTGTGATTAGTCCACGTACCTTCTGTGTATTCAGGAATGTGAACACCATGTAGCCAGAGTTCGCCATTTTCAATCATGGCAAAACCGTCAATCAAAGAAGCTCGCCCTGCACGAAGTGATTTCACTTCAGTTCCGGTAAGCACAATGCCACACTCATAGACATCTTCAATAGCAAAGTCGTGACGAGCCTTCTTGTTCTGTGCAATCAGCTTTCGCCCGACCTCTTTGACCATAAATTACACCTTGAGGTATCGGCGCAGTGTTACTACAGATGCGATAGTTGAGACTACAAGGCCTGTAAGAAGTAACCAACCAGAAGCTATTGCCACTTCTCCCCAACCAAAGAACTTGGTGAAGGTAAGTAACGGGGCGACTTTTGTTTCAACGACATACTTAAGTGCGGCGAGCAATCCACTGGCAAGCATCCATCCGATGAATGCTGCGAAAACACCTTCCAGCAAGAATGGAAGTTGAATTGACCACGATGAAGCACCCACGAGTCGCATCACGCCAGTTTCACGGCGACGATTAAATGCAGCAATTCGAAGGGTGTTGCTAATCAGCAACGCTGCAGTGAGCACGGAAAGAAGGCCGACAATCAGCGCTCCATTACGAAGTACTGCAAGTAGTTGGAAGAACTTCTCGAGAATACTGCGCTGATCTTGCACGACATCAACACCAGGTCGACCACTAAATGCGCTGACAACAATATCGAACTGCGTTGGGTCTTTTAACTTAACGCGGAAGGATTCTGGCAATTGATCAGCCGTAACGTTCTGCGCAATAGCTGAACTCTTAAAGCGCTCCTTAAAACGAGCAAATGCTTCGGTCTGTGATTCATAGAAGACACTCTGCACAACTGGCAGAGCCTCTAAATCTGATTTGATTGATGTGCGCTGTTCAGGTGTGACTACTCCACCACTACAAGAAGGTGACTCTGAGAGTGATCCGCAGAGAAATACAGATACTTCAATCTTGTCATACCAATAATCCTTCATTGCATTTACTTGTGAATTTGAAAGTAAACCAATACCAAGAAGAGAAAGTGAGATTGCCACAGTCACAATGACTGCGAATGTCATTGTGAGGTTACGACGAAGACCTATTCGAACTTCGCTGAAGAGAAATCCTGCGCGCATTGTCTTCCCCTTATCCCGTATATCCGTAGACACCGCGAATTTGATCGCGAATTACATGGCCACCATCGAGTTCGATAACTCGCTTACGCATCTGATCAACAATTCCTGAATCGTGGGTAGCCATCAATACTGTGGTGCCCTCACGATTAATGCGATCGAGCAACTTCATAATTCCCACTGAAAGTGCTGGGTCTAAGTTTCCGGTTGGCTCATCCGCGATGATGATTGCCGGGCGTGTGACATATGCGCGAGCAATCGCAACGCGCTGCTGTTCTCCACCTGAGATTTCAGAAGGCAAGCGATCACCCTTATCTTCAAGGCCAACAAGTTCAAGCATCTCAGGAACTTCGCGATTAATCTCCTTCTGCGAATACCCGAGCACGTGTAATGAGAATGCTATGTTCTCCGAAATTGTCTTATTGGGAAGTAATCTAAAATCTTGAAAAACAGTTCCTAGTTGGCGACGAAGCTCAGGCACTTTATGGTTTGCAAGAGTTCCAAGATCTTTGCCTGCAACATGAATGACACCAGATGTTGGTCGTTCTTCACGGAGAATCAAACGCAAGAATGTGGACTTACCAGAACCTGACATGCCCACCAAGAAAACAAATTCGCCCTTGATAATTTCTAGCGTCACGTTCTCGAGGGCAGGACGATCCTGACCCGAGTAAACCTTGGTTACATTCTCAAACTTAATCACTATCTGCTCCTTATATAGGCGCATGGTGATGCGCTCGTGAGACCTGCCCCTAGTTTATGTAGGCAAGCTGGAAATTTAGGGTTGATTCGGGGTTTTTATGCCAATTCACAGAGGAAAGAAGAATCACAGCACGCGTGGATTTGCCCGTTATTGCCGAGAATTATTGTGACGCGCTACGGCGCCAGCGAATTCCCGCTTCTATGAAATCATCAATTTCACCATTTAATACCGCGGATGTATTTCCCGTTTCATGGTTATTACGGAGGTCTTTCACCATTTGATATGGGGCTAAGACGTAGGAACGCATCTGATTTCCCCAAGATCCAGAATTATCACCCTTAAGTGCATTCATTTTCGCTTGCTCTTCCTGGCGCCGGCGCTCTAATAATTTGGATTGCAATAC
>JBILAM010000002.1:0-60971 GCA_044354225.1 Candidatus Planktophila sp.
TAACGCTAATAAACAGATCGTTATCTCATCAGACCGCCCCCCTAAGCAGCTAACAACTTTGGAAGATCGCCTGCGTTCACGATTTGAGTGGGGTTTGATTACAGATATTCAGCCTCCTGAACTTGAAACCCGTATTGCAATTCTTCGCAAAAAAGCTGCCCAAGATAAGTTAAACGCACCCGATGATGTTCTTGAATTTATCGCAAGTAAAATATCTACCAATATCCGCGAACTTGAAGGTGCGCTAATTCGTGTCACCGCTTTCGCATCTTTAAACCGCCAGTCAGTTGATATGGGTCTTGCTGAAATTGTTCTGAAAGATTTAATCCCGACTAATATCGCAACTGAGATAACAGCGCCTACGATCATGGCTCAGACCGCCGCCTACTTCAGCCTCACCTTGGATGATCTATGTGGCACCTCGCGCTCTCGCGCTCTAGTTAATGCGCGCCAGATCGCGATGTATTTATGCCGCGAACTCACCGAGTTATCTCTACCTAAAATAGGGCAGACTTTTGGCGGGCGCGATCACACAACAGTGATGCATGCTGACCGCAAGATCCGCGAGTTGATGGCTGAGCGCCGCTCGATCTATAACCAGGTAAATGAGTTAACGACGAGAATTAAGCAGCAGACGAAGTAGTTAGGGGTTAGGCGTTAATTGTCCGTTTTCACCCTCTTTACCCCCAAGGTGTGGATAAGGTGTGGATAACTGTGGATATCTGCGGTGAATATGTGTGTAAGGCGGGTACTAGGAGAGAAGGGGAGGAAGTGCCGATATGGATCTAGTGTTTATTCACCTTCTTACCCACAGCTTTACTGGGGTTTTCCACATTGTTGTGGGGTTAAATCTAGGCTCTGACCTGGGGTTTTACCTCTTACCCACAGTTTTGCTCTGCGGTTACTACTACTACCTTTATATATATAAATCCCGTTTCCAAACGAACCGTCTCCAAATTAGAGTTGGTTCACTATCTAAAACCGATCTGATGAGTGCGAGGGCTACGGCGTGAAATTTACAGTTGATCAAAATTCTTTAACTGATGGGGTGAACTGGGTTTCTCGTTCACTATCAACGCGCCCAATTAAAACCGAGCTCCTCGGAATTAAAATTGATGCAACCAGTGATGAAGTGTTTCTCTCCGGCTCTGATTTAGAAACATCTAGCAAAGCGCACTTCTCAGCTGATATCGCCGATAAAGGTGCAGTGCTTGTTCCTGGGAAGTTACTGGCGGAAATTTGTAGATCACTTCCAAATAAACCAATCACCATCACGCTGGACGGCACCCGAGTGCTTGTCACATCAGGCGCGGCTAAATTTACACTTCCCACACTTTCACTCTCTGAATACCCAAATCTTCCAGAGCTTCCAGAAACAACCGGTAGTGTTGCAAGTGACACTTTTGCAACAGCGGTAGCGCAAGTTGCAATCGCTGCCGGCCGCGATGATTCACTACCAACACTTACTGGCGTTCATGTTGAAATAAACGAAGACACCATCACGCTAGCTGCAACAGATCGCTACCGGCTAGCTGTTCGCGAATTTAACTGGAGCCCAGCAACACCTGGTGTTTCAACGACAGCACTAATGCGCGCCCGCACCCTAGCCGATGCCGCAAAATCACTTGTTGGGACCAAAAACGTTTCACTCTCTTTCGCACCAGCAACATCTAATGATCGCCTCGCTGGTTTTTCTGGCGATGGTAAGACAATGACATCGAGAATGCTGGATGGAACATTTCCCCCATACCGCCACCTACTACCAACAGAGATGACAACCACGGCTGTTGTTGAAGTAGCCCCTTTCCTTGATTCTGTGCGCCGGGTAGCGCTAGTAACAGATAAAACAGTTCCACTACGCCTTGAATTTAAAGATGGTGGAGTATCACTTGAAGCTGGTGCAGGCGAAGAAGCACAAGCAACAGAGACAATCGATGTGTTGTTAAACGGTGAACCAATTTCGATCGCTTTTAACCCAGTATTTCTAGCAGATGGCCTACAAGCGGTTGGCACACCGTTTGTGCAGATCTCTTTCACCGGTTCAAATAAGCCAGCAATTCTCACTGGGCGCACTGAACCAAATGGTGCATCTATCGATAATTATCGCTATCTCTTAATGCCAATGCGCTACGCCTCATAAAGTAAAAAACTATGCGCGTCACCAGGCTAGCGCTGACAGATTTTCGTTCATACCAACACCTTGAACTTGAATTTCCAGCAGGACCAATTACTTTTGTCGGAAATAACGGCAGCGGTAAAACAAATATCGCCGAGAGTTTGATCTATCTCGCCTATCTCTCATCCCACCGGGTGGCCAACAACCAACCACTTATCTCACTTGGTGCAGATCAAGCAATCATTCGAGCAGAAATTGAGAGCCAGGGTCGCACACTGCAAGTTGATTTAGAAATAAATGCAACAAAAACCAACCGTGCGCGAATTAATGGAAACCCGGTTAAATCACAACGCGAAATATTAGGCGCACTACAAATTATTTACTTCTCCCCAGAAGATTTAGATTTAGTGCGAGGAGATCCCACACACCGCCGCGATTTCCTAGACAAGTTGCTCTTCACACAATCACCACGCCTAGCAGGTGTGATCTCAGATTATGAGCGGGTTGTAAAGCAACGTAATACGTTACTAAAAACCAGAGCGCCAGAAAGTTCACTTATTCCTTGGACTGAGCAGCTAATTGCTTATGGGGCGCAGTTATCGGCAGAGCGCATCAAACTAGTAGATGATTTAGGCCCATATGTGGCGGCAAACTATCAAAACCTCAATGAAGTAAAACCAGCATCAATTTCATACAAATCCTCAACAGATAATTTATCGGCTGATATTGCACACAACATTGAGGTGCTCACTGCGCGACAGATAGAAGTAGCGCGACAAGAACAAGACCGCGGCGTTTCACTGATAGGCCCACACCGCGATGATTTACATCTACAACTCGGTGATTTCCCGGCAAAAGGTTATGCCAGCCATGGTGAATCATGGTCGATTGCCATTTCACTTCGAATAGGCGCCTACAACCTACTTAAATCAGAAGGTGCAGAACCAGTACTCATCCTTGATGACATTTTTGCTGAACTCGACACCACTAGGCGCCAACAACTCACTTCTGTAACCCAGATGGCGGAGCAAACATTTATCACAGCAGCTGTTGAATCAGACCTACCGGCAGAACTACTATCTGAGAAGTTCTATGTGAAGCCGGGGGTTGTCAGTAAATGAGTGAAAAACCCACTAGCAAAAGAGACTTCGCGGTAGACCTTTTCCGAAGTTATAAAACCGGATTTATTAAAAAGAAGAAAATTGTGGAACAGCGCTCTAATACCCCAGGAGATCCCACACTGATCTCCAATGTATTAAGTGAGCTGATTGAAGAACGAGACTGGAATTCTGGGTTAGCTGAAGGAACGCTCTTTGCCACATGGGCCCAGGTAGTAGGCGCTGACATTGCCCAACACACAACACCACTTTCACTACTGGATGGCCGACTTCTTGTGCAGTGCTCATCGACTGCTTGGGCAACCCAACTAAACCTTGTAGGGCCCTCTCTGCTTGAGACCATCAGGTCTAGTGCGCCGGGTGCCCTTGTGGAATCCCTAGATTTCATCGGGCCTACCGCCCCCAACTGGAAGCGTGGCCTGCGCACGATCTCTAATGGCCGCGGCCCCCGCGACACCTATGGCTAACCCCAGGGAATAAAACCCCACTCCTTCCAGTTATATCCCTTGAAACCTGAGTCGACTCGACTCAACTCTTTGCGTAGAATCGACTCAGGTTACAGACCTCGACCCACCCTGGCTCGAGCGGAAATAACGAAATTAAAGAAGGAGAAAGACCATGGCTAGAGCAGTCGGAATCGACCTCGGAACTACAAATAGCTGCGTATCAGTGCTTGAAGGCGGAGAGCCAACAGTTATTGCCAACGCAGAAGGCGCTCGCACAACACCATCGATCGTCGCCTTTGCAAAAAATGGCGAAGTTCTTGTTGGTGAAGTAGCTAAGCGTCAATCAGTGACAAACGTTGAACGCACAATTCGCTCCGTTAAGCGTCACATGGGTACTAACTGGTCAATCGATATCGATGGCAAGAAGTACACATCACAAGAAATTTCAGCACGCGTACTACAAAAGCTAAAGCGTGATGCAGAGGCTTATCTCGGTGAAACTGTCACAGACGCTGTTATTACCGTGCCTGCCTACTTCAATGACGCGCAACGTCAAGCAACTAAAGAAGCTGGCGAAATTGCTGGTCTTAATGTGCTTCGCATTATCAACGAGCCAACTGCAGCAGCACTTGCATACGGCCTTGATAAGGCAGATAAAGAACAAACCATTCTTGTATTCGACCTTGGTGGCGGAACCTTCGACGTCTCACTCCTTGAAATCGGAGATGGCGTTGTTGAAGTAAAAGCAACCAATGGCGATAACAACCTTGGTGGAGATGACTGGGATCAAGCACTCGTTGATCACCTAGTAAAAACATTTGGATCTGCAAACGGTATCGATCTCACAAAAGATAAGATGGCGATGCAACGTATTCGTGAAGCTGCGGAAAAAGCGAAGATTGAACTTTCATCCTCCCAATCAGCAACTATCAACTTGCCATACATCACCGTTGATTCCGAGAAGAACCCACTGTTTCTTGATGAAACAATTACCCGCGCACAGTTCCAAACACTTACCGCAGACCTACTTGAGCGCTGCAAGAAGCCATTCCAAGCTGTCCTTAAGGATGCTGGAATTCCTATTGCAAACATTCAATCAGTGGTACTTGTTGGTGGATCAACTCGTATGCCAGCTGTTGTTGACTTGGTACGCGAGCTCACCGGCGGGAAAGAGCCAAATAAAGGCGTAAACCCGGATGAAGTAGTTGCAGTTGGTGCATCCCTTCAAGCTGGTGTGCTAAAAGGTGAAGTAAAAGATGTGCTTCTTCTTGATGTGACACCACTTTCACTTGGTATTGAAACCAAGGGTGGCGTGATGACAAAACTCATCGAGCGCAACACAACTATTCCTACCAAGCGCAGTGAAATCTTTACAACAGCTGATGATAATCAGCCTGCTGTGCAGATCCAGGCCTACCAAGGTGAGCGTGAAATGGCTGCTTATAACAAGAAGCTAGGCATGTTCGAGCTCACTGGAATCGCACCTGCACCTCGTGGAGTTCCACAAGTTGAAGTTACATTTGATATCGATGCCAATGGAATCGTTCATGTATCTGCAAAAGATCTGGCAACAGGTAAAGAGCAAGGCATGACCATCACAGGTGGCTCTGCTCTTTCTAAGGATGAGATTGCACAGATGATGGCCGATGCCGAAGCACACGCAAATGAAGATAAGCAGCGTCGTGAAGAAGCAGAGATCCGCAACACTGGAGATTCACTTGTCTATCAGACAGAGAAGTTCCTTGCGGACAATGCGGATAAGTTCACCGACGGTGAAGCTGCAACAAAGAAGGCTGAACTCGATGAGGCACTTGCTGAACTCAAGACTTCACTTGGTGGGGCTAACTTCGAATCTATCAAGTCAAATACTGAAAAGGTTTCGACTGCCTCGCAAGCACTCGGTGCGCTCATGTATGCAAATGCTGGAGCACAAGCTGATGGCGCAGCAGCAGGATCGGAAGATCATGTTGAAGATGCCGAAGTAATTGATGCCGAGGAAGCTAACTAATGTCAGAGACGACAGATCAAGTTGTTGAAGAAACAACTGCTGTTGTAGAAGAAGTTGTAGAGGAGGCTGCACCGGCTGTCGAAACTGACCCGGTTGCAGCCCTTACAGCTGATTTACAACGGCTTCAAGCCGAGTATGCGAACTACCGAAAGCGGGTAGAGCGCGATCGCACCCTGGCACATGAACTTGCAATTGGTTCTGTTCTTACTGAACTTCTTGCAATTCTTGATGACGTCGACCGCGCCGTAGAGCACAACGAACTTACAGGTGGATTTAAGGCTGTTGCAGATCAGTTAACTGCAATCACCAATCGTATCGGGCTCGAAAAATATGGCACTGAAGGTGAAGCCTTTGATCCACAAATCCATGAAGCGCTACTACATGACACCTCAAGTGAAGTGAGTGTCCCTACCGCATCAAAGATTTTGCAACCTGGCTATAAGTTCAAAGAACGCATCTTGCGCCCGGCACGCGTTGCTGTGACCGACCCAGAGAACTAATCATCCATGGCCGCCAAGGATCTCTATGAGAAGGATTTCTACCAAATCCTCGGCGTGGATAAAAAAGCTAACGCCGATGAAATTAAGAAGAAATACCGCTCACTAGCGCGCGATTTACACCCAGATAAGAATCAAGGAAACGCAGCACTTGAAGAGAAGTTCAAGGCAGTTTCTGAGGCTTATGACATCTTGTCAGATACTAAAAAGCGCGCAGAGTATGACGAAGCGCGATCAATGTTTGAACGCGGAGGGTTTAGAGCACCAACTGGCGGCAGCCAAAATTTCCAGGGCGGAGATTTCAACGACATCTTCGGCGGCGGTAATCCACAAGATATCTTCGCAAACTTATTTGGTGGCGGCGGGCGACGCGGACCACGTAAAGGCTCAGATTTACAAACAGAATCAGCTATTACATTTAAAGAATCAGTATTTGGAACAACTCTCGATCTTAAATTAAATACTGACGGCAATGGGCCGCAGAACATCTCGGCCCGCGTGCCTGCCGGAGTAAATGACGGCGCAAAAATTCGCGTTAAAGGCAAAGGTGCACCCGGTGAAGCTGGGCCTGGAGATCTCTTTATTCAACTGCAGGTAAAGCCCCATGCAATCTTTTCTCGCAAGGGCGAAAACCTAGTTCTCACACTCCCCGTTACTTTTGCAGAAGCCGCACTCGGTGCTGACATTAAGGTTCCAACACTTGCAGGTGATGATGTCACTGTGCGACTTGCCGCCGGGACACCCACAGGTCGGGTCTTGCGCGTGAAAGGTCGCGGGATTAAAAAAGGCTCAATTACTGGAGATTTGCTTGTCACTGTGGAAGTACAGGTTCCACGCAAGAGTGAAGGTAAGGCGCTAGATGCCATAAAAGCATTTGCGGCAGCAACAGCAAATGAAGATGTGCGCGCAGAATTTATTGCTAAGGCAAAGCTATGACAAAAGATTTGCCACAAGACGATCATCCTGATGATGATGCCGGCCTCTATGTAATTTCAGTAGCAGCTGAGCTTTCCGGGCTGCATCCACAAACACTTCGACAGTATGACCGCCTTGGTTTAGTTTCACCCGATCGCACAGTGGGGCGCAATCGCCGTTACTCACTTCGCGATATTGCATCCCTTCGCATGGTGGGACGTCTTGTCGGTGAAGGAATTAACCATGCGGGCATTAAGAGAATTATTGAATTAGAGAGTGCTGTGGCAAGTATGGCGATGGAGGTTGCTAAGTTGCGCATCGAAGTAGATGCGCTGCTGATAGAGAATCCACCAAAGGGATTAGCAACACGAAAGAAGAGCGATGTCATCATTTACAAAGAAGATAACTAGTAGAGATAAGGTCGCCCCATGAGCGCACGCGAGCAGTTAAAGAACGAGATAGTGAAAAAGGCTGTCGTCCACGGCAAAGTTATCTTGTCTTCAGGTATTGAAGCTGATTACTACGTCGATCTGCGCCGCGTCACACTCGATCATGTTGCCGCCCCACTAGTGGGTGAAGTGATGTTAGAGCTGACTAAAGATTTAGATTACGAAGCAGTTGGTGGGCTCACACTGGGCGCAGACCCGGTTGCAACAGCGATGATGCATGTGGCAGCGCGCAACGGCAAAAACATTGATTCTTTTGTAGTTCGCAAAGCAGAGAAAGCCCACGGACTACAACGTCGCATTGAAGGACCTGATGTGAAAGGAAAGAAAGTCTTAGCGGTGGAAGACACTTCAACAACAGGTGGATCCGTTCTCACGGCAGTTGAAGCGCTAGTAGAAGCTGGCGCAATCGTTGTCGGTGTCGCTGTCATTGTGGAACGCGGAGCTAAGCAGAAGATTTTAGATGCAGGTTACAAGTACTACGCCGCCTACTCACTGCAAGATTTAGGTCTGTAATTACTTCATATACCGCTTAGATTGCCACTCTCTAAAAAATTCAACAAACATTGGTACGAGTGAGATTAGAACTATTACACCAACGACGCCATACAGATAGTAATTTGCAGCATCGCCTAAAACATCACCGAGGAGAAAACCAACCCCGATGGCAACTTCGGTCCAGATAATTCCACCAATAGCGTTCCAGGTTGAGAATGTTCTTCTATCTAACTGAACAACACCACAAACCGGATTGATGAGAGTTCTACCAAATGGAATAAAGCGCCCGAATACCAAAGCTTTCTTCGGCCCATACTTTCTTAACCACTTCTCAACAGTCTGAACCATTTTTTGGTTAAAGAAACGACTATCTGGGCGCTCAAAGAACTTTCTACCGTAGGTCTTGCCAAACCAATAACCGACTTCGCCGCCAGTGATTGCCGCAATCGGCGCCAGCAGAAACAACAACGGTGCGGACAATTTGGCATCTCCCAAGATGTCAGCACCCGCACCAGAGGCAGCAATTCCTGCTAGAAAGACAACCTCACCGCCAGGAAAGACCAGACCTATGAGAAGCCCAGTCTCCATAAAAATGATCCCGAGAACTCCAATCAACCCCAGGGTTGCGACAACTGAACTGGCGTCAAGAAGGCTAGTGAAGAAGTCCATGGAGAAAGAGTAAGGGTCGAGACTTAAATACGAGTGGTTGTCTCACGCACAATTAAGGAGGTAGAGACAAATAAATGTTTCATTTTAGCCTCTGGTGAGGCGATGGTTGCGACAGTGGCAGAGGCGGCCATCTGACCTAAGAATTGAGGGGGCTGTGAAACGGTAGTTAATCCGACATATTGAGCAATCTCGTTATCATCGAATCCAATCACCGAAATATCTTCTGGAATACGCAAGCCCTTGCGACGGATTGCTTTCATAGCACCGAGGGCCATCTCATCAGAATGACAAAAAATCGCGGTGGGTAATTTTCTCCCCTTTCTGCCTAAAAATGCTTCAGTTGCAATTTCGGCAGTCAAAATATTGTAATCTCCACGAATTTCGTTTTCCGGGTTCCACTCCAAATTGGCTTCCGAGATTGCTTGCAAGAAACCTTTAGTTCGGTGATCTGAGACATTAAAACTTAGCGCTGAATCGCGCTCACCAGAGAGTATGGCAATATCTTTATGTCCATAGTCAATCAGGTGCTGGGTTGCTATCTTGCCACCCAATATGTCATCGACCATGACACTGTTACATTCTTCATAATCAAAACCGAGGAGCGTGAGCGGTATTCCCAATTCAAAGATTGACTCAATCTCTTCATCTTTAGGTGGCAAACTAATAACGATAATTGCATCAACTTTTCCACGCAGTTGTTTCTCTTGAAAAACTCTTTGTCTGGACTCAACTTGAGAGAAGTTATAAAGCATCATATCAATCCCTGATTCACGCAGGGTTTGCTCGATGCCATTAATAGCTTGCGCGAAATACCAACGCGAGATGTATGGGGCGATAACTGCGACAACATTTGTCCGAGTGCGCGCGCTGGCAGGTAAAAGATCTGGACGCAGTGGGTAATTAAGTTCTAAAGCTGCTTGCACAATTTTTGTGCGCGTTTTTTCATTCACATGATGCAACCCACGAAGAGCGCGAGAGACGGTGGCAGGGGAGACGCCGGTCATCTTGGCGATCTCAACGATTCCGCTCACGAATAACCCCTTCTGAAAAATCCTGCAAAACCTCTGCAAAAGGTACTCCTAGAGCCCCTTTTGGGGTAGCCCTTGGGGTGGTCGGTGAGCGTGGAAAGTAGTGTGGAACGCTCTTTATAACTCTTCTATCACGTTCGCAGTTTTAGGTAGTCCATGCAAGTGGCTGGCACATACATTTGCGCCACGTTCAAGGCCGGAGGGGTATCCCGAGGCTCTTAACAACCCTCGATAGAAAAAGGTAACTACATGCTAAAGAAAAAAGGACTACTTGTCGGAGCTGCTGTTGCAGTTCTTACACTTGTAGCAACTACTTTCACAGCAACGTCAGCATCAGCTGCAGGCTGTGAAGAATATTCAAAGTGGAAGGGCACAGGAACAGTAAAGGTATTCGCTGGTATCCGTGATCCAGAAGCATCAACAATGGAAAAGATTTTCGCTGAGTTCACAAAGTGCACAGGTATCAAGGTTGCTTACGAAGGAACAGATCAGTTTGAAACTCTGCTTCCGGTACGCGTTAAGGGCGGAAACGCACCTGACATCGCAATCATTCCTCAGCCAGGTTTAGTAGCAACAATGGTTGCAACAGGTAAGGCTGTCCCAATTTCAGCTGCAACTCGTTCAAACCTTTCTAACCTCTACAACCCAGCATGGGCATCATTTACAACCATCAACGGACGTATCTACGGTGCACCACTCGGAGCATCTTCGAAGTCACTCGTTTGGTACTCACCAGCACAGTTCAAAAAGCTTGGCGTCACAATCCCAACAACATGGACTGAAATGGAAGCAGTTGCAGCGAAGTTCAAGACTGCTGGAGCTAACCCATGGTGTGCGGGTATCGAATCAGGAGCTGCTACAGGATGGCCAGCAACTGACTGGATCGAGCAGATGGTTCTTCGTGAAGTTGGTCCAAAGAAGTACAACAAGTGGTGGACTGGCAATCTCAAGTTCTCATCACCAGAAATTCTTGGTTCAATGAACAAGGTAGCGGCATGGCTTGGAACATCTTCACAAGTTGGAGATCTCAAGTCAGTTGCAACACGTAAGTTCCAGGATGCAGGCGTTCCAGGACTCAAGGCAGGAACTTGCGGCATGTTGCAGCAGGCTTCTTTCTACTCATCAATGTTCCCAGCAGGAACCACATTCGGTCCTGCAGCAGATGCTGATGCGTTCTACCTCCCACCTACAAACTCTAAGTTTGGTAAGCCAATCATGGGCGGCGGAGAGTTCCCAGTTGCATTCTCAAAGAAGAAGGAAGTTGGATTCTTCCAGGATTACCTATCTTCACCTGTATACGGAATCGAACGCGCGAAGGCAGGCGGATGGACATCAGCTAACACTGGTATCCCGCTAGCTTCATACACAGATCCAGTTCTAAAGGTTGTGGCAGCACAACTTCAGAATAAGTCTGGCGCAATCGTCTTCGACGCATCTGACTTAATGCCAACTGCTGTTAACGGTGCTTTCTGGAAGGAAATGACCAAGTTCTACGCAGAAGGTAAGTCAATGAAGGATGTTGCTACAGCAATCGACGCTAACTGGTAATTAATACCAACTAGCACACTGCTTTACAGCAATCTGAAGTAACGATGCCGGGGTCCACTACTTGTGGGCCCCGGTATCTTCTTAGATAATCACCTCACTCTATTATTTACATTGCTCACGCTTTGACAGAAGGGATGAATGCGCCATGACATGGTCTGGACTGCTGGAATCATCTCTTCCTAAATTTGGGCAGATAGCAGCAGTGCTCGCAATCTTCTTTGGCTTTTACGCTATTGCATTTGCAGCTGGAGCACGCATCCAAGGAAAAAAGCAGAATGGTTGGGCCCTTGCACTCTTTCTAGTCCCTGGAATTTCACTTGCAATGATCGGCCTTGGAATTCCCGCCTTTCAAACGCTAATCGAATCATTTAAGAGCGCAGACTCTTCGCAATGGGTTGGCGTTAGTAATTACATTAAAGCGGCCCAAGATCCAGACCTTCGGCTAGCTTTCTATAACACCATGTCATGGGTGATTATTGGGCCAATTGTCGTAACTGCACTAGGTCTCGCACTTGCGACAATGCTTAATAAGATGAAGCGTGAAGCGCTTGCTAAATCGTTGATTTTTATGCCGATGGCAATTTCTTTCGTGGGTGGTTCACTCATCTGGAAGTTGATGTATCAATATCAAGAGCCAGATGCCAACCAGACAGGTCTTGTTGGCCAAATTATGAAATCACTTGGCCTGCCACTGCAGCACCTGCTTTTGTGGGCACCATGGAATAACTTGTTCCTTATTGCGGTCTATGTCTGGGGTTCTACCGGCTTTGCGATGGTGATTTTATCTGCGGCAATTAAGAACATTCCACAAGATATTGAAGAAGCCGCATCCCTCGATGGCGCATCAGGAATCCGCCTCTTTCGCACAGTGACAGTGCCGATGGTCAAAACCACCATCATCGTAGTTCTCACCACATCTATGGTGGGCACACTTAAGCTCTTCGACGTGGTGCGCACAATGACTGGTGGTAACTTCAAGACCGATGTTCTCTCAAACCGTATGTTTGATGAACACTTCGTCTATTTTAATAATGGCCGCGGTTCAACCCTTGCCATGTTTATCTTCCTCGGCGTTCTTCCTATCATCATCTATAACATCCGCTCACTGCGCGCAGAACGGCAGCACTAATATGGCAAAGACGCTCAATCCAAATAAGCCTTTGGTGGCACACCACAACCGACCATTTACATCACCTATTGCATCAATGGTTGTCTCCGTTATTGCGCTGCTGTGGACCATCCCAACGATGGGACTCGTCGTTACCTCTTTCCGCGACAAGGAAGCAATCCTTTCCAGCGGATGGTGGACGGCATTTACCAATCCATCATTTACTCTGGCAAACTTCCGCGAGGTTCTCTTCACTGGCGGCGGCGCACTCGGTTCGCAAGGAATGCTTCCATTTGCAGTGAACTCGCTAGCCGTCACAATCCCGGCGGTAGTTCTCTCTGTGGGCTTTGGTCTGATGGCCGCTTATGCACTGGCGTGGATTCCATTTCGCTTTAGTGATCACGTCTTCTATGGACTTTTTGCGCTGCAAGGCGTTCCACTACAGCTTTCGCTCTTACCACTGCTTACATTCTTTGCAACAGGTGTTCAGCTCTTTGGTCAACAGATTATTCCGCCACTAGGAATCGTTGGAACACTTGCAGCAGTCTGGTTCCCACACGTTATGTTCGGTATGCCACTTGTGGTCTACCTACTTCACAACTTTGTCTCTGCCCTGCCTCGCGAACTCATAGAAGCAGCTCGCGTTGATGGCGCAAACCATTTCGAAGTCTTCCGCAAGATTGTGCTTCCACTATCGCTTCCAGCGATTGCATCTATCGCCATCTTCCAGTTCCTATGGATTTGGAATGATTTGCTGGTAGGTCTTGTCTTTGCCGGCGGGACAGATGATGTTGCCCCGTTGACACTTCACCTATCAAATCTCGGTGGAACCCTTGGCTCTAAGTGGGAGAACCTGGCACCGGCTGCCTTGTTCTCGATTATTATTCCGTTAATTGTCTTCTTCTCACTACAGCGCTACTTCGTGCGCGGACTCCTTGCAGGTTCGGTTAAGGCCTAAACGCTCTTGCCGTTATCGGCGATAACACCGGCATACCAATAGCCAGAATCTTTAATGGTCCGCTTTTGTGTTTGGAAGTCAACGTGCACGATGCCAAAACGCTTTGCATAACCAAGTGCCCACTCGAAGTTATCCATCAGCGACCATTCGTAGTAACCCTTAACAGGTGAACCTTGTGCGATGGCATCTGAAACCGCCTGCAAATGTGTCTGTAAATATTCAATCCGGCGTTGATCATGAACTAGTCCATCAGCACCCGGTTCATCATCGTAGGCACAACCATTTTCGGTGATGTAGAGATCAGGAAGGGCCGCCCCATGCTCCTTATGCCAACGGACCAAGAGTTGTGTGAGGCCAAAGGGCGTAAGCGGCCAACCCATATCAGTGAGCGGGCCTGGTGGGGTCTCATCAATTGCTAAGTCAAAGAGCCCGGCGATGGAGTGCCATTGAATTCCACCATCTTTTGATGCATGAATGTAATTATCAAAATAGTAATTAATTCCAATGAAATCATTTTTTACTGTCGCAGATTCCAAATCGCCTTTTTGAATAACACTGCCTAATTCATCAGCGTATTCATCAAGCAGGATTTGTGGGTATTTGCCATACATAAAAGCATCCATCCAAAATCTATTTTGATGCGCATCAGCGATTTCCAGCGCTCTTTGCTGTATTGGGTCGGTTGGGTCATCAGCAATGCTATTTGCTTGGTTAAGTACCGGCCCAGTTAAAATATCTTTGCGCACAGCGCGCATTGCGTTGGTGGATGCAACATGTGCCAAGACTGTGTGATGCGCCGCCGCAAATGCCGACTTGCGATCTTTCACACCTGGCGCGTGGATTCCAATTCCGTAGCCAAGCCAAGAAACTACCCACGGCTCGTTAATCGGTGACCACTTCTTAACGCGATCACCAAAGTGTTCAACAACTGCGGTCGAGTAATCTGCAAAAGCTTTGACGATATCGCGGTTTACCCAACCACCTTTATCTTGCAGTGCTTGTGGTAGATCCCAGTGATATAAAGTTGCAAGTGGTTCGATGCCGGCCGCTAAGAGTGCGTTAATTAACCGATCATAAAAAGCGAAACCACGTTCTTCGCGCACGTGATCACCTTGTGGGAAAAGACGTGGCCAAGCAAAAGAGAAACGGTAGGATTTAATTCCCATCTCTTGCATCAGTGCGATATCTTCCAGATAGCGGTGGTAGTGATCATTTGCCACATCACCCGAATCACCGTTAGCGACTTTGCCTGGCGTCTTTGAAAATGTGTCCCAGATAGATTGACCGCGGCCATCGACATTGGCTGCGCCCTCAATTTGGTAACTGGAGGTCGCAGCGCCCCAGATGAACTCCTTAGGAAAATTGGCCATTAGGGGAGGTTACTTTCATCTGCAATAAATATGTATAAATTTGCTAAAACGACCCCTTTAGACCCTAAACTGCCCCAAGCTGCGTGCCCTGCCATCGAATAGGGCGCCCTGACTCTCCAACGGAGGAGAACCAATGAGAGCTTCTGCTGCTCTAACTAACGTGCAAGTAACAGGCACGAACCTAAATATCACTTATATCGTTTTAGCGGTGGCACTTGCCGCCCTCGGTATCGCCTATGCGTTGCGCCAGCAAGTTCTTGCTGCCAATGATGGCACCGAGAAGATGCGAGAGATCGCTGAAGCTGTCCAAGAAGGAGCAGCGGCATATCTTGCCCGCCAGTTCCGCACACTTTCTTATTTTGTAGGAATTGTTTTCTTCTTACTCTTTGCACTTCCTGCCGACACAACAGCAATTCGCGTTGGACGCTCCATCTTCTTCCTAGTCGGCGCCGGCTTCTCAGCCCTGGTTGGCTATAACGGTATGTGGCTGGCAGTTCGTGCCAATGTGCGCGTTGCCGAAGCTGCTCGTCAGAAAGATGGCACCAAGGCGGTTCAGATTGCATTCCGCACCGGCGGCGTTGTTGGTATGACAACAGTTGGTCTTGGACTAGTTGGTGCAGCGCTCGTTGTTATTTTGTTCCGCGAGAACGCACCAGTTGTTCTTGAAGGATTTGGTTTTGGTGCTGCGATGCTCGCGATGTTTATGCGCGTGGGCGGCGGAATCTTTACTAAGGCAGCTGACGTGGGAGCAGACCTCGTCGGTAAAGTCGAAAAAGGTATTCCAGAAGATGACCCACGAAATGCGGCAACAATTGCAGATAACGTGGGCGATAACGTAGGTGACTGCGCTGGTATGGCTGCAGATCTCTTCGAGTCATATGCGGTAACACTTGTTGCAGCGTTAATCTTGGGTAAGGCAGCTTTCGGTAACGAAGGTCTTATCTATCCACTGATCGTGCCGGCAATTGGTATCGTCACAGCCGTAATCGGAATCTTCGCAACTCGCTTGCGTTCAACAGATAAGTCAGCAATGACCGCGATTAACCGCTCATTTTTCATGTCAGCGATTATCTCGGCTGGACTTACTGGTCTTGCAACATTTACCTACCTTCCAGGTAAGTTCAATTTGCTTACTAACTACTCACCAACGGTTCTAGAAGATGCCGGCAATATCAATCCACGCGTGCTGGCATTTGGCGCAGTTATTATCGGAATCGTTTTAGCTGCAGCAATTCAAGTACTTACCGGCTTCTTTACCGAAACCGGCAAGCGCCCAGTAAATGATGTTGCGGCCTCCTCACAGACAGGTGCTGCCACAGTAATTCTGGCCGGTATCTCAGTTGGTTTTGAATCAGCTGTCTATTCTGCAATTCTGATTGCAACAGCGGTCTTCGGTGCCTTCTTACTCGGCGGTGGATCTGTTGTTCTCTCACTCTTTGCAATCGCACTAGCTGGAACCGGACTTCTCACAACAGTGGGCGTCATTGTTGCGATGGATACCTTCGGGCCTATCTCAGATAACGCACAGGGCATTGCTGAGATGTCGGGTGATGTTAAGGGAGAAGGCGCACAGATTCTCACCTCACTCGATGCAGTTGGAAACACAACAAAGGCAATTACTAAGGGAATCGCAATTGCAACGGCAGTACTAGCTGCAACGGCGCTCTTTGGTGCATTTACTGATGCAATTAAGGAAGCTGTCATTAAGGCAGTGGGCGAAGGCGCGGATGTCGCACTTGAGTACCAAGGTATTCTGGATATCGCATCGCCTCGCAACCTAGTTGGTTTGATTATCGGAGCCGCAGTTGTATTCCTCTTCTCAGGACTAGCGGTGAATGCAGTATCACGCGCAGCTAGCGCCGTGGTTGTGGAAGTTCGTAATCAATTTAAGATGCACCCAGGAATCATGAACGGCACTGAAAAGCCGGAATATGGTCGGGTGGTAGATATCTGTACTCGCGACTCACTACGCGAATTGGTAACACCAGGTCTACTGGCAGTGATGGCGCCAATCGCAGTTGGTTTCGGTCTTGGTGTGGGCGCACTTGGTGCATACCTAGCTGGTGCGATCGGCACCGGAACACTGATGGCAGTCTTCCTATCTAACTCTGGTGGTGCGTGGGATAACGCAAAGAAGATGGTCGAAGATGGCCACTACGGTGGCAAGGGCACAGAGGCACACGCTGCAACTGTTGTTGGAGACACTGTGGGAGATCCATTTAAGGACACTGCAGGTCCAGCAATTAACCCACTGATTAAGGTGATGAACCTGGTTGGTCTGCTGATTACTCCGGCAATAGTTAGCTTTGCGCTACCTGCGCAATCATCTATGTCACTTGTTATCGCTCTCGTTGCAACAGCAGTGATTATCGGAGCACTTATTCGTAATCGTCGTCAATCGACAACCATCGAATACTAAGAAGAAAAGAGCCCACTTCCCGGTATGGCTAAAGTCTTTAAGAAGCTGGTGATCGTTGAATCACCAGCGAAGGCGCGCAAGATTGGCGGCTACCTCGGCGATGGTTACATCGTCGAGGCTAGCGTCGGTCATATTCGCGACCTTCCGCAGCGCGCAGCTGATATTCCGAAAGAAGTTAAGAAGTTAGCCTGGTCTAAAGAGGGCGTCGATATTGAAAATGATTTTGCCCCGCTCTATGTCATCAACCCCGATAAGAAGGCGAAAGTAGCCGAGCTTAAGGAGTTGATGAAGGAAGCAGATGAAATCCTGCTGGCAACCGATGAAGACCGCGAAGGTGAAGCGATTGCTTGGCACTTAGTAGAAGTTTTGCAACCAAAGATTCCTATTAAGCGGATGGTCTTTAATGAAATTACCGAAGAGGCGATAAAGGCCGCCGTTGCTAATACCCGCGATCTTGATTACAACTTAATCGATGCCCAAGAAACACGTCGCGTGCTAGACAGACTCTTTGGATATCGACTCTCTCCAGTGCTCTGGAAGAAAGTAATGCCAAGAATTTCAGCTGGGCGCGTGCAATCTGTTGCCACTAAGTTGATTGTGGAGAAAGAGCGCGAACGCATGGCGTTTATCTCCTCCTCTTGGTGGGATTTAAATGCCAAGACAGACCTTGGCTTCACCGCGCGCCTACTCTCCGTTGATGGCAAGAAAGTAGCTGCTACCAGTGACTTTGGCGCCGATGGGGCGGTAAAAGAGAAATCACTGAAAGACATTTTGTTATTGGATGAGAAGCAGGCAACAGCGCTGACTGAAAGTCTTAAGAGCACACCACTGACTGTGAAGTCGATGGAGGAGAGCCCGCGCACCGAACGTCCGAAGCCGCCCTTTACAACATCGACTATGCAACAAGATGCGGGTTCACGACTTGGGTGGGGCGCGCAAATTACGATGCGTATTGCACAGCGCCTCTATGAAAACGGCTACATCACCTATATGCGCACCGACTCCATTAACTTATCGGAGCAAGCAATCAAAGCAGCGCGCGCCGCAGCATCATCTTTATATGGCAAAGATCATGTTTTCGAGACTGCCCGTGTGTATCAAGGAAAGACCAAGAACGCCCAAGAGGCCCACGAAGCAATTAGACCGGCGGGAGACGTATTTAAGACTCCGGGTGAGTTAGCACCAGAGCTATCACGTGATGAATTCGCACTTTATGACTTGATCTGGAAGCGCACGGTTGCATCGCAAATGGCAGATGCGAAAAAGATGCAGATGCGGGTTGATTTTGATGCCGCAACTGCAGATAAGAAGGCGACCATCTTCCGCGCCAACGGCTCCGTTATTACCTTTGCTGGATTCCTTGCTGCCTATGACGATATTGCAACGGAAGAAAACAAGGATGAAGAATCAGAAGATCGCCGCCTACCTGCAATGACAGTAGGGCAATCAGTCAAAGTCGAGGAATACTCTTGCGAAGGCCACGATACAAAGCCACCTGCGCGCTATACCGAGCCAACTCTTGTAAAGAAACTGGAAGAGCTCGGTATAGGACGGCCATCAACATTTGCCTCCATCATTCAAACTATTCAAGATCGCGGCTATGTCTCAAAGCGTGGCCGGGCACTGGTTCCTACATTCCTAGCTTTCTCTGTTACTGGCTTACTAGAGACTCACTTCACCAAGCTAGTTGACTACGACTTCACCGCATCAATGGAGGAAGACCTAGACAAGATTGCCGCAGGTGAAGCAGGCCGGGTCGATTGGCTCCGTGATTTCTATTACGGCGTTAATGGCGAGCCGGGCCTCAATGAATTAGCACTTGATCTCGGTGTGATTGATGCACGTGCTACAAACACAATGAACTTATCTGACACCATTGAAATTCGTGTCGGTCGCTTTGGTCCCTACCTACAAGAAAACCTGCCGGATCAAGATCGTAAGCTGGCCAATATTCCAGAAGGTTTAGCACCAGATGAACTAACCCTTGCAAAAGCAATTGAACTACTTGCCGCCCCATCAGGTGAACGCGAACTTGGCGTGGACCCTAAGACAAACTTTGAAGTCGTTGCAAAGTCAGGTCGCTTTGGTCCCTACATCACTGAAATATTTCCGCCAGAGCCGGTAGAACTTAACGACAAAGGTGAACCGAAGAAGAAGCGGAAGAAGAAAGATGCGCCAAAGCCAAAGACGGCTTCCCTTTTATCAACAATGAATCTAGACACCATCACACTCGATGATGCACTGCAACTACTTTCACTGCCTCGTGTGCTGGGCACAAATAGCGCAGGTGATGAAATCACGGTGCAGAACGGTCGCTATGGCCCATATCTAAAAGCAGGCGTTGATTCGCGCACCTTAACCTCTGAAGAACAACTCTTCTCCATCAACCTAGATGAAGCACTTGAGATTTATTCAAAACCAAAGGAGCGTCGTCGTGGTGTGGCAAAGCCGCCGCTAAAAGAACTTGGCGCAGATCCTGGAACTGAAAAGCAAGTCATTATTAAAGATGGCCGCTTTGGTATGTATGTCACCGATGGTGAGACCAATGCAACGCTACGTCGTGGAGACACCCTGGAGGCAATGACATTGGAGCGTGGCCTAGAACTACTGGCAGGACGCCGTGCCTGGGAGGCAGAAAATGGCCCATCTCCAAAGAAGTCACGTAAGAAAGCGGCTAAAGCTAAGCCTGGCGCAACTGCGCCAACGCTAACTAAGAACACGGTGAAGAAAGCTGCGACAAAGAAGAAGGCGGCTAAGAAGGCGAGCGGTAAGGCTAAAAGCTAACTAGTCCGAAGTGGATTAATAAAGAGGCAACTTTAATTTCTGCGCATTTGTTGCCATTTGCTTATCCAGAGTCAAAACTCCCTTTACCAAAGAAGAGAGTGCCTCTGCGGTTGCTAAATGAATTGCATCTGATGCTTTCACAGTGATTTCTGGTCCATAACTCTCTGCCCGACGAAGAATATCTTCTTCTATCTCGCACACAGATATTTGCTCCATAACCGACTTTGCATAATTCACAAGCAGTGGGTCAAATTTATTGACAGAACGTAGAACTTCTACCCCAGAAAGCCTTGAAGTAATTGAACCAACCCACACTTTAGAAGGGATGTTTTTACCCTCAGGCTCCTGGTAAATTATTGAGAGTATTGCTGAACTATCTACATACCAATTCAATAGCGAGCCTCTTCACGGTCTTTAAGTAGTATCGCAACAAGGCTACGCCCATCAGTGTTTGGTGCCGGGTTAAAGATTTTAGGATTAAATTTATTTTTAGCTGGGGTAATAATTCCTGCATCAATGAGATCCTGCAGTGTTGTGTTTTTGATTGGCCTAATTTCTGCCACAGGCTTGCCCCATTCAGTGACGATGACGGATTCACCACTTTTAACAAGCGCTAGAACTTTTGAAGCATCTTGGCGAAGTTCACGCACACCCACCGACATTTGTTCCTTGATAGCCTCTTCAACGAGAGATTTATCTTTTGCTTTTGGGGTTTTCTTCACTGCTCGGGTGATAGGTTTTTTAAGGTTTGTAGTCATAGCTAAATGTAGCACAAAAAGTAAAAGTGCTACATTATCCACAGCCCCCAGCCAGCCACCGCTCATTGATAGGAGTTTTTAGCTGCGCCGATAGACTGAACCCCATGACGCAAGAGACGTGGCTCATCACAGGTGGCGCCGGATATATCGGCACCCACATTGCAGATGAATTTATCCGCGCTGGCAAATCTGTAGTTCTCTATGACTCTCTCTATCAAGGGCTAGAGCCCCGTATTACATTCTTGCGTGCCCACCACAACGCCGAGATCCCATTTATTAGGGCAGATATCCGCGACTACAACGAGATTGAAGGTGCTATTCGCACCCACAAAGTCGATGGCATCGTTCACACCGCAGCTTTAAAAGCTGTCGGTGAATCAATGGAAAAACCCGATGAGTATTTCCAAGTCAATTTAGAAGCAACAAACGAACTCATTGAAATTGCAAAGCGCAACGGCGTAAAGAAATTTATCTTCTCATCAACGGCGGCTGTCTATGGAAGTCCCGACACCATGGAGCTATGCAAAGAAGATGGCCCAAAGGCTCCAATATCTCCTTATGGAGATTCAAAGTATCAAGCAGAATCAAAGGTAACCGCCTTCATTAATACACCCGGTAACCATGGAACATCACTGCGTTTCTTTAACGTTGTCGGAACGGCAGCCCCAGAACTCCTGGATAACTCAGTAGAGAACCTAGTACCTATTGTTTTAGGCAAACTTAATCAGGGGCTGGCGCCAGAGATCTTCGGCACCGACTACCCCACCGCCGATGGCACCTGTGTCCGCGACTATGTCGATGTCAGAGATATTGCCAGGGCGCATCTAGCAGCAGCAGATGCGAAAAGCGCCCTGCCACCAGCGATGAACATTGGCACCGGCCGCGGGGCATCTGTGCGCGAGATTATTGATTTAGTTCTACAAGCAACTCATAAGAGTGACACCGAAGTAATTAAGTGCCCGCGTAGGGCAGGAGATCCGGCATTTCTTTGTGCCGATGTGACCCTGGCAAAGAGTGCGATGGGCTTTGAATCTAAGTACTCATTGGAAGAGAGCATTAGAAGTCTCTTTTAGGTCTTTGGAGGCCCCAAAGTCATTATCTGGCGCGCCCGATAGACTTCCCCCATGCCCGCTAGCTTGCCCACACCTGCAGCTCCTAAGCAGGATGCAACCCGCAGCGTCTTAGCAATTCCGGGATTTCGCAAACTCTGGAAAGCGATGGTCTTCTCATCACTCGGAGATTGGCTCGGCCTGCTGGCAACAACTGCCCTGGCGCAACAACTCTCTGGTGGTTCATACGCCACAGCAAACTTTGCTATCGCTGGTGTCTTTATTGCGCGATTGTTACCCGCAGTATTTCTTGGCCCCATTGCTGGAGTATTTGCCGATCGCTTTGATCGCCGCCGTTTGATGGTGGTAATCGACATCCTGCGCGCGGCGCTCTATATCTCCATTCCAATTGTGCACACATACTTCTGGCTCTATGCCGCCATGATCTTGGTGGAGTGTCTTACCTTGTTCTGGTCACCTGCAAAGGAAGCATCAGTACCTAATCTTGTCCCGCGCGATAAGTTAGAAAATGCTAATCAGGTCTCACTGCTGGCCGCCTATGGCACCGCCCCCATCGCGGCAATTCTCTTCACACTTCTTACGCTGCTCTCAGGTGCGATTGCAACGATTAGCCCGCTGCTACCAAGTAACTCGGTAGATATCGCCCTCTATCTCAATGCACTCTCATTCCTCTTCGCCGCCTACACAATCCGTGGCCTAAAAGAGATTCCAAAAGGTGCTGCCTCTAAAAAAGATGCCGAGCAGAACATGGGCCAATCACTTCTACAAGGTTGGAAGGCTGTCTCGCAATCAAAGATTATTCGCGGGCTAATCATTGGAATGATTGGTGCATTCTCAGCAGCTGGTGCTGTGATTGGCCTTGCTCGCACATTTGTTGGCGATCTCGGCGGCGGAGACGCCGCATATGGTGTTCTCTTTGGTGCGGTTTTCACAGGTCTGGCAATCGGTATCGCTTTTGGCCCAAAGATATTTGCTCAGTTCTCACGTCGTCGTTTATTTGGCGCATCTCTTTCCACAGCCGGTTTCTTCCTGGTGTTGCTGGCACTTATTTCAAACCTGACACTTTCAGTCATCATCGTGATCTTCCTTGGTGCCTTTAGTGGCATCACTTGGGTCACCGGCTTCACCATGCTCGGCATGGAAGTACACGATGATGTCCGTGGTCGCACCTTCGCCTTTGTGCAATCACTGATTCGCATTACCTTGGTAGCAGTCCTTGCTATTTCACCCATCATCGCTGCCACCATTGGTGAGCACAGGTATCAATTCCAGAACACCACACTTGACTACAACGGCGCCCAGATCACTATGTTGCTAGCAGGTGTGATTGCAGCCCTCATTGGCGCTCTGGCCTACCGGCAGATGAAAGATCGCCCACAAGTCTCGCTCTGGTCAGATATCGTCTCAGCGCTACAAGGTGAACTCGGTGCTATCACCGGCACCGAAACCAAGGGCGTCTTCATCGCCTTTGAAGGCGGCGAAGGCACCGGCAAATCAACTCAAGCAAAGTTACTTGCTAAGTGGTTAGAGCAAGAAGCTGAAACTGTTCTACTTACAAGAGAACCCGGCGGCACCACACTAGGAAAAGATCTACGCACCATCTTGCTCGGCCATGAAACTGGAGCAATCAGTCCGCGAGCAGAAGCTTTGCTCTATGCCGCAGATCGCGCCCACCATGTTTACTCAGTCATTCGCCCAGCACTAGACCGCGGTGATGTTGTCATTACTGATCGCTACTTTGATTCATCTGCTGCCTACCAAGGAGCAGGAAGAGTTCTTATCCCAGGAGAAGTTGCGCGCATCTCTAGATGGGCGACAGAGAGCCTTTATCCCACACTAACCATCCTGATTGATCTTCCAGCAGAAGTTGGCCTGGCTCGTTTGCAATCACTCGATCGCTTAGAGGCAGAACCAAAAGAATTCCATGAGCGAGTGCGGCAAGAGTTCTTACAAATCGCCATGATGGATCCAGAGCGCTACTTCGTTATTGATGGCACCCAGTCAGTGGAAGAGATTCATGCACAAATTATTGAACGAGTTGCAGAGTTGCCAGCGCTAAAGCGCAACGCAGCTGGCCCACACCAAAATCGTTTACTACGTCCTATTCGTTTTGCAACGAATGCGGTCACGCATCGGATAAAAAAGTAAGTGAGCTCTGTCTTTGATGACCTAGTGGGTCAAGAGCACGTCATCGAGATTCTAAAAGGAGCAGTTGCTGCCAGCCGCACCGGCATCGAGTCCCAAGTGATGACACATGCTTGGCTATTCACTGGTCCTCCTGGATCTGGCAGATCCAGTGCTGCAGTTGCATTTGCCCAAGCACTGATCTGTTCAAAGGACGGTTGCGGTACATGCTCTGATTGCAATGCAGCCAAGACTCATGGCCACCCCGATGTTGAAATCATTCGCACCGAAGGCTTATCAATCAAGGTTGAAGAAGTGCGCGAGCTACTGACCCGGGTTGCCTGGGCACCATCTATGGGCGGCTGGCGAGTAGTTGTGATGGAAGATGCTGACAGACTCACTGAATCAGCTGCTAACGCCCTGCTTAAGGCGATTGAAGAGCCTGGCACCCGCACCGTCTGGCTGCTCTGTGCTCCCACTCTGCATGATCTTCTACCAACCATCCGCTCACGCTGTCGTCACTTGCAGCTGCGCACGCCATCACTACAAGCAGTAACTGACGTGCTCGTCACCAGAGACAAGATCGCACCAGCGATGGCAGATTTTGCAGCACGGGTAAGCCAAGGACATATTGGACGAGCACGTTTTTTAGCAAAGAATGAAAACGTGCGCGGTAACCGCGCTCGCATCATGGCGCTGCCACTACAACTGAATTCACTTGCAGCAGCGTTTGCTGCAGCGCAAACACTTATGGACCTTGCAACTAATGAGGCAAACACATCCAGTGATGAGCGTGATGAGAAAGAGATTGAAAAATTACAAGAAGCCTATGGAAAAGGTGCAACTGGTCGTGGCATGGCAACAGGAGGCGCGAAGGCGGTAAAAGAGCTAGAGAAAGAACAGAAGTCACGCTCTACCAGAATGGTGCGGGACTCCATCGATGGCGCACTTCTTGATATCGCCACCTTCTATCGAGATGTGATGATGGTGCAATCAGGTGAAGCAGGCTCCATGATCAACACAGATATGCGTGAGGCTATTGAGAGCTACGCTGCTAAATTCCCTGCCCACTCAACAATTAACAAGATAACCGCCATCATGGAAGCACGCACCAACCTGGCACATAACGCCGCCCCACTTGTAACGTGTGAAGCTCTGATGTGCCGTCTGGCAAAGCCATAGATGCAGACTTTCTCCACCAATTCTCTTAAGGTATTTAGAACCCGCGCAAGTAAAATTACGGTAGCTGTAACAGTTTTTGCACTCGCACTCTTTTCTACAGTTTCCTATATTCAATCAAGACCAGAGATACCCACAACCCTTGCTTCCTACTATGCCCAAGGGTTGCAATGGAGAAGTTGCTATGAGAATTACCAATGCACAGATCTGCAGGTACCCATCGATTACACAGAGTTAAAGACTGGCACATTTAACATCTCGGTCCTGAAATTCCCAACAACAGGTGAGAAGAAGTTAGGTAGCCTCATTGTTAATCCTGGTGGCCCAGGTGGTTCTGGGGTTGATTACGCCTACGCCGCCGAATATCTCTTCACCCCAGCAATCCTTAACGCATATGACATCGTGGGCTTTGACCCTCGCGGGGTCGGGCGCAGTGAGCCCATTATTTGTCTGAGTGATAAAGAGTTAGATGCCAACTACGCCTCTGATTCAAAGCCAGATAACGAGCAAGAGTTTGCACAGACCCTGATTGAATCAAAGAAGTTTATTCAGCAGTGCGAAGAGAAGAATAAGCACCTCACCTCATTTAGCACGGCAAATGCTGCCCGCGATATGGATATCTTGCGACAAGCAGTCGGTGATAAGCAACTGAACTACATGGGTAAGTCTTATGGCACATTCCTTGGCACCCTCTATGCCCAATTCTTTCCGGACAAAGTTGGCCGCATGGTTCTAGATGGCGCGGTAGATCCTTCCATCTCTAACTTCCAGCAGGGGCTCTCGCAAGCAGTTGGCTTTGATAAAGCATTTGCAGCATTTGTAACTGATTGCGGTAAGAGAAGTGACTGTCCGTTATCGAAAGATAAAACAGCAGCAGTTGAAGAGATGAAGAAGATTGTTAGCCAATTGGGAAAGAAACCAAACAAAAGACTCTCAGAGTCGCTAGCTTTACTGGGGATAGCATCAGCTCTCTATGACAGCGCAACAGGATGGCCCAAGCTTCGTGTGGCTATTAAGGCGGTAAAGCAAGGCGAGGCTGGCAAGTTCTTAGAACTTGCAGATAATTACACGGGGCGCACAGAAGATGGCTACACCACCAACGAGTTTGATTCAGGTGCCATCATTGATTGTCTAGATTTCGCAGATAATCGCAGCGTTGCACAAATGAAAGTAGACGCGGAGGTATTTGCCAAACAGGCACCACTTTTTGGTCCCTACCTCGCTTACGGTGGGTTGGTTTGTAAGTACTTTGAAACACCCAAGGCAACAGAAGTTCTGCCCACAAAGACTGCCAACCCGATTGTCATTATTGGTACTACGGGAGACCCAGCCACGCCTTATGAATGGGTTATCGGTCTTCATAAAATCTTGACCACGTCCATGCTTTTCTCTCTGGATGCTGATGGTCACACCGGACAAGGTCGTGGCAGCATTTGCATCGATGATGCGGTTAATTTCTATCTAATGCATGGTAAACCCCCAGAGAAAAACCTGACTTGCAGATTACGGTAGTTAGCGGATTAACTCAAGGGCAAGATTGAACATATTTCTTGGGAACGGGGAAGGAATATATCTTCGTAACGTAACGCTCTTTATAATCGAACTAAAATCTTGAATCGGGTGGGAGTAAGGCGTTAATAGATAAGGGTAATGAAGATGTCCAATGAAACCATTCAGATTTAATTCACCCATAATTTCCTTTGCCCCATGTACTTTGTAGACAGAATTGAAATTTGTCCCAGATTCCAGAGCGGGCAGTCTGCCAAATTTCTTGTACATCAGAGATTCTGCGTTTGGGTTAGCAAGCAAGAATAGAAACTTGGTATTCGAAGATTGCGAATTAGTAAATGCATGAATTATCTGACTGATAGTTTCTCTGTAATCAGGCAGATGATGAAGCACTCCTCGTAAAATCACAGTATCTAGGCGTGGAACTTCAGAGGCACTATCGACCATCTTCAAACCATTGTCCCTAGCCATTTCTGACTGACTTGCATTGGGTTCTATACCCCAATTGCCTTCCGCAAAACCAAAACCTTTTAAAAATCGACCATCCGAGCATCCAATGTCAAGGAACGCCCTTTTGGATTGTTGTGCCACCGGCTTGGCTGAATTTATGTAACTCAACACCCGTTTGCGGTCGATGTTATGCATTTTCATACGTTGGGCATCGGATCCTTTGCGAGCCTCGAAGTACGAATCGTCGAAGTCAATTGTGTTCATTAGTGCACACTCATTTCTTTTTTGTCACCAGTAACATCACATCGCTGAGACCAGCATTATCAATTTGTTGCTGGAGTAAGTTGATTTCATTGGAGTAACCATCCAACCCTTTGTCGAAGTGGGGTTGAGTTAATTCAATTACATACCCGAATATTTCAATTGCATCCGAGCCAAAATACCAAGTTGCCTGTCGTTCCATTGAGAGCTTATCTAAACAGAAATCTATGGACTCATCGGAGAAAATATTCAAATGCTCAGGTGAAAAAATATGGCGGTAAACGGTATTCGGGTGGGCACATTGAATAATCGAGCTAAATCCGTTCAACCTTGGTACTTCAATTACAAGGTAAGAGCCAGAACTCATCTGCTGTGAGATTCCTGACAAGAAATTTAACGGATCTAATGTGTGTTCTAAGATGTTTAAAACTGAAATAACTTTTGCAGTTTTTAACTCAGCTATTTTTTGCGAACCATCAAAGAACATGGGGATTGTCGGGACAGATCTACTCTGCGCGAGACTAATTTCAGATGGAGAAATTTCAATTCCAAGAACACTGAAACCAGCTTTTCTCGCAGCGAGCAAAGTTTCACCCGTGCCCGAGCCTATGTCCAACCACAGATCTTTAGGATCGAAATTGATTAAACTTTGGATCCATTCAACCTTAGGTGCAGCTATATCATCTACACGCGAATCTAGAGCCGACTGTGACAGATTGACGTAAGCAAGATCCTGCGACGAATAGTCAGGTTCTTCAGAACCGTAAAGTGTTTCCAAAAAGCCTGCGCTGGGACGTATGGAAGACTGAACATGATTACAATATTTGCAATGACCGTATGCAACCTTGTCAACTTCCGTATACGGGAAGGTTAGATTGTCACAAATAAGACAACGCACTATTTCATCGTGGTTGGCTTTCTCAAGCATTCTGGCGGCATGAATTCTATTTTGTGAATGAACTTGTCGCTTCCAAACGAAGGTTCGAGCAAGTAGAGTTTTGCTTATTGGTTTACCTATCTTGATCATGTCTAAACACCACCCAGAGCTAAATAGCGCGGTTTAGGTGACTATCACCTTGCCGTGAGATAATTAATATATTCTAGTCGCATGGACAAGACGGTAGATTATGACCCTTACGAACTAGTAAAAGAACTTTTTCCCATCCATAGAACCATCGCAGGTCCGGGAATAACGAAATCACTTGAATTAATTAAGAAGCACATTCCTGGTATGAAGATAAAATCGGTCAGCTCAGGAAAAAGAGTATGGGACTGGAAGGTTCCAGAAGAGTGGTCGATTGATTCAGCCTGGATTGAGGATTTGCAAGGTAGAAGAATTATCGACTATCAAGATAGCAATCTGCGCGTAGTTGGATTCTCAACTTCTGTCGACCAAGTGATTTCTCACTCCGAACTTCTTGAGCATCTTCATTTTCTTGAAAATCAACCAACAGCAATCCCTTATGTAACGTCCTACTACTCGCCTAACTGGGGATTTTGTATCCGACACGAAGAACTTCAGAAATTCGATTGTGATCATTATCGCGTGGTTATAAAATCATCCTTCACAAAAGGAAGTTTAAAGTACGGAGAGATTCTCATTCGCGGTAATTCTCGGAAAGAAGTTTTATTCTCCACAAACATTTGTCACCCATCAATGGCAAACAACGAGCTATCCGGGCCAGCCGTCTTGGTCGGGCTCGTCAAATTCCTACAATTACAACATGACTTGGAATACACCTATCGAATAATTTTCATTCCAGAGACAATCGGTGCCATTGTTTTCCTGAAAAAGAATCTCAGAAAATTAAAGCAAAATTGCATTGCCGGATTAGTGGCAACATGCCTTGGCGATAAAGGGAATTTTTCATACATACCCTCTCCAAGTGGAACCACATTATCCGACAAGGTCTCCAAGTACATTTTGACGGGACGCGGTGCAAAATATTACGAGTGGGGTGACAGAGGGTCTGACGAGAGACAATTTTGTTGGCCCAAAATTAACTTACCGATTTGTAGTATAACCAGAAGTAAATACAGAGAATTTCCGGAGTACCACACTTCTCTAGATGACCTTGAGTTTGTCTCCCTCAAGAATCTCCAAGAAAGTATCGAGATGTATATCAGTTTCTGTGAGGTATTAGAGTTAAATAGGAGATACGTTAATAACATTTTTGGAGAGCCACAACTATCAAGGCGAAATCTCTATGCAGCAGTATCGAAAGTTGGTTCTACAGCGAGCGGAGTAAAATTTCTGGACATTATGAATCTTATGGATGGGACACGCGATCTAATTGACATTTCAACCAAATTGAACCGCACAATCGATGATATCGCCCATGACATTCAAATTTTACAACAATACAATTTAGTGAAGGAGAAACGGTGAGCTAGTGGAAAAAATAAGCTTAGCAATCCTCAACTTTAATCAGGCATCCAGAATTGATCGGGCCATTAGGTCTTGCCAAAATCAATTTAGGACTTCATTCGAGTTAGAAATTATTGTTGTTGACGACGGGTCGACAGACGATTCACTTTCAATCTTGGCGGAGTTTGAGCATGAGATAACTCTATTAAGTAACCCAGTTAATTTGGGAGTGGGCGCTTGTTCGCGCATCGCATTTGAGTCACATTCGGGAACTTATTTCATGCGAGTAGACGCTGACGATTTCTTGTCACCGATATCATGCTCGACCCTACTCTTGGCTTTGTCCACTAACCTTGACCTATCATTTGCGTACGCGGATCATTATCGAGTGAATGAGAAAGGATTCAAACAAGAGCTGATCAATTTGGATGATTTCGACAAGCTGGTTCGACATGGAGCAGGTGTCTTATATCGCTCCCGAGATATTGAATTGGTCGGTGGGTTCGATGAGAGTTTAAGGAACTGCGAGGATATGGACCTACTTTTCAGACTTCAAAAAGAAGGCAAGCAAGGAATCAGGGTTCCCTTACCGCTTTATAGGTACTATCAGCACGATTCAAACATCTCACGATCAGAAGAACAAAAGGAATCCGAGAGAAAGTTGCGCAACAAGTATGGAATTTAGCATCGGGAAAGTTGAATTCACCCAGGAAAGAACGGTGATTATCGCAGAAGCAGGAGTTAATCACCTGGGCCAAATGGATTATGCGGAAAAGTTAATCTCGGCCGCGGCACGATCAGGTGCCGATATAGTGAAATTTCAGACTTACAAGGCTGATAAGTTGACAACCAAGAATGCCCCTAGATTTTGGAACTGGGAAGGGGAAGAGAAGGCAAATGGTTCACAGCATGATTCATATTCGGCACTAGACCAGTTTGGGGAAGCCGAATATCTAGCGATGAAAAGCCTTTGCGACAAATACGGTATTGAGTTTATGTCAACGCCCTTCGACTTTGATTCGGTGGACTTACTTGTGAATGTTGGCGTTAAAGGCTTCAAAGTCGCCTCCTGTGATTTAACTAATTTCCCTTTACTTAGACACATAGCTTCAAAAAATATGCCAATGCTACTTTCTACAGGTGCTGCGGAAATTCGAGAAATATCAGAAGCAATAACCGAAATCAAGTCAGTAAGCCAATGCCCTATATTGATTATGCACTGCACCCTGTGCTATCCAACCAAAGCTAAAGATGCAAACCTTCTTGCACTAAATGACATCAGGATGAATTTCCCGGGTTACCTGCTCGGGCTTTCGGATCATACGCTAGGCACTTTAATCGCGAGTACTAGTGTCGCACTCGGGGTAAGAGCTATAGAAAAGCATTTCACTTTTGATAAAACGTTGCCAAAGAGTGCAGATCATTGGCTTTCTTTGGACGAAGCAGATTTAACAAAACTTGTCTTAGACGTGCGAGAGATAGAAGATGCTTTAGGAACTGGGCGCAAAGAACTTTTGGAGGCCGAGAAGCTGGCATGGGCTTACGCCCGGAGGAGTGTAGTAACTACAAGAGGCATATCACAAGGAACTGTTATGGTTGAATCAGATTTCACAATGAAACGCCCAGGCACTGGATTACATTCGAGAAATATTGTTGACCTAGTAGGGAAGAGGTCGCTTGTTGATATTCAAGAGGACCAGATAGTGTCCTTGGATATGTTTGGGTAATTCAACCGAGCTCAATCGGTTTTTGTTTCAAACTAAAATTGATGGCTAGCAATTGCGGTTTAGAGTCTAAAACTCGCACAATCTCTGGGTAAGTTGAACTAATCCAAGATCTACCCATACATTTTATAAGCTGACTTATAAATTCTAGATCTTCCGGATAATCAATAGTCCAACGCCACGAGGTGCGAGGCACAAAAATGGAAGGAAGTTGTAGTGGGCTAATGCGGGTAGATTTTCGCATCCATGACGTTACGTGTGCAAAATGCCAAGGTTCGTCGGCAGGTATATCCTTGACACCAGAGAGAAATTTTGGCACTGAAAAAATCTCTGCAAAAGCGCCCACTGGGTATTCCCCAAAATCAAAGTCACTCATGTAGTCAATTTCTTGGCACAAGTCATCAAACTTTCGAATCATTTCAGTTAATCCAGTGGGGCAAACAAGTGGATTGTCGCCGGTGACCCTCAGGCAATATGTGGAATCTCCCCTGGTCAGGATTTGTTCAAATCGGCTCAAAACGTCCTCTTTTGATCCGCGTAGTACCTGCCAGCCATGTTTTTTAGCAAAAATAGAAAGTACATCATCCTCGTCAGAATCTGACGTGGCGAGCCACTTCTCACAATTGATTGCATCAAGCCTTTGCATTAAGGCATCTATCATCGGTTGGCCAGCCAAACCCACCATACTTTTTCCGGGCAATCTTTTGGATCCCATCCTTGCCTGAAGGATCAAACTCCCGTTTTTCATACCCGAAGGCTATAACCTCGGCGCGAAGCCGGCCGCTAAACCCCATTTCATCTGGTAATTAGCACCCCTCGCCATGGTGCAGAATTCCCCCATGCGCTTAGATCATGTTTCTTATGTGACTTCCCACGACCAACTAGCTGACACTGTGCAAAGACTAGGTTCACGCCTAGGCAGCACATTTGTAGATGGTGGTATCCACCCACGCTTTGGTACACGTAACTTCACTGCCTCACTTAAGAACGGTCAATACATAGAAGTTGTATGTCCTCTTGATCACCCAGCAACAGAACAAACACCATGGGGTAAGGCGGTATCAAAGAAGGCTAACGAAGGTGGTGGTTGGTTTACCTGGGTCTTTAGTACAAAAGACATCGCACCAATAGCTACAAAGTTTGGTCGCGCAGCAACTGAAGGTCACCGCACAAGACCAAACGGAACAGATCTCAAGTGGGTGCAAATCGGAGTAAATGAGATTACTGACACAAGAGAGTTCCCGTTCTTTATTCAGTGGCTCTCTGCCGATCACCCATCACAAGATGGCACACCACTTGCTGAGATTGAGAAGATTGTTATTGCAGATACTGATCAACTAGCTGACTCTTGGTTTAAGGAAGATATCCTTGCCTCCCTTGGTGATGTCACCATTGAGTGGGTAGACCCATCAACTAACGATGATCAGTCGGGAATTGTTGCTGTCCATCTGGTTACTCCGGGGGGGGTTGTTGTGTTGGATTAGCATTCACCAGCAAAAACTTTAGAAGACGGGCCGCAGTGAGCAACGACGTTGAACCTCAATTAGTGTAAATTTAAGGGCATGAATCAAACAGGTGCCGATGTATTAGTCCAGCATCTTTTGGCAAACGGTGTGAGCACAATTTTTGCAATAACAGGTGCTGGGAACCTTGCAGTTGTTGATGCCTTAGTTAGGGATGCAAACATCAAGATTGTGTATTCGCACCACGAGCAAGCTGCGGTGATGGAAGCACAAGGCTATTCTCGAGCATCGGGAAAAATTGGAGTGGCACTAGTAACGACAGGTGGTGGGTCTTCCAACGCAGCAACTGGAATGTTGAGTGCCTACCTAGATTCCGTCCCGGTCCTATTAATTTCTGGAAATGAAAATTCTTTCTATTGTGAAAACTGGAATTCTCTACGAGCCTACGGTGTGCAAGGGTTTGATTCCGTTTCAATGATGAAGCCTGTTTGCAAGCTCAGTGACCGAATCGTAAACGTTGGAGAAGTACCTGAGAAATTTAATTCCGCAATAGCCATGGCATTAAGCGGGCGGAAAGGCCCGGTTCATATTGATTTCCCAATGGATTTACAGAGACAAAAGTGTGAGACGGGCCTTGTTGACAAAGCCCAACTGAATCCTACAAAAGCGAGCCCTCTTGACTACCCTACATTAATCGAGGAATTAGCTGATTCTGCCAAACCACTTTTGTATATTGGTAACGGGTGCAGAGAGTCAATTGTGAAAATCAAAAAATTCATTGAGAAAACTGGTATACCTTATTTGGTATCTTGGTCTGCACTAGATTTAGTCAATCACGACGATCCGCTAAACGTGGGAACAATCGGCATTTATGGGAGTAGGTCCGGAAACATAACTGTGCAACAGTGTGATTTGTTACTAGCAATTGGAACAAGATTGGCGATACCTCAAATAGGTTATGATAAATTTGATTTTGCGCGGCAGGCAACCAAATACGTAGTTGATATCGATCAGTCCGAGCTGGATAAATTCGCAGATACAGAATGGCACCTGATAAATGCCGACGCGTATGAATTTACAAATAGTATTCTTGAGCAAGTTGAACACAATCCAGGCAAGTATGAAGCTTGGATTTCAGATATTGAACTTATCAAGAGTGAGTTGCCACTTATAGATCAAGTGGGACCGCCCGCTGCGAAGGGGTACGTTCACTCGGCGGATGTCCTTGCGGCGCTCCCGGGAATGTTCAACGACGATGCGGTCATCGTGACCGACGTCGGGGCCCCACTTCTAAACGGCTGCTATATCTTTAAGCCTGGTGAACATCAGAGGTTTTTCACCTCACAAGGTTTAGGTGAAATGGGATTCGGATTACCAGCGGCAATTGGTGCCTATTTTGTTGACCCAACCCGCCAGATTGTTTGTCTGAATGCTGATGGCGCGATGATGCTTAACTTACAAGAATTGCAAGTAGTCAAACAGCACAAAATTCCCCTAAAACTTTTTATATTCAATAATGATGGGTATGCTCAAATTAAGGTATCGCAAGAAAACCTCTTTGATGCGCGATACTCCGGTTCTGGCACAACAGATGGCATTAGTTTTCCTTCGTTTAAGGACATTGCAATCAGTTTTGGTTTTGAGTATTTGAAAATTACCTCGATGACCGAACTCCAAAAAATCAAAACTTTGTTAGTTGACTCAAAAGCCTGGATAATTGACATTCATATGGACCCTAGCCAAAAATACTTTCCTAGGCTATCTACAAAAAAGATGCCTGATGGGGTTTTCGTTTCACCACCGTTAGAAGACTTGGCGCCCTTAATCCCCATTGAAACCCTGGGAAAACTTCTAGGCTATAGACCAACTGATGAATCCTATAAAGTAAGAGGACTTACTCCAAAATCATTAAATTGACTGAGTAACGGTAGTGTAAATCATATTGAGGAGAAAATAAAACTATGCGACCCGAGTCCCTTGATGAGCCAAAGACTACAATCGAAACTGCTAGACAAAACCGCCAAAACAATGTGATAACTCGGGAAATGTACTGGGAAGTTATTCGCACTAAACTCCGAGTACTTTCGGAACTTCGTGAAATCGCGGAGCGAGAAGATTTAATCATACGAGTCACACCTCAAAACATTGAGCTGGAGATTCCTCTAAAGGAGTTTAAAACTTCGATTAAAATGTTTTTGAATGTAGAGGATATTCGCAGCGCACCATTTTCAATCATCGCAGAAGGACCCTACGAGGCTTTTCAAGCCAATCTTTTGTTTAAACTGGGCCAACAATCAAAGGAATTCTTAGATATCGGCGCGAACATGGGGTATTACACCTTAGGAATGCCCAGAATTAATCCTGACTTGAAAGTACATTCATTTGAGCCACAACCAGTCACGTATAAATCACTGGTAAGGAATCTCGCACTAAATAGTCTTAGTGGGACCGTCACCACTCACAATTGTGGCCTAGGTGCTGAAAATTCTGTACTGACCATGTTCATCCCAAAGTTTACTGGATCTGGAGGTGCAAGCTTTGCAAACCTCCATGTCGAAGAAGGCGAACCGGAAGTCTTTGAGACGCCCGTGTATTCGCTTGATAAATATTTAGATTCTAAGTCGGCTCCAGATCTGATTAAAGTTGACGTTGAAGGATTCGAATTTGAAGTGATGTTAGGTAGCCAAGCAATTATCACGAAAGATAAACCTACGATTGTTATTGAATTACTTAGAAAATGGATGAAACCATTTAATAGACACCCTCAAGATGTAATAGATTTGCTTGTCCCGAAGGGTTACCTTGTTTATGCAATCCAGGAAAATGGACTTAAGGCCATACACATTATTGATGATTCAACAGTCGAAAATAACTTCCTATTTATTCATGAAGATAACCGAAAGCACTTTGATATCATAGATAGGTTCGTGAGAGTTTGAGCAAGAGACCTATCCGCTTTGAAGACATTTATGATAGTGAATCAGAAATATTCGGCTCTCTCAATTTTAAAATACTCGCAGGGAAGACGATATTAATTACCGGGTGCAGAGGAATGTTAGGGGGCACACTGGCAGTAACTTTCATTGAGTTGAAGAAAAGGAATCAATTACCGGGTAGCAAAGTGTATTTGGCGTCCCGAGAGTGGGGGAATTGGCAATATAATCTGGAGAATGCTACGGACGTGATCTTTATTACAAATCAAGAAGCGAGAGAAACACGCTTGAATTTCGATCTGATAATCCATTGCGCGAGTCCATCCAATATAACAAAAATTTCAAATCTAGAAAACCTCTTAGATATCAATCAAACCTTTCTTTCTGATTGTGTATCAAACAGAACAGAGAAAATTATCTTTATCTCGGCAGGTGAAGTCTATGGAGGCCAGGACACTACATTGGTCCCAAGAATTGAGGGTTTTAACAAGAGTGAGAAGCGAAGCTGGTACCCCTTGGCAAAGTTGCAGACTGAGGGCTATTTAACAAAGAACTTCTCACAGACGGATGTGTCCATAAATATTCTGAGGCTTTTCCATTCTTTTGGACCGGGATTGTCTAAAGATGATGGAAGGTCATTTGCCGATTTCCTATACTCGGGTGCGGCTTCTGAGGACATAGTGCTCAAGTCGCATGGAGATCAGATAAGGACATTCCTTTACAGTGGCGATGCTGTGGCAGCGATTCTCTTAACCATTCTTTCTGCAGAGAAATTTCTGATTCTAAATATTGGTTCAGAGAGCAGATTCAGCATTCGTGAATTTGCGCAGGAAGTCGCAAGGATTTCAAATGTCCACGTTGCTACAACTTTAGATGGCAGTTTCCTTCACTCACCCTTTAACTCTGTCGTCCCCAATATTTCACGGGCTAGACAGCTTGGATGGGCGCCTAAAGTTGAGATGCAAGAAGCGATTAAGAGAACCTTAAAATGGATTAAAAATTGATTTCACGTTTACTATAGACAAGTGGCTCCGGCTTAACTTGCTTGTGGATACTTAAAACGTATTCCCCAATAAGCCCCAGAAAGAATAATTGAACCCCACTTATGAGAAAAAATCCAACTATTAGTGTTGGGATACCAGTGCCAATCTGCGAGTCAAAAACAAGAGTAGCAACCAGATAACCAATTCCCGCAAAAATTCCAACACTAGAGAGCAGAAACCCAGATAACAGTGCAAGGCGAGCTGGCACTTGCGAGGTTGATACAAATCCATTAATCGCGACGTCTATGAGTTCTAACGGCGAAGCTTTACTTTTCCCTGTCTTGCGAGTGTCCCAAGAGTACTCAACCTTACTAAACTGCGCGTTGGTCTGAGCAATCAGCCCACGTACATAGGGGTATTGATCGTTTGTTGAAGTGATTGCATCTACAACTCGCCGGTTAATTAGAGCAAATTCCCCTGCATTGATTTGCATATCTACATTGGAAAATCGTCTCACCGCGCGGTAGTAGATTTCTCTCATGGACCTTAAAATGAATGACTCTTGGCGATTCTTCCGAATTCCGTAAACAACATCTACGTTTTCTCGTTTGGCATTTTCCAAGAAAGTAGGAATTACACTTGGCGGGTCTTGAAGATCTGCGGGCAACATTGGGACCACCCAATCCCCTTTTGCCATTCCAAGTGCACGAAAAATACTCCGTGATGCACCAATGTTTCTACTATTGACCACTAATTTGACTTTCTGATCATCTTTGGCAAGTTTTGCAACGATATCAGCAGTACCATCAGTTGAATCATTGTCGATGATTAAATGTTCGTAGTTGAGTAAAGTTGAATATTGGCTTAGTGACTTTCGCAATTCTTCTACACACTTTGCAATCCCACCTTCTTCATTAAAGCACGGAGTTATGACTGTTAATTCAACTCTCTGAATCATTTTTGAACTCCTTCCAACCATGGTGGGTTAGCGGTTGATGCAAACTTAGATAGTTCCTGCTTTTCACGAAGTGTATCCATAGGTTTCCAAAATCCTTCATGGTGGTAAACGCCTAGTTGTTTTTGACCAACTAATTTTGGAAGTGCTCCCGTTTCAAAGGGGTCCATCGGGCCGGTTATCAATGTTGCGACTTCAGGTTCTAAAACGAAAAATCCACCATTGATCCATCCAGAATCTGCCTGGTTTTTCTCACCAAAATGTGTCACCACCCCATTGTTGCTCTCTAGAACTCCAAATCTGGCTGGTGGCCTGACTGCCGTCACGGTTGCAAGCAAATGGCTTCGGGCATGTTTACCAAGAAGTTCGGTTAATTGGACATTTGCTAGTCCGTCACCGTATGTAGCAAGAACCGTCTCTCCTACAGCAAGACCCATTGCGAGCTTTATCCGTCCGCCCGTTTGTGTATTCAACCCGGTATCTAACGCAGTTATATTCCATGGTTCCCGTAATGACCGAATCCATTCATAGATGACATCACCCTTATAACCGGTAGCCACTATAAATTCAGATACACCTTGTTTCGCAAAAATATTCATGATGTGCCATAAAATTGGTTTATCATCGATTAGAACCATCGGTTTAGGTTTATTTTCAGTTTCTTCAGAAATTCGTGTCCCAAGACCGCCTGCCAGAATTATGGCTTTCATTTTGTCACACCCAGAATCCTATGAAGATTTTCGATTATGTAATCCAGCATTTGGAGCGTCAATCCTGGCCATACTCCAACCCAAAAGGTGTCAGTCATAACAATGTCTGTGTTAATGAGCTCGCCGACCACACGCCGGGGGGTATCCTTAAAAGCAGGTTGCCGCAGTAGGTTGCCGCCGAACAGTAAGCGCGTCGCAACCTTTGCATCATTTAATTCTTGAACAATCTGATTTCGAGTTTTTGGGGAAGTGGGTTCAACCGTCAATGCGAAACCGAACCAAGAGGGATCACTATTTTCTGTCACGCCAGGAAGAAGCAAGAACTCCTCTAATCCTTTCAACCCAGATTTTAGATACGCCCAATTTCGACGGCGAAGTTCAATAAATGAGTCAAGACGATCTAACTGGGCAAGCCCGATAGCAGCCTGGATGTCGCCAGATTTTAGATTGTAACCAAGATGTGAGTAAGTGTATTTATGGTCGTAACCTTCAGGTAGTTCACCCAAGGTCCATTCATAGCGCTTAAGACATGTGTTGTCGCACCCTGGTGCGCACCAGCAATCACGTCCCCAGTCACGGAATGATTCAACAATAGTTTTGTGTGCCGCTTTCTTAACCATTACAGCCCCACCTTCACCTGTTGTGATGTGGTGGGCCGGGTAGAAACTAAAGGTAGAAAAATCGCCGAATGATCCGAGATTCTGTCCCTTGTATGTACCACCCAGAGCATCGCATGAATCTTCAATCAGCCAAAGATTGTGTTTTTCGGCCAAGCGCGAAACTAATTCAAGATTGAAAGGGTTACCCAAGGTGTGAGCCATCATGATTGCTTTGGTCTTCGGAGAAATCGCGGCTTCCAACGATTCTTCATTTGCGGTGTAGGTACCCAGATTAACATCGATATAAACTGGGACTAATTGGTTTTGAAGAATTGGTGTGACAGTAGTTGGAAAACCCGCTGCTACCGTAATTACTTCATCCCCAGGTATTAGCCGGCGCTCACCCATTTTTGGACTAGTGAGAGCTGTCAATGCCAGCAGATTTGCTGAAGATCCAGAATTAACCATAAAAGCGTGGCGCATCCCCACGGTTTTTGCAAAACGACTTTCGAATTCCGCAGTGTAAGGACCCGCCGTCAACCAAAAATCAAGAGACGCATTAACTGCTGCGGATAGTTCCTCTTTTCCAAAAACCTTTCCAGTTACTGGTACAGGACTCACGTTCGGTATAAATTTGGTTGGTGAGTGTTTTTCTAAAATGGCTTGCGCAACCACCTCGTCAATCGATTCCAAAAAATCGGGCATTTTCCAACCAATCGCGGTAAGACAAACAAATTTATTGTAGAAAGACTACTCTGTGAGCCATGGAAAAGTCAGTTGGCGCGGTCTTGCGAAATCTTAACGGACCAGTACTTGTAACCGGTCACACCGGCTTTAAAGGAACCTGGCTCACCAGATACCTAGCTCATCTAGATGTAGAAGTGGTGGGGTTTTCACTCCCGATACAAGGGGATGAGCTATATGTTAGAGCTAACCTTCAAGGTCAAATTAAGGAAAAGTTTTCGGATATATGTGACTTAGATTCAATTAGGTCGTTTATCAAATCCACAAAACCTGGAGCAATAATTCACCTTGCGGCCCAACCGTTAGTTCTCGAATCGTATCTAGATCCAATAAACACTTTTAATACGAACGTCATGGGGACTGCAAATTTGCTTGAAGCGGCCAGAAAAAGTGAGCAAACTCATGGAATTATGATTGTTACAACAGATAAAGTCTATCAAAATAAGGACAAAAATGAAAAGTTCAGAGAAACTTCGTCGCTACTTGGGAAAGATCCATACAGCGCCAGCAAAGTAGGAGCTGAAAACGTCGCAATTGCATGGCGAAATTTGTTGTTCAACGGAGGGGTATCAAATATTTCAGTAGCACGTTCAGGAAACGTGATAGGTGGTGGGGATTATTCAAAAAATAGATTGATGCCGGACATTGTTCGGGCCCACGAAAACAATAAAGTACTAGAAATTCGTAACCCAGAGAGCACTCGACCCTGGCAGCACGTATTAGATCCTTTGCACGGTTACATCCTAGCTTTGGAACGATCGATTTCAATGCTGGATCCAGACACATACAATTTTGGCCCATCTCAACTCTCCTTATCAGTTCGTGAGGTTATGGCTAACACACAAGAAGTCTGGCCCGACATCAAATACAGAATTCTCAATAAAGAGACGGGATATGAATCAAAATACTTAGATTTAGATTCGAGTCATGCCCAAGCTAAATTGAACTGGAAACCAAAATATTCTCAAGAAGATGCAATTAAGTTGACACTACAATGGTGGGATGATGTCCTAAAAAATAAAGTTGCTCCGCAAGACGCAATAAGTAACGACATAAACCATTTTAATTGTTAAGATTTTCTAATTCTTGTTTGCATCCCAATTTTCTAACCGATATAGGTCAGCGAGAAAATTTGCCATAGAAATATATAAATCGCCAATGGGGGTTAACTGGTATCTCCCATTTGCTTCTTGTACTAAACCTCGGCCTATTTGCTCCTCAAGGCGAAGTGCAACCCCATTGATATCCAGAGCTTCACTAGATTTAATCCGAAATTTCAACTCACCATTAATTGAGGAAATGCTTCCATTTTCCACCCAACTAAGGACATAGAAAGAACGAGACCGATCCACATTTACCAAGGATAAAGGAAGAATTAGGCAGCCTAATAAACCTGAAATTATTACTAAAGATAAGAATTCATCACGAATGAATCTTTCAGAGAGCAACTTTATTTTTAGGAAAAAAAAGAGCATCGATAATCCCGCGCTAACGCAAACCGTGAAGATAATTTGTTCAAATAGGGGCGTGTCTAGTTTTGCAAAAGCTCGCAAAAAATACAAAAGTACAGATGTTTGAGCTAGCTGCCACCCAACGAAGGTAAAATACCTTAGATATCGGACCCTTGCATTCATGGGAGAAAGATTAGCCCAAACCTGCAGGTATCTGAGGATTTGTACTAATCTTGGGGTATATTTCAAATTTCGTGATTCTGCGAGGAGCAAAATGTCCCGGTTAAGAAAAATACTTTCAGGCACTTTGAGATCTAACAGGCGTTTTAAGTTATCCCTAGTTTCTATATCCACTGTTTGGTATCTAGCACTCTTCCCTGGCCGGTTAGGTTTTGATTACTCTGAGGCAATTCGAATAATGCAAAGGGGAGAGAGTACGGATTGGTGGACCGCAAGTTTCTGGTGGTATCTCAAACTTTCCACTTTTAATGGGAGAACAATTATTGTTAGCTCTCTAATCTCCTTAATGATTTTGGGGTATTCACTCTTCTATCTGTGTGAGTCTTTGCGAAGCAAGCATTTTACAAATCGCATTGCGCTTTTAATTGTTTTTTGTAGCCCAATTTATGGTGGTTTTGGGGTAAATATCAGCCACGATGTTTTCATGGCAGCAGGAATTATTGTATTTACTGGATACCACATTCGAATTTTGCAGGGGCAAGATCTTTCAAGTACATTGGATTACCTACCAATAGTTTTTGCAAGCGTCCTAGTTGTAACGACTCACTATGGGGTGTTTTTAGTCGCAGCAAATACCTTGTTGTTATTATACAGACGAAATTTCAAGGTAGCCGCAGCGCTTCCATTATTGTCAATCGCCACAATTCTGATTTCATCACTTGGTGTAACTCAAGTTCCAAAGTACGGGCCTATTCTAGTAATAGTGGGGGATGTAAAGTGCGTTGCTCAACACCCTATGGCAGAAATTACCAAAAGTGAATGGGAACTCTTGAATTCTTTAGCGCCAAAATCAGAGTGGCTTACACCAACAAAGTGTTCATTGATCGACGATGGGCTTAGAGCACTGCCTTCATTAGACTTGGATAAAATTAAACTGGATAAGAACTTGGTCGATGCCTACTTAGGTATTGCCGGCCGAAATCCTGCGATAGTTGCTCTTGCACATTTTCAACGTGCCAGTATTGCTCTTCCGCCTCCGTTTTTTGCAGGTCCTAAGAATATGGTCGATGTGGACCCAGCAGTACCGATCGGTCTAGGAACTAATACAGCCCTTCAAAGTGAAGCGGGAGTTCTACACCCTTCGATAGATGAACCTTCCGTCGCCTTTAAGGTTTCAGGCTTGAGAGTGTTGGAGATTCCGGCGCAAGGGTTGATATTTATGGTTAATCAGGCATCGTGGTTTTGGGGATGGGGTGGGCTCTGGCTCTGGCCAATCTTAATTTACTTACTTCTTTATTTGAAACGGAATTTAGGAGGTTCGATATTCCCAATACTTTCGAGCACATTTGTGCTTCATGGACTTTTGCTCATTCTGGGAGCACCGCTACCGAGGTATGTGATGGCGACAATTCTTATGGGCAATTATTTTCTATTAATCATGACTCTTGATCTGTATAAAAAGTGTGTCCTACCAGATAAAATTGCTAGATAATGGCGAGTAATTTGATTGGCTGGGTAAAGAAATATGAACTCCCAGTTGAGAATATCGTCCACATCGGTTCACACCTTGTACAGGAGAGAGAGGATGACAACACACTTGGTTGGCTATAGCACGCCGGTGGATGAAACTATGAGTCTAGATAAATTAAAACTAAAGATGCACTCGCTCCCCTTGCAACCAGATGCCATTCCTTATGTGACTTCATATTATGAGGAAAATTGGGGATTCTGCATCTCTGAGAATGAGAGAAATTCTCTTCCTGATGGCGACTACCGGGCTTACATCGACTCTGAGCTCACAAACGGGGAACTAATCGTTGGTGAGCTTGTAGTCAAGGGGCAATACAAAGAAGAGGTTTTGATTTCGACTTACATGTGTCACCCATCTATGGCCAATAATGAATTATCAGGCCCAGCGGTTACTGCCGAACTCATTAAGTTTATAGCCTCCAAGGTAAGTCTTCGCTACACATATCGTTTTTTAGTTATCCCAGAGACGATTGGCTCTATAGCTTACCTTAGTAAGAACTTGGTTTATCTAAAAAAGAATGTGATTGCCGGATTTAATGTTACTTGCGTAGGAGACGATCGAGCTTACTCATTTCTCCCGACTCGTAACGGCAATACATTAAGCGACAAAATCGCTAAACATGTTTTGGGCCATCATGCACCCCAATATAAGTCCTATTCTTGGTTGGATCGCGGGAGCGATGAAAGACAATTCTGCTCCCCGGGGATAGATTTACCTATCGCCTCCATAATGCGAACAAAATATGGAGAGTATCCCGAATATCATACGTCGCTCGATAAAATCAGTGATGTAGTAACTCCGGATGGGTTAGAGGGTGGATACTTAGCTCTCCAGATGGCTGTTGAAATTCTCGAAAGAAATTACGTTTATAAAACGCAAACCTTAGGGGAGCCACGGTTGGGAAAATATGGTCTTTACCCAAGTACATCAAAAAAAGGAAATTACCCGAAAGACTTAAAAATTTTAAGTGACGTGATTTCATATTCAGACGGAAAGCTAGATTGCGTGGATATTGCAAATATTCTTGGCGTTTCCGCGCTGACAGTGTCTGAAGTTTCAGAACAACTAACTGAGCTTGGAGTTTTAGCGAGAATTGATTCCGATGAATAATTATTCGTTTTGCGGTTTTAGGAACACCAGTAAAATTTTTTGCCTGTTTCCAATTAATTAACGGCGACGGTGGCATCATGTTTGGATTCGGCTGAATTGAAAAATGAGATACTCCCCTAGAGAAACGTGGCTTAGTTATAAAATACTTGAGATTATTTCTTACAGTTGATGGTAATTTTTGAGAATCAGTTAGATCCAAAAAATGGAATTCTATTGATTAAGACACACCTCTGAAATTTCGGAAATATATGCATCCTTTACTAAATCTAGGACTATTATTAATGGCATGACAGGAAAAGCCAAAGCAATTGTTTATGTTGGAATGAGTGCGGATCTTATTCACCCCGGCCATCTAAATATAATTAATGAGGCAGCAAAACTTGGAAGCGTGACAGTCGGCCTCTTGACGGATAGCGCCATCGCCAGTTACAAGAGACTGCCTTTTATGAATTTTGAAGATAGATTTAAGATCATTTCGAGCATCAAAGGTGTTGATCAGGTAATTGCTCAAGAGACTTTGGACTACTCATCTAATTTATTGAGAATTAAGCCTGATTTTGTGGTGCATGGTGATGACTGGAAGGAAGGAGTTCAAAGAAAGGCGCGAGACAAAGTTGTTGAAATCTTAGATGTGTGGGGCGGCAAACTGGTTGAAATTCCATATACAAAAGGAATATCTTCCACAAAATTTAATAACGCTCTAAAACAATTTGGTACTACTCCAGATTTACGGAGAGGCAAATTGCGGCGTTTACTCGCGGCAAAATCACTTTTAAGATTTATGGAAGCTCACAGTGGACTCTCAGGATTAATTGTTGAGAACATGCAGTTGAAGGATGAGGCTGGAGTACGGGAATTTGACGGCATGTGGAGTAGTAGTCTTACAGATTCAACCCTAAAGGGAAAACCAGATACCGAGGCCGTTGATGTCAGTAGTCGTGTAGCTTCGCTCAACGACATCTTGGAAGTTACCACCAAACCGGTAATATACGATGCAGATACTGGTGGCAAGATTGAACATATAAAATTTACGGTCAGAACACTCGAGAGACTTGGGGTCTCAGCGATGATTATTGAGGACAAAGTCGGGTTGAAAAAAAACTCACTTCTCGGAACTGACGTGATTCAAACCCAAGATTCTGTTGAAGGGTTTTCTGAGAAAATCCGAGTTTGCAAATCCGTTCAAGTTAGTGACGACTTTATGGTCATTGCGCGAATCGAGAGTCTAATTCTTGAAGCTGGCATGAACGATGCGCTTGCGAGAGCCGAAGCTTATATTTCTGCCGGAGCTGATGCGATAATGATCCACAGCAGGAATTCGTCCCCAGACGAAATTTTTGAGTTCTGTAAGAATTATTCAAAACTGGAACCCAGAGTTCCGCTGGTTGCGGTCCCATCCACCTATAACCAAGTAACAGAGAAAGAATTAGAGGCCCAAGGGGTTAGTATTGTGATTTACGCAAATCAGCTTCTCCGCGCCTCATACCCCGCCATGCATGATACGGCCTCTTCAATTCTTCGACACGGTAGATCTTTTGAAGCTGATTCTAAACTTATGCCCATTGAGAAAATCTTGAAACTTATACCCGGGACAATATGAGTACCAATGCAGTAAGAGTATTCGAAGAAGTAAAATCACTAGGGTTCGATTTTTTCACAGGAGTACCAGACTCACTTCTCAAGGACTTTTGCCAAGTTATATCTGAAGAAGTTAAAGGCTCTCATCATGTCATTACTGCAAACGAGGGTAACGCAATTGCACTTTCTACAGGATATTACTTGGCGACGGGTAGACCAGGGTTTGTGTATATGCAAAATTCTGGTATTGGAAATGCAGTAAACCCACTTTTGTCACTCGCTGACCCTGAAGTTTACGGAATCCCTATGATAATCATGATTGGCTGGAGAGGCGAGCCAGGGAAAAAGGACGAGCCTCAACATGAAAAACAAGGAAGAGTCATTCGGAAATTTTTGGACGCCTTGGAAGTACCGTTCGTTGACTTTGACAGAGAAAATTCATATTTAAGTTTAAGTAAAGCTGCGAAAATGATGCACGAATTAAGTAGACCTGTAGCAATTTTAGTACCCAAGGATTCCATCGTAGGGCCCAGTGTTAAAGTTGAAACTTTTGACGAATTTAGATTGTCTCGGGAGGAGGCGATTAAATTGGTGATTGAGAATTTTGGTGATAATGCTTTCTTTGTTTCGACTACCGGAATGGCCTCTCGAGAATTATGGGAATTACGTCAACAATCAGAACAAGATGGGAATCGAGATTTCCTAACCGTGGGTTCCATGGGCCACGCATCATCTATTGCTTTAGGTCTAAGCATTGCTCAACCGCAACGTCAGATCATTTGCCTAGATGGTGACGGTGCCGCGATTATGCATATGGGAAGTATTGCTATAAATGGGCAAAGAGCTTCTGATAATTTCTTACATATATTAATCAATAACGGGGCGCATGATTCTGTAGGGGGACAACCTACAGTCGGCAAAGAAATCAGTTTTACCAAAATTGCGGAATCGAGTGGCTATAAGTTTGTAAGTAGTGCGATCAGCGCCACAGAGATAAATGAATTTATACGTAGTTTCATCGGAAATCCGAGAAGAAGCTTTCTCGAAATATTAGTAAGAACTGGGAGCAGACCTGAATTGGGCCGCCCAACCGATTCGCCTGAGCAGAATAGACGTTCTTTCATGAAAGCGATAATGTGAATTCATTTTCTGCTGAATTGAAAAGCATTGGTCACCCTACTAAAGTTATTTTTGAAACCGATGCTCTAAGGAATTTTAGGCGCAAATCTATTAACGAAAATATATTACTTGTTACGAGTGAAAGTTTTGTCAAGCGGGGGGTGGTTAATCAAATAATTGAAAAATTCCCAGATAGTTCCACAAAAGTCATTTCTAATGTCAAACCGAATCCAACTATAGAAAATATAGAAACTGAATTTTTTCGAATTCGAGACTCCCGCCCAGATTTTATAATCGCTCTAGGGGGAGGAAGCTGCATCGACACTGCAAAAGCTTTTGTTCGCCTGTTTTCTCTACCCTCAGTTGCAAGTCTGAAGAAAGTATTAGTTTTACCAAATTCTGCTCTCAATGTGGATCCGATTCCCTTAATTGCCATTCCTACAACCTCAGGTACTGGTTCTGAAGTTACGCCTTTTGCTACGGTATGGAGTAACACCGAGAGAAGGAAATATTCAATATCTGGAGGTGATCTGCTCCCGGAAATTTCTATTTTGGACCCAAGTCTCACACTGAATTTGCCGCCAGACATAACGCTCTCATCAGGCATGGATTGTGTATCTCATGCCTTTGAATCAATTTGGAATAACAATTCTACAGTTGATACTAGAACCTTAGCTACAAGATCCTTACAACTTTCCTTAAAAGCCTTACCAATATTAATGAAAACGCAAGATAACCAAGAAGCTAGAGCATCGATGATGAAAGCTAGCCTGTTGGCAGGGCTTGCTATAAGTCAAACCAGAACTGCTTTGGCACATTCAATCTCTTATCCATTAACTTCTGAATTCGGTCTTCCCCACGGGTTAGCGTGCAGTTTCACGCTGCCTGAATTGATTGTTTTTAACGCATACAGCGCCAGCCAGTCATTAACAGTACTAGCTACAGAATTGGGCCACAAAAGCATCCTAGAACTTCAAGGGTTTATGCTGGACTTTATATTAGAATTGGGAATCGATGAAGTTCTGAAATCAAAGAACATCAGAATTAATCCGGTTCTCAAATTAGTGCCTAGAATGCTGGATTCCGATCGGGCAAGTAACAACATTCGGGAGATTCATGCCGATGATTTGGCAGGGTTGCTTATTGCTTCACTACAAAATATTGGAATTACTAGCTGAACATCAATATGCCACATGTCCAGCACATAAGATTGTGGAGGTGCAAACCGGTGATTTTGATTAAATTGATGCAATTCACAACTTAGAAATCAGAGTTAAATATTTTCCTTTTTTGCAGTGAGTAGCAGATTTTCCCAAGGACTCTACTAAATCCGATTTTGTCCAAAAACGTACTTGCTGGCAATAAGACCTTGTCGTACAAAGACATCATAATTTTACTCGCACCTCTTGCCTCGAACGGGAAATTCATTAACTTTCAGTGAATTCACCCCCAAATATTTTGAAATTGCCTTTAAGAATCCTGCGATTGTGGTGCAAGCGCATCTACAGCGTGGCAGCGAAGCACTCCCTCCTCCATTTTTTCAAGGCCCCCCGAATCAGGTTGATCGAAATCTTGCAATTCCTGTTGGCTTAAATGCTAACACCGCATTACAACTTGGACCAGAGGTGTTACATCCCTCCATCGATGATCCGGCCTTAAAAATCAGGAAAGGCCCTTTAAAATTGCTTGAGGATTTTGCGCTGCTCAACAGTTTTTTGATAAATCAGGCATCATGGTTCTGGGGCTGGGGCGGTCTTTGGCTATGGCCAACCTTCTACCTTTTTGTTGGTGGGCTTAGAATTTATCGAATTCGAGCAATCCTTGAGATTTCCTACCCAATACTGGTGAACCATGTAATATTGGTAATGGTCGGATCAATAACTACCCCCAGGTACGTGATGTCTTCAATTCTAATTGGGTTTACGTGCCTACTCTGTTCGCTAGGACTCTGGATAGAAAAAATAAAGAAAGTGGAATAATGAAGGTTCTGATTACAGGTGGGGCTGGCTTTTTGGGCTCACATCTTGCAACAAAACTAGTTGATCTAGACCATGAGGTTATATGTCTTGACAACCTATATACGGGCCGGGTTCAAAACATTCATGCCTTGCGAACTCGTAAGAATTTTAAATTTATTCACAAGGATGTTTTAGAGCCGATGAATTTGGAGGTAGATGCAATATTTAATCTCGCGTGTCCAGCGTCGCCAATACATTATCAAAAAGACCCCGTAAGGACTTTACGCACTAATGTGCAGGGGGCAATTAATGTATTAGAACTGGCCCATCAGAATAACGCGCGAATTTTGCAAGCATCAACTTCAGAAATATACGGCGACCCCGAGATTACTCCTCAACCGGAAGATTACTGGGGACATGTGAATCCGGTTGGAATTCGATCTTGCTATGACGAGGGGAAGCGTGCTGCGGAGACTCTCTTTTCCGACTATCACAGACAATACGAAACAGACATTAGGATAGCAAGAATTTTCAATACCTACGGTCCTGGAATGTCACTCGATGATGGTCGAGTCGTAAGTAACCTGATTACGCAAGCACTTTCGGGAAAACCCATGACAATTTACGGAGATGGAAGCCAAGTGCGCAGCTTTTGTTTTGTATCCGACCTCATATCAGGATTAGTTTCATTGTTTTTTGATTCCCAGATTTATTCGCCTGTAAACTTAGGAAACCCTGCCCCCATCAGCATGCTTGAGCTGTCACAACTAATAAAGCGGATGACAAATTCCGATAGTGAAATTGAGTATCAAGATTTACCGATGGATGATCCGTTAACTCGGGAACCAGATATCTCAATCGCTAGGTCGAAGCTGAACTGGGAACCGGTAATCGATCTTGAAGTAGGTCTTACCTCAACAATCAACTACTTCAGAACTCGAATGGATGAGCGCTAATTTGAAAAAGTGTCTAACTATCGTCTTACCGAGTTTCAATGAACAGAAAACCATACGAGAAATAATCTCAAGAGTACTTCTCCAAGATTTTGTGAATGAATTAATAATTATTAATGATGCTTCCACCGATAGGACGCTTGAAGATATTAATGGTGGATGATTCCCGTATAATCCTGTTGACTAATTCTAAGAATCTTGGAAAAGGTGCCTCGGTAAGAAAAGCCTTCGAAATCGCTAGTTCAGAATTCATTTTGATACAGGATGCCGATTTGGAGTACTCGCCGGAAGAATACTCAAGATTACTGCAACCCTTACTAGATGGATATTCAGACGCAGTGTTTGGGTCAAGATTTCTAGCTTTCGGATAAAGAAGAGCACTCTACTTCTGGCAGTGCATGAGCAACAAGTTTTTAATATTTCTCTCAAATGCATTTACTAATCTGTACCTGACTGACATGAAAACTTGCTACAAGGTTACGCGCCTAGAATTTGCTAAGAATCTAAATATTCAAGAAGATAGATTTGGGATGGAACCGTAAATTACAGCAAAACTCGCAAAAATGGAAGCTAAAATTTATGAAGTTGCAGTTTCTTACCATGGCCGTACTTACGAAGAGGAAAAGAAAATAACATGGAAAGATTGCTTTAGCGCGATTCGATGCATCTTAAAATAAAATCTAGGCAGAAACTGAAATTTAAAGGTTAAGCAAGAGAAGCTATAAATTAAATTTTGAAAGCAGCTTACCTATGACAGAATTTCTCAATATTATCTTGATTTTTCTTGCATAAATTCGGCCGTTTGATGGTTTCATAAAATTCTTAAAGTACCAGGAATCGTAGACGAAATTTGGATTCAAATCTCCTGGGTGCTTCAAAGGAAATTCGATTTCGTGGCTATTCGTGAAACCAAGAACACTTGGTGAAGTAGTGTGAGTTGCGTCAACATCAAATCCTATGTTTGAAATCAAGTTGCGGGCGGGGATAATTGAAAGCCAATCATTTTGAATACTGCTTAACACTAGTTGGTAGTCCCATGTATCAATCAAACCCGCATGAACATTATCAAACTGTTTAGCCCAAAACTCTGCCTGCTCCCTTGAGTTGAATTTTTCCTTAAGTATCTGAGTTTCTCGGAGCTTAGGCCAAGCAGCGATATCAGCATCATAATTTCCATCCCAACGATCCTTCCATGTAGCCCATCCCCAAATATTTGGAACATTTGAGAATAAGTAGCTGTCAGTGGTGAAATCTTTCTTGAGGTTGTATGTATTTCCTGAGATCACCCCCACCCGTGGGTTTTCCCGGTAAAAATCCAATAAAGTCGCACAGAATCGGAAGAAGGATTGGGAGGGTAGACAGTCGTCCTCCAAGAAAATTGCCTCTTGGGCAATACTGAAAACCCAGTCTATTCCGGTCGATACGCGCGTCTTGCATCCTAAATTTTCATCCGAATAGTTCGTAAAGACCTTGCAGTCCCAGTCGACATTCGAAACAATCTCCCGAACCAACTCTACTTTTCTGACATCAGAAAAGTTTTCCTGGCGTGGCCCGTCACAAATGAGAAAAAGGATTTGAGGGCGCGCCTCACGAATCGCGGAAAAAACTAATTTGGTTGCTTCTGGCCTGTTGAAGATAAAGAAGGCCACGGGTGTCAATAATGATTCACCTATTTGATCTGCCAAAACCGTATCGTCCATATTAAATTATTCTTTCTTCTCAATAAACCATGCTGTTTGGCGCACTCTGGATGCCACCATTTTGGAAACCTCCATAATTGATAAGTCGGTTTTCGAATCTTCAGTAATCGTCATTGAAATAGATTCACTTTGGGATCCTAGGGAAAGAGTTCTACCAATTTTCTTAACCCCCAGGACCAAGAAATCTAAAATTCTGAACGCATTTACAAATGAAGAGAAGAACTTAATTGATAACAAATTGGTATTATTCAGGAGAACAAGTGATTTAAATTCTTCAAGGCGTGGCCGTAAATCCAACCCATCGGCATTTTTGGTCCTGATTGAATTGTAAGCAGAACCTAAGACCATATTTTTTATCCACATAGAATTAAAGAATCGGTTCTTGGATGCGGTACGAATACTATGTGTTGAAAGTACAGATTGCCAAAAATAGAGCGACAAATTATCTAATTCAAACGCACCTGCCCGTGCGTCATAGGAAAGTTTACTTTTTTGAATCTTAGTGAGATATTCGGCGCGGAGTTCTTTCACATCGTCAGCCGCGGAAATGTTTGAATTTGTAATCGCATGTCCTGCGCTCTTATTCGAAGATCCAACCCATCCAAGCGGGATTCGGGAATACAAGAATTTATCTTCTAGACTGCTAGCAATTGCCGCCAGATTCGCATCTTGCGGATGAGATGTAAATAATTTTCCTGATTGCTTGGTCCGAACATCCTGAATAACTGATTTATGAAAAATCGAAGATGTATACATATGTGGCAATTCAAAATAGCTAATGATTCCTGATAGTGCACGCAAGCTTTGGTAGCGCATATTTAGAATGGAGGCCCCATTGGTGCCGTAAAAATCAAAAATATGGTTTCTATACAAATGACGGCAATCATTCCAGAAGTAGTAAGCCCTCTTGGAGGATATAGTTCGAACCCCTTTCTTCTCGGCTAAGTTTGTAAGAATCTCCGCTAGCTCAAAAAAATAGTCTTGCAGAGCATCATCTTGGCCCACAAAAATTTGCCATTCCCCCGAGGCTTGCAAACTTGCCCACTCCCAGTTTTCAGTCATACTTGCCGAAAATTCTGGCTGAGTGATTCGAATTCTTCGGTCCTGAAGTGACATCAGATATTCATAAGTTCCATCAGTGGAATGATCGTCACTGATAATCACTTCAAAATTGTCACCTTTTTGATCTAAGACGCTGTCGATGCAGCTTTCCAGGTAGCCCAATCCGTTGTAAGTCGGGATTATTACTGAGTACTTAACTTCAGAATTGTCCATACTTACTCCTGGGCGCTCTTGCCTTCAACTGAAGCGGGTTCACCCTCGCGGTCCGCCTTATAACTCATTTCAAGACTCAGAAGTACTTTTATGTAGTTCCTGGAGGCCCATAATTCCAAGCCAATAAGATAACTTAACCCGAATGCAGCATATGTAACTCCGATAGGGATAAAGAGAAAAACAAATAGTGTATGACCATTGATTGTCGAAATCATTGTGTAGCCATTTCTGAGAATCATTCTAGTTCGGTGCTTTTGAGAATTCTTCAATTCTGATTGAGAAGTGAAATCACTCGAATATTTTGGGTCTATTTGCTTCTTCTCATACTGCATAGAATTTTGGGCATATTCCAATTGGTGATTCAAGAGATCCGAGAACAGCAAGCCAAAGATAGATATGAAGGACAACACCCAGATACTCTGGGATTCCAGGGAATAGGCTGAAGATAGAATGACTAAAGAAAGTTTTAAAAGGTCTGACATGTGATCCATGTCGAGCGCGCTCCTAGAGATTTTACCACTCATGCGAGCAACTGAACCATCACAAAAATCCAAAAGTATGGAAATGAGCCAAAAAGAAAAAAAGACTACGTAAGAAAAATGTAAAAGAATACTCAAGGCGGCAAATAAAGAGGATAAGAGTGAACAGGCAGTAATCACATTTGGAGAAATCCCAAATTTGTTTAATACTTTAGAAAATGGATAAGCGACTCGGTACATTACCTTCATTATTAAGTTGTTATCCGAGTTAGCTTTACTCGCATAAGCGTCTGAAAAGATTTTATTCATAAGGTTGATTTTCCGAGAGCTCATCTGACACCTGAATCATTATTGAGTAAAGTCGAGTTAGAAAATACTACTTGCATTGGAAGAATTTCTGTCGAACAATCGCTTGAAATATGAATGTATTTAGGTTCCGGATCCCACACCCTGTATCAAGGATTAGCAAATTTTGATTTATTTTTGTAGTAAACTGCGGATTTCCTTTAAATACAGTCCAGCAAATTCGCCCAAGTTAGTGAATAAAGACTTCCACAATATCCAGGCAGCAAAAATTCTTGACATTTGCGCATTCACCCCTAAATAATCTTCTGTAGTTCTGCGCTGGGCTTCAGAAACCTCGTCCCGGGGAAGGATAAGGCTGGCTTTGAAATTTAACATACGATTGATGTCTTCAGAATCTCCGTAGTCATTTAGATCTAATTCTCCGTCCTTAACAGAAATTGAACCTGCAATTGAGTATGAAATTCCCTCACCGAAAAGAAAAAAAGGAATTCCTGCTTCTAGGACGTAATAAGCATGAGAACCAAGTGGAAGACTGGCAGGAGAGGTTGCGTATTTAAACTGATACAACAAACTATAGAAATTATCGACAAAATTAGCAGAGCTTGTATTGCCCGCAGTAACAATCGGTATCCCGTAATGACGGAGATTTTCGTGTAATCCTTTTTCAACGTCATGAGACATCAAACATAGTACGACAGGATGAAACTTCGAAGGTAGTCTCAATAATTGTGTTATGTACAAATCCAAATCTTTGAATGTTGGAGAGGTGGTGCTGTTGGAATGAGGAAAGTAGACAAGAGTCCCCGATCGCTCAATCTTCGGATCACCAAATTTCTTTTTGCGATAATGTACCCAAGGGTGTGTTACATGAAATGAATTCTTCCCATGTGAATCTCGCATCTTTAATGACTTCTTGAAATTCCAAGTGAAGAATGTTGAGTATTTGGAATCAATTTCATTCTCCCAGCAACGTGATTCCCAATGCACGCCATGATCAGAACAAATAAAAATCGGGAGAAATTTTGGGAATCGAGCCCACTCTCTAAAAGTTTTTCCAAGAGAAGCATTCTCAGATTCCCATGTCGCCCAAGGCGCCAAACCTCGCTGTCTTCTTCTTGGAGGCGCGCAGAGAGTAGAAAGTAAGTCATCCGAAAAGCCTAGGTGTGCATTCTCAAGATCTGATTGCATAGGATTGATTTCCCCTTGTGATCAATAGATTTGTTGTGATTGTATGTAGATCATAAGGCAGGTGAATCGTCATGTAATAGTTTATTCAGAAGCTGTCTGGAATACGGCGGCAAATCGCCACGAATTGTTTGTTAAGGGCTTTGTGAAATCAGTCCCATCAAAAAAAGTAAGCTCATGGCCTCCCAAGTTCCTAATCAAAACTTGAATCTCAGAAGAATCAAATGCACGCAGTGTATGAATTTCCGAGAAAATTTCTTTAGAAGTGGCTAGATCGCGAATTGAAATATTTAACTCACTAACTCTCAATCCATCAATGGAAACCACATCCACATTACGGCTTAAGGTCTGGCCATTATGTTGGAAACTTCTGGACCGTGATTTTGGTGGGTCTATCTCTAGTCCAGGCAAGTGCCAGCCGTCAATTAAAATCCAAGCATTAGGTTTCACAAGAGAATTCATTTGGTCAAGAAAAAGTGAAACTTCTAGGTCGCTCAATTGGTAGCTAAATACATCAAATAGACTGTATAGGAAATCAAAATTGTTTGGTAATTGTTCTATTTTATCGGTAACCGAGATGTCGGGGAAATTCTTACGGGCTTGTCCAACCATAAACGGATTTGGATCGTAACCTCTGATTTTTATTCCGTACTCTCTCAATTTATCGGCGTGCCTTCCAGTGCCACATCCAAAATCCAAAACTAGAGGATTACCACTGTTAACTACTGAGTTCAGAATCGAAAGGACTTGTTTTGCTTCACTCTCGTAATCCTTCCCAGAATGCACTTCGTCATATATTTGTGAGTAAGTTTCCCCAAACATTATTTCACTAAGTCCCAAATCTTGGTAATTACTTCATCAATTTCGGCTGTTGAGTTCCCGAGTCCACTCGGGAGATATAAGCCTCTCTCCCATAGATTTTCTGATATTTTGTAATCGCCATTTAAAACTACATTATAATTATCCACTAACGGCTGTAGATGCATAGGACAGAAAAATCGTCGGGTTTCTATTCCAATTTCCTTCAAAGATTTTTGAAGCGATTTTGCTGTAAAGGGAGAGTCGTTTCGTAGAAGTATTGGAACCACCCAGTAAACATTTTCGGCGTAGGTGGTATTCTCAATCATCAAATCAAACCAAGGATGGTCCTTTAACCCGACCCGATACCTATTCGCGATACCTTTCTTTTTCAAAATTAATTCGTCCAGTCGGGCCAACTGAGAAGCGATGAGCGCCGCACTCAATCCAGAAATACGATAATTCCAGCCCAATTCATGGTGTACAAACCGTTCATCTGAGAAAGCCAAATTTCGCAACTTTCTTAACCTCTCCGCAAGAACCGCATTATTCGTTGTTATCGCCCCACCTTCACCCCCCGTAACGACTTTGTTTGCATAGAAACTGAAAATAGATGCGTCACCTAGAGATCCACAAGGGCGTTGCTTATAATCCAAACCAAGTGCTTCGGCAGAATCCTCTAAGACAAAAGTACCGTGTTGGGCAGCGCTGGCTAAGATAGGGTCCATATCTGCCGGTAAACCATAAATATGAACCGGTAGCACAAGTTTAGTTTCTTGATTTATAGCAGCTACAGCTGCAGATGAATCAATTGACCAAGTTTCCGGATCTGAATCTATAAATTCAACTCGAGCCCCCTTGCGGAGTAAGTTAGAAACCGTAGAGATAATTGTAAAGTCAGGTACAACACAGTGATCCCCGGGCTTAATCTCGAGCGCTTCCGTTACAAGATCTATCGCCGAAGTCCCAGATGACACGGCGACAGCTTGGCTGGAGTTAGTTTTTAATGACAGGAGCCGTTCCATTTCACGAACAGGAGGTGTCTCGCCAGATATTAGTGTTTCCTGAAGTGCCTTAGTCACTGACTCAATGTCATCAGTTTCGATTAGAGGCCGATTTACTGGAATCATTCAGATAGCTCTAAGTGAGTTTTATCATTTTCGCCTGCGTAAGGACCTTGTTTAACTTCTAAGATTTCACAATCGCTTTGCATTTCAATTTGATGCCCTCCGTGAGCCAATAAAATTACATCCCCTGTTGCCAAATTAATTTCGTCCACTACTTGCAAGTCTTTATCAAATAACTTAACCAGGCATTGGCCATTTCTAATAAATAAAACCTCTTGGGTATTGGTAATTGTTCTACTAACCTCGTTATGAATATGCGCCGGAACTTTGTAGCCAGCGGGCCTGGACATCAACCCTAATTGTTGCGAGTAGTCTGAGGGTGAAAAGAATTTAATACCCTCGACCTTCTCTTGGGCTCGTACCACGATTGCTGAAGGTCGCTCCGAGCCGCCATAAAATTCAACCGCCATTACTCCCCCTGTCCGTGTTCAAAGTTTACTGATTGAGAGCAATCATCGGCAAGAATTGGCATGACTAACCTTGAATATTCCTCAGAACCATAGAATTAAGTTCGATTTCCTTGATTATTCCGGCTATATAATTTTCAACCGAGTGAATCTTCAAAAAATCATTTTTTGAGATTTTGTCGTCCTCTGTTTTGCCAAAATCTGCTAGCAATTTCAACATGATATTGGCTAACTCAAATTTATCATTAGGGTTGAAATACTCTGCAAATTCTTGAAACTGTTCTCTAGCACCCGGAATATCGGCAACAATAATTCTAGCTCCGTGACTCATGGCTTCAAGAGGTGGGAGGTTATCTGGTCCGATCAGACTTGGGAAAACTAGTGCATTCGAAGTTTGGAATACTCTAGCCAGCGATTCTTCCGTGACAAATCCAGCGAGAGTTACGTTTTCTTGAAGAGATAGTTCGTTTATTCGCAATTGCAGAAATTTTAACGCTCCCTTATCAACACCAGTCAAAAGAAGTTCAATTTTTTCCCCATACTGGTCCTGTGCTAAGCGCAAAGCTTCCACAAGAATTAAATGATTTTTATGGGGCCAGAAGTTTGCTGGGTAGACGAACCTATTCTTTATTCTTTCAAGACCACCCAAATTTCTAACTTCCTTGACTGGAAACGCTTGTACCGAGAACCGCTCACTATTGACCCCATAAGCAAGCCCGATTTCTTCTGCCCCTCTTTGAGTTCCTACGATTATTCGAAAAGCTCTATTAAATACCTGGCGTGCAGTTTCATCGCGCTTCTTATACAAATCACCATTGCCAGAAACCTCAGAAAAATATGGGGTTATCCGATGAGCAATGTCCCAACTTGTTGTCATGTAAGGGATACTTAAAGGAAATCCAATTGGCTGCACTGCCCAGACAAATTCCACACCCTTATCCTTTAATGCTGAATACAGCGCGGTAGAACGACAAATCTGGATGGACACCCCGCTACGGATGAATCGTCTAGAAAAAATCTGCCTAACCATGGAGCGCATGAAGAATATTTTTTGCCTGAAAGGTCCCGGCAAAGCGATATCTGGAAGAAGACCAAGAGAGTTTTTAACAGAGTGAACCTTAAGAAACTCGATTTGGGTCTTTCCTTGGAAACTTAAAAGCCCTTCATATATAGTCTTGTTAAAGGTGAAAGCACCTCCCGTACTCGGATCGCTCAAGTCAAATAAAACAGCGACTTTCACTCAGAATCACCGAACCTTCTTTTTGGTTGAGGTCTGCGGCCATAAAGATATCCTAATTCTCTGGTGAGAGCACTTTTCAATGCAAAATACTTATAGCCGAAGGGCAAGACTTTTATTGCGATCACAAAATTTTCGAAACGCCCGCGCCGGTTTGATTTTCCAGAAAAGTTTGGAAACTCCACGTTAACAACTTTTTGAGGGAAGAAAACAACCTCATGCTTTAACCAAAGCTTGGTGATTAGAAGCGTGTCGGCCGCAACTTTGAACTGAGTGTCAAAACCACCCATATTTCTGAGGGTGTCACTATTTACGAAAACTGCTTGGTGAGAAATGTACCCACCTTCCTGGAGAGCAAAACTCCGAACATTCTGGTTAGTCAGTACTTGGGGACCCCGCCAAGAAAATGCAGCCTGAGTCATACCCCAATGCGAATCGCTGAACTTCAAAAAAAAGATAAATTCCTGAAGTGCCGCTAAGTCATTTGCGCTGTCGCCTGAGTTCCAAAAAATTATGTATCTTCCGTGAGCGTATTTGAGACCAACATTCATGGCTGAATAGATTCCAATCGACACGTCATGAAACGCCCGCACCGGGTAGTTAACCATTTCCGAAAATGATTTTACGGATTGTATGGTTATTTCGTCGCTTTGAGGACACACAATGATGAGCTCCACGTCATGTAGGTCGTGTTGTAATGACTCTAGTGTTCTCTCAAGTCGATGAACATCAAATGCCGTCACTGTTATAATTGATAAAGTCGGCTTGGCGCTCACTACCACGTTTAAAGTATAGGGAGAATTCTTGTGATGTCCATCTTAATTGTATGTTACTTGCGTCCTGGTGATCTAAACGCAATTCTCGAAAATTTCATCGGGTCCAGTAGGCGGATATACATTTTTATTGACAACGCATCGGCAGAGCACAAAGAAAAGAATTTAGAGGTTCTCAGGATTGCAGAGGATTTTCAATCAAAATTGCATATTACTATTTTACACTCGACCACAAATCTAGGTGTGGGCAGGGCGGTACCAACGGCTATAGATTGGATTTCGTCACATGAAACATCTTTCATAATTCTTGAAGACGATTGTCACATTACCCCCCATGGATTAGATTTTCTGGAGCGTTCTTCCTCCTTGTTGTTAGGCAAAGTTACGCTAATCAGTGCCACTTCACCTTGGGATTTACTGGAGGGAAAGCACAAAAATAAGGTGGTAACAACTTCAAGTTATCCATTGATTTCCGGCTGGGCTACGTCTACTGAAAACTGGAGTCAAATTTCTTTTCTGATTGGCATGAAACCACCCTATTTAAAATCTCTATTTTTCCTATTAAGAAAACCCGGTAAATTACTACCCATATGTTTCTTTCTCGCGGCTCATATAAAAGTTTATAAAGGAGAACTTAAAGCATGGGACTGTTCTCTTGCACTTGCTATGTTATTGAAAAACAAAATTGCATTAATTCCGAACATCACTACCGTAACAAACACAGGAAGAGATGACGTGGCTTCGCATACGGTTCCAATCATCGGAGAGGATACTATTTTTAGAAAGGCGTCCGAAGTTGAAGTCAGTGAAGTAGTTGCTTTTGGGTCTCAAGATCGCAAGGATACAGATAGACAAATTGAAGATGAACTTTACGGCCTCGGTCCGAGAAACATGCTATCCCCTCTCAAAGCACTCCTGACAAAACTAGATCACTGAATGGTAGATGGAAATAAACCTTTCCAAAGCATCTGAAGTAAACTTTTCATACTCTGAAATTATTTTCAATTTAGCTGAATTCGATTTTCCCTTGTCTTTCATCACTAAAATAGCTTTTAGTAAATTCTCGGAAGTGAGTTCTGAATCCTTAATCCCGATATCGTGCATTGGGCTCAGAAGTTCCGGTATGCCACCGATTAGATTTGCAATTACTGGGATTCCAAGAGCCTTAGCCTCATGAATAACATTGGGGCTATTGTCACCTCTTGATGGAACTAGCAAACAATTTATTTGGCTCCAGAATACTTCTTGGGCAAATTTAAAATCCGAAAGGCTTATCACCTCTATCTTTTCCTTATTTTTACTTATCAAATTTCTTAGTCCTGCGATCAAGTCCCCGCCCTTCAGGAGATCCAGCGGATTAATTGATGCGAAGCCAACTTTAAAAATGCCATCATCTATTTCTCTAAACTCTTTTTTCAGAAATTGCTGGAATTCCCCGTCCAGGATGTTTGGAACAACACTTACGGATTGTGTGCTGAGCGCAAAGCTTTGGGAAGATTCCGCTTGTAGAAAGTAGGAAGGGGAGACAACCCTGAGAAATGGATTTCTCTCTTTAAGAGCTGAATTCACTAAGATTTGATTCCGTCTCGGGAGCACCCTGATAAATCTTGGAAGTTCTGGGCAATTATTACAACCAGTTTTGAACCCACTGCAACTTAATGCCGTATGACACCCACCAGTCATTAGACGTTGGTCATGCAAGGTGATCACTAACGGTACTTTCGATTTAATCAATTTTTGAAGTTGTTTGATGCTTATCAAATTGAACCAATTGTGCAAGTGAATTATTGTATTTGGTTGACTGGACTGACTCAAAATCCATTTTGTTGAAATACCTGGCGCGCTTAAAACTGAAAAGAAACTTAATCCCGAGACAAACCTCGAAACTACAGTTGTGAACCCACTGGCTAGCCTGCGGAGCAGCCCTCTATTAATGTAAAACTCGTTCCCGCAAGGGCTGTAACCGGGCTGGGCGATTGCATAGAAATGCGATTCGATACCAATATCGTTTAATCTTGAATTTAACCGTCGGGCAGATATCCCCGC
>JBILAM010000062.1:0-5333 GCA_044354225.1 Candidatus Planktophila sp.
AGTGATGGAGCGGTAGTGCGCGAATCACTTCGCAGACTTGCCTCAACTGTGGATGAGTAAGTTACTTAACCGCAATCTTTACTGAGCCATTGCTCATCTGCCACATGCCAGCTTTTTCTGCGGCATGAAACTCAACTGCACATGTTCCTGGCTTGCTGGCCTTAAGCACGTTGGCCTTAATTGAACATGACTTAGATGCACTCTTATACATAATCACCTCACCAAAGTTTGATGACTTTGGAAGTGCTTTACTCACGCCAACTTTAAGAGATTTTGGAAGTGTGCCAATCTTCTGGGCTCCCGGTGTGAGAATGAATGGGAAATTACCGGATGCTGCTGCCGTGGTTGCATTTCCGGCAGTTGCGTAGGCAAGTGCGCACTGACCGGCGCCTTTAAGCGCCGTCAAAGATCCGTTGGCATAGGAGCAATCAGGTGTTAGTGATGTCAAAGTGACTGCTAAACCTGATTTTGCAGTTGCCACAATCTTGGCATCTGCGCGATAGGCCAAGTTGCTTGGCACATTGCGAACTAAGGGAGTTCCATTGAGAGTTACCGTGATTTCATCTGCTGGAAGTACTGACGCCTTCTCACCGGCTCTAAATGAAAGCGGTAGGAATTTATCTTCTGAGGTATCAGTACCTGCGGTGCGATCGAGACGGAAGAAGAGTCCACATTGTGCGGTGGTGCAATCAACTGTGACGCCCCTGCCGGTAATTGATGAAGAAACCTTCATGGCAATTGGACCAGTTGAACTAATTGAGCCTTGCTCACCGGTGGCAGTTACCCAAAGTTGATTTACATCATCACATGTTGCTGGGCGAGCTGTTCCTAATGGTGCGATGCACTGCTGAATATAGAGTCCGGCCTTTGTTGGGAACTTTGTGAAACCACCATTGATTGTGGCTCCGGCTGGATCAAGGTTGGTCAGCGGGGCACTTGAGAAGACGAAAGTCTCAGCCTGCGCTGGTGTTGAAAGGGCTATTGGAGCTACTAAGCCAATGACGGCCAGTGCGATGAGAACCTTCTTGCGAGCTGTAAACATTTTTCTCCTAGTTTGGTAGATAAATTACTTTTTAAATGTGACGGGGATAAATAGATCGTGGGTGCGATTTCCTTCATGCAGGTGATCTGATCTAACGGTGATCGCACACCGGACTTTGCTGCAGTCGTGCTTACCAATCTTTTTCAGCACTCGAACTTTTTCGGTAAAGCGACCACCGGGTGTAAAGGGGATTGCTAATCCGGTGGCATAGGAAGGCGCATTGGATGAGATCCAGTAGGAAGCATCTCCGATTCCTTCTTTATTGACTCCGCCACCACATGGGGTAGGCGCTGCTCCCTTTTTGGGCATGAGACAGTAGGCGAGATAAATACCTACTGTTTCATCAAATCCTTGCCCTGAGACAGTTATCTCTTGCCCACTTCTTACCTTGGTAATCGATGCGGAAAGTTTTTGACCATCTGAACCAAGAACGGATGTTGCCGCCATCGCGGGCGTAGTGAGCGCGGTTGAAGCAATTATTGCTATCGCTACCGGTATCAACTTGCTGCGCATGGTGTGAATAATAGAGAAGGTGGCTACTAGCTTTTTCCGACAACTAGGCCGCAGACTGTCGGCAAGATGTTTGAGAGTATTCATCCATGAGTAAAGCGCGGAATGTGATGGCCTTAGTTGTTGTCACAATCACATCCGCGGCGCTCTCACTTACCGGTTGCAGCACTGCGCAATCTAAGGCGATTGAGATTTCATCGGCTCGAGCAACCACAATTAAAAGCAGTGAAAGTCCAGTGACTCAAAAAGTTGTGGCACTTGCCAATGGCGCTGGAGAAATTATTTCGGCGATGGGATTTAAATCAATCCTCATTGGTCGCGACATCGCAAGTACTGATGTGGATCTTAAGAGCGTTCCCATTGTTACTTCCGGACACCAAGTAGTGGCTGAGAAAATTATCGCCCTCACACCAGATCTAGTCATCGTTGATAAATCAACTGGCCCGCAAAGCGCCCTCGATGCCTTAGCAGTTGCTGGAATCCGAGTAGTGACAACGCCAGAGGCGTGGACCTTAGGTGATATGCCGGCAAAGGTTCGCGCCATTGCCAATGCCATTGGAGCGCCGGCAAGTGGGGCTGCACTTAACACCGCACTTAATTCCTCCCTAGAAAAACTTCAGGAATCACCAGAAAAGAGTCGGGTTGTTTTTCTCTATCTGCGCGGCGGTAGTTCAATTTATTTAATTGGCGGCAAAGGATCAGGAGCTGATTCACTGATTAGCGCAGTGGGCGCACTCGATGTGGGAGCAGCCACCCTGACCAACCCATTTAGCGCAATGACAAGTGAGCTCTTGGCCTCACTCAACCCTGATGTTCTGCTTGTGATGAGTAAAGGTTTGCAATCAGTCGGTGGCGTTTCCGGGCTAGTGCAACTTCCGGGAATCGCACAGACTGCTGCGGCAAAAAATAGAAGAGTGATTGCTGTCGATGATTCACTGCTGCTCTCCTTTGGCCCTCGCACCCCTGATTTAATTGAGCAATTAAGTGCGGCAATGGCGAAGGCGATGAAGTAATGAAAAAAATTGCATCGCTGATTCTGCTGCTGCCCATCATCTCCATTGTTGCTCTATCTGTGGGCGCTGCCGATGTCACTGAGCTCTTCCGATACATCTTTAATCCGCTGCTTAATCCAGAGAGTGCCTCACACCAAATAATTTGGCAGATTCGAGCACCGAGAGTGGGAGCAGCAATTCTTATTGGCGCAGCCCTTGGTGTTGCTGGCTCTCTTGCTCAGAGTTCGACAAATAACCCGTTGGCAGATCCGGCAATTCTGGGAACTTCCGCCGGTGCATCACTAGGTGTCTTACTTGGAGTATTAACAAATCTGGTCAGCATTGGATCAGCTGGCGCCGTTGTATGTGCGGCAATTGGTGCGATGGCGGCCACGCTGCTGACATTTTCACTAGCTCGTTCTGCGCTGCAGTTAATCACTATCGGAATTGGCGTCTCGGCAATTCTTAGCGCAATCGTGGGGCTCACGCTCTCGGCGGTCAGTAGACCAGATGCTCGTTCAATTTCATTCTGGTCATTTGGTTCACTCTCACTTGTTACCACCAAGACGTTATATGTTGTGGCTCCGGTGCTCGTTATCGCGGCCGTCCTTGCCTGGAAGATTGCCCCGACACTGGATTTACTTTCACTCGGTGATGCATCGGTTAGACACATTGGACATAACGCACAGCGCATCCGCTTGGGTGCATTTGGCATCTTGGCGGTGCTAGTTGCCGTGACAGTCTCCAGCGTTGGCTCCATTGCATTTCTGGCCTTGGCTGCGCCTCATATCGCGCGCTACTTATGTGGACCACGCAATCGGGTGCTGGTTATTTATTCCGGGCTAATTGGCGCACTGATTCTTTTGATTGCAGATACTGCAGCTCGTTCTGCAATTCCTCCCTTTGAACTTCCAATCGGCCTGCTCACATCACTAATTGGTGCACCGATTTTGATACTTACTCTTAAAAAAAGCGGTGATATATGGCGCTAATAAGTATCGAGCAGGTTTCAATAACCCGGGCAGGCAAAAAAGTCCTTAACAATTTCAGCGCTGTGATTGAACCGGGAAAGATCACGGCAATCATCGGTCCCAATGGCAGCGGTAAGAGCACTCTGCTGGGGGCGTTGGCTGGAGATCTGGCAATTAACTCAGGTGCAATCAAGATTGATGGTCGCGACCTGAAAGATATTTCGGTAGCCGAACAAGCACGCCTTCGTAGCGTGGTTCTGCAAAATAGAAATTACTGGCTCTCATACACCGCCCGCGAGTTAATTGAGATGGGCCAGGGCCCAGCTGAACTCCAGCGGGTGGAAGCTGTGTTGCAGCGCCTTGATATGACTAGATATGAAAACCAGAGCGTTACTACATTATCTGGGGGAGAGGCACAGAGAATTGAGATTGCCCGGGCACTGATAAGAGATACCCCAATTTATTTATTAGATGAGCCACTTTCGGCGCAAGATACGCAGAGCAAAGCGCGCATAATTGCGCTATTAAGTGAGCTGCGAGATCAGGGGAGAACAATCCTGGTGATTGCTCACATTGATAAGAGTTCTTTATCCTGGTGTGATCAGATCATCGATACATTGGCGCAATAACGGCCAACTCTTAGCAAAGCTAGGGTGCAAGGGCAGGCGAGTAACGTCATCGAATTTCACCCAACGCACTTCAAAAGATTCATCGTTGATTTCATGTCCCTCAAGTGATTGATTTGCGCGGGCAATAATTGTTGAGTAGCTCCAGCCCTGGTGATCATCGGTAAAGGTGTGAAGAGTCTCTAAATCATCTGGGTTAATTCCGGTCTCTTCTACCGCCTCCCGCATTGCACCTTCAATCACACTTTCATGAGAATCTCGAGCGCCACCTGGAATACCCCAGGTGTCACCGTTATGCACCCAGGGTGCGCGATGCTGTAAGAAGATAGAACCGTCACGAATAATTAGTAGGCCGGCGGCGCCGTGGACACCCCAATGTTTGTAGCCACATGCACATTGGATCCATCCATCTCCATCGCGGGCAGCCATGGTCCTACTTTCTCATATCTATCCACAACCGGCACGATTGAATCGTTTCTGTGCGCTCATGGGATTTAACCTCCCGCGCATGAAGAGATTCCTAGTAATTGCATTACTACTGACGACTATTTCACCTTCGGCACATGCGCAAGATTGCATCGAGCGCGCATGTATTGATGTCTATACCCAGGATGGCAAGATTGTGATTGAAGGACGTAAAGGAACCGGTGCTCCGCAGAAGAAAGTGGTTGCACCTGCTCCCAGTAAGACTAGAAAGCCGATAGTCAAGAAGACGATTACCCCGCAGCCGAAACCAACCGGTAGCGCTAAACCAAAGATTATTACCGCTACTAAAAAACCGATCGTTAAAAAACGGATCAAGCCGGAAGTGGCCCCAACTGCAACATCGCTGAGCGATAAGCTCATTGAAATTCTGCCCACAGCAGGAATCGCCTATTCACCTTCATTTCAACCGCTGATCAAAGTTCCAGTCTTCTTCTGGTCAGATATTCCAACAATTGTTACGAAGAAGATTGAAATTGTGGGCGAAATTGTTGAAGTCTCGCTTAAACCCACCTTCATCTGGCATTACGGCGATGGCATCTTCTTTATTACGAGAAGTGCTGGAGCGCCTTTTCCAGATGGACAAATCCAACATAGTTATTCCAACCCAGGGCATTACTTAATCCAACTGATTACTAGTTGGGATGGTGAATTCACCGTGCAAGGTGTGAAGAGTCGGATTCCCGGAAAGATTGAATCGGTCTCGGTG
>JBILAM010000007.1:0-32052 GCA_044354225.1 Candidatus Planktophila sp.
AAAGTGGTGAAGAACAAGATGGCTCCACCATTTTAGCAAGCAGAGTTTGACATCATCTACGGTGTCGGAATCTCACGCGAAGGATCAATCATTGACATGGGCGTAGAGCTCGGAATCGTGAAGAAGTCTGGCGCTTGGTACACATACGAGGCAGATCAACTAGGTCAAGGTAAAGAGAATTCACGTGCATTCCTTATCAATAACCCAGATCTAGCCAACGAGATAGAGTCAAAGATTCGTGCCAGCTTTGTCCCGGTTGAAGTCGATGCAGCGCTCATTGCTGAAATCGATGAAGCTGCAGCAGAGGTTGACTTCTAATTTCACTGCAATTTGCAAAAGTAGGTAGAGGCGAGGGCTCTGACCCTTACGAAGTAGCTCACGCAATTGCGCTCAACGCACTTGTGACAAGAGCGAAAAGTAAGGGCGAGCTGCTCGCTCACCTTAAAACCCGTGGCGTAGAAGATGATGTGGCGCATGCTGTCATCTTTCGTCTGCAGGAGAGCGGACTAGTTAACGATCGCGAATTCGCACTCGCTTGGGCCACCTCGCGCCATGAGCATAAGAAGATTTCAAAGCGCATCATTGCGGGGGAGCTTCGTCAAAAAGGTGTTACCCAAGAGCAGATAGATGAGGCACTTGAAGGCATCGATGACGAATCCGAATATCGATCAGCCTTTGAACTTGGCTTTAAGAAATACAACACCATGTCTCGTTTAGCACCTGATGTTCAGGTGCGTCGCATTCAATCGCTCTTAGCCCGCAAAGGTTTTAACTTCACTATTATTTCCCGCGTACTGAAAGAACTTGATTTACTCAACAACTAACTACTTACCTGATTTCAAATGCTCGCTTAGTCGTTCAGCTGTTGCCACAACTGCAGCAGCATGTAACCGTCCAGGCTGACGGCCAAGTCTTTCAATGGGGCCGCTAATAGAGACAGCTGCAATAACTTTTCCATTTGGTCCGCGCACGGGCGCAGAGACAGATGCAACGCCCGCCTCGCGCTCACCTACAGATTGTGCCCAACCACGTCTGCGATCTGCAGCTAAATGTGCCGCTGTGTATCTCGCATTTTTAAGCCCGCGATGAATCTTCTCTGAATCTTCCCATGCCATTAAAATTTGGGCCGCAGATCCTGCCTGCATCGTTAGTGATGCACCGATTGGTACCGAGTCGCGAAGTCCAGATAAACGCTCTGCTACAGCGACACAGATTCGAATATCTCCTTGGCGACGATAGAGCTGGGCTGATTCACCGGTGGCATCGCGCAGGGCGGCAAGTGCTGGTGTGGCCACTGCAATCAGGCGATCTTCGCCAGCAGCAGCTGCTAATTCACCTGAACGCGGCCCGATAATGAATCGACCGTTGAGGTCGCGGGACACCAGATGATGAAATTCCAGGGCAACAGCGAGCCGGTGAGCTGTGGGGCGGGCAATTCCAGTGGCGGCTACGAGCTCAGCCAGGGAGTGCGGCCCTGATTCAAGTGTGGCCAGGATGTATACGGCTTTATCTAATACGCCGACTCCGCTATTCTTCTTATCCACAGAGTGATATTAGCATCCCATTCTGTGAGACGCAACGTTGTTATCGAAAAGATTAGGAGCACCAGAGATTATGGGTAAAACACTCGCGGAGAAGATTTGGGATGACCATATCGTTCGTAGCGCAGAAGGTGAACCTGACCTGCTCTATATCGACCTGCATCTAATACATGAAGTAACAAGCCCACAAGCTTTCGATGGGCTGCGTCTTGCCGGCCGCCCAGTGCGTCGTGCCGATCTAACAATTGCAACAGAGGATCACAACACGCCGACGCTAGATATTTTAAAGCCGATAGCTGATCCGGTTTCGAAGCTGCAGATCGATACTTTGCGCAGCAATGCTAAAGAATTTGGTATTCGACTTCACTCACTAGGAGATGCCGACCAAGGCGTAGTTCACGTTGTTGGCCCGCAGCTAGGAATCACACAGCCCGGGATGACAATTGTTTGTGGAGATTCACATACATCAACCCATGGTGCCTTTGGCGCAATCGCATTTGGTATCGGAACATCAGAGGTAGAACACGTTCTCGCAACACAGACGCTGCCTTCACGTCGACCAAAGACAATGGCTATCAATGTCGAGGGAACGCTTAAGACTGGTGTGAGTGCTAAAGATATTATTCTTGCCATCATTGCCCAGATTGGCACCGGTGGCGGCCAGGGATACATCATTGAATACCGCGGTTCTGCAATCCGCGCGCTATCTATGGAAGGTCGCATGACCGTCTGTAACATGTCGATTGAAGCTGGTGCACGCGCCGGACTTATTGCACCAGATCAGAAGACATTTGATTACATCAAGGGCAAGCCACATGCACCCGAGGATTTCGAAGGTGCCGAAAAGTATTGGCGGAGCTTATTCTCAGATGCTGATGCTAAATTTGATGTTGAAATCACAATCAGCGCAGATGAGTTAGAACCATTTGTTACATGGGGTACTAACCCAGGACAAGGTCTACCGCTTAATGCATCAGTGCCAAATCCAGCAGAGATCAAAGATGCCGAAGAGCGCGGAGCTGCCGAACGCGCTCTGCAATACATGGGACTTGTGGCTGGAACACCACTGAAGAAGATAGCTATTGACACTGTTTTCTTGGGTTCTTGCACCAATGGCCGTATCGAAGATTTACGTGCTGCCGCCTCTGTACTTGAAGGCAAGAAGATTGCAACGACGCTACGCATGCTGGTAGTCCCTGGCTCTGAACGAGTACGTCAGCAAGCGATGCAGGAAGGTTTGGATAAGGTCTTTATCGATGCCGGAGCTGAATGGCGTAATGCTGGATGTTCGATGTGCCTTGGCATGAACCCAGATCAACTTGCCGTCGGTGAGCGTTCGGCATCTACATCTAATAGAAACTTTGAAGGCCGCCAAGGAAAAGGCGGACGCACTCACCTTGTGAGCCCATTAGTCGCTGCTGCAACTGCAATTCGCGGCACACTTTCATCACCGGCAGATTTGTAAGAGAGGCTAAGAAAAATGGAAAAATTCATTAAGCACACCGGAACCGGAGTTCCGCTTCGCCGCAGCAATGTTGATACCGACCAGATTATTCCGGCCGTCTATTTAAAGCGCGTGACTCGCAGCGGCTTTGAAGATGGACTCTTCTCAGCCTGGCGCTCAGATCCTGAATTTGTACTCAACAAAGCAGAGTTCAAGAGCGGCACCGTGCTTGTGGCAGGGCCAGAATTCGGAACTGGCTCCTCACGCGAGCATGCAGTCTGGGCTTTGCAGAATTACGGTTTCAAGGTTGTCATCTCTAGCCGCTTTGCAGATATCTTCCGAAACAACTCCCTCAAAGGTGGATTACTGACCGTCATCGTTGCGCAATCAGTGGTCGACGCTCTCTGGGATGCCATCGAGAGCGAGCCAACAACCTCAATTACCGTCGATCTAGAGGCTCGCACAGTTTCCTACAACGCCGTCACTGTGAGCTTTGAACTCGATGATTACACACGCTGGCGCCTCATGGAGGGCCTCGATGACATCGGATTAACGCTAAAACACACCGATTCCATCGATGCTTTTGAAGCAAAGCGCCCTGCATATAAGCCAAAGACGCTGCCTATACGTATTTAACGCCTTCGAAGGTGTGAAAATGAGCGTGTAGTAATGCTTTTTTCTAGGGGTGAGTAGAAGGAAGTAAACTCTCAAGATAAGAATGAGAGTTTTTTACGCACAAATAAGCAATTTTTAGGGAAATAATTCGTTGCGACACGCGCACGTTAATCACGCTCTCACCCCATGAATAGGTTTATGTTTTACGCAGTTAGGCAATAGCTTAATTATTTAAGCGTAAAACTTCCACATTAAGGGGAAACTGAATGAATAAGGCCCAGTTCATCGCTGCGTTGGCCCCACACTTCAACGGCAGCAAGAAAGATGCAGCACACGCTGTAGATGTAGTTTTTGACACAATCGTTCGCAACATGTCAGCCGGAAACGACGTCATGATCAACGATTTCGGAAAGTTTAAGAAGGTTGATCGCAAGGCACGTATGGGACGTAACCCATTCACTGGCGAGACAATCAAGATCAAGGCATCAAAGAAGGCACGTTTCCTTCCTGCAAAGGCACTTAAGGAAATCATTGCTGGAGATCGCAAACTTGGTCCAGCACCTAAGCCAGAAGTTAAGGCAGCTCCAAAGGCAGCAGCGAAGAAAGCTGTAGCTAAGAAGAAGGTAGCTAAGAAGTCTCCTGCGAAGAAGAAGCCAGCAGCTAAGAAGAAGGTTGCTAAGAAGGCTCCGGCAAAGCGCAAGCCAGCAAAGAAGGCAGTTAAGAGACGTTAATTCTTAACACTTTTAACAAGAAGGAGTCTTGCGAAAGCAAGGCTCCTTCTTGCTTTCCCCATTACTATAGCGAACATGGCAGAGTTCAAGGTTTCTTATGAACCTCCACGTGGTTTTCCGCTAGGTACAAATCGCACCTACCAAATATTTGCAGCCATTTTGATTCCAATTTTCAATCTCTTGATGAGCCGAGATTGGAAGGGTGCCGAGAACATTCCGGCTAGTGGCAGAGTTATAGTTGCCAGCAATCACATGTCATATTTAGATGTACTGGTCTTCACGCATTTTCTCTTTCGAAATGGCAGAGCCCCCCGATATCTTGGCAAAGTAGGGGTGTTTAGAGTTCCATTGATTGGAAAGATTCTTTTGGCCTCGGGTCAGATTCCGGTGGAGCGAGAAAGTATCGATGCAAAAAATGCTGTTGATCACGCAAAGATTCTGCTGGAATCAGGGCACATGCTCGGTGTCTATCCGGAAGGAACTCTTACTCGAGATCCGGATATGTGGCCCATGATTGCTAAGACGGGGTGCGCCCGCCTTGCACTCGAGACAGATACACCTGTCATCCCGATTGCGCAGTGGGGCTCCCAACTTGTTGTTCCGAATTACACCAAGAAGTTAGCGCTCTTTCCTCGCAAGACAATCATCGTCCGGGCGGGTAAGCCAGTAGATCTCTCGCGCTGGAAAGGTAAGCATGAGGACCCCCAGGCCCTGATTGAAGCAACCGCGCATATCATGCGAGAAATCACCGCGCTTTTGGAAGATATTCGTGGTGAGAAGCGACCTGAAGTAATCTTTGACCCGCACACATCAGATCTTCCACGTATAGGCAACTTTAAGAAGAAGAGAGCATGAGCAAAGTAACTGTTTTCGGTGCCGGCGCCTGGGGTTCAACCATGGCGCAGGTCTTAAGTGATGCGGGAAATGAAGTACTCCTTTGGGGCCGCAGTGAATCAGTGATCGCAGAAATCACCACAGCTCATACCAACGTGAAGTATTTAGGTAATCACATACTTCCGGAAGCCATCATTGCGACCACAAGTTTGGACGATGCTTTCGCGTTTTCTCAGATGTATGTGCTGGCCATACCAGCCCAAGAGATTCGGGCAACGCTGGAAGATTGGAAAGATCGTTTTTCAAGTGACTGCACGATTGTAAGTACCCTTAAAGGAATTGAAATCACCACCCAAATGCGCATGACCGAGGTCATTGAAGATGTGATTGGCGTACACAAGATTGCAATTATTACTGGACCTAACTTGGCTGATGAACTTGTGCTGCGGCAGCCGGCCGGCGCTGTTGCTGCTTCAACTTCGCAAGTGCTAGCCGATCAGATTAGAGAGCTATTTCGAACTCCCTACTATCGCGTCTACACATCAACTGATGTCATGGGATGTGAACTTGCTGGCGCCATCAAAAGTGTTATTGCACTAGCGGTCGGACTATCTATTGGAATGGGCTTTGGCGAAAATACCCAAGCGATGCTCATTACACGTGGACTTAATGAAGTCGCGAGATTGTGTGCAGCTCACGGTTCTGATCCCTTATCTGCCGCAGGCTTAGCAGGCATGGGTGATCTGGTCGCCAGCTGTGGCTCACCACTTTCTCGCAATAGAACTTTTGGTGAAGTCATTGGTCGCACAGGTTCGATGAGCGCTGCGCGTGCGCAGATGGTCAAGACTGTTGAAGGTGTTGCATCATCAAGTGCTGTAGTGGAAATTGCTCATCGCGTGGGCATTGAAGTTCCCGTAATTGAAGCAGTAGCTGACATTGTGAGTGAAAAGCTCTCACCGGAAGCCGCTCTACAAAGACTTATGGAGATAACCACCAAGGCTGAAAACTTCATCCGATGACACAGCGCGTAGCAATTATTTGTGGTGGACGAAGCAGCGAGCATGAAATCTCCTGTATCTCTGCCGGTGGAGTACTTGCTGCTATTGATCGCAAAGCCTATGAACCGATTCTGATTGGGATTACCAAGGAGGGTTCATGGGTACTCATTCCAGAAAATCACACAATGGCAATCGTTAATGGAGTTCTTCCATCTGTTCCACAGAACGCTCCAGCCGTTGTTGCCGATGTTTCCGGATTTTCTAGCGGTGGAAAAGATTTAAAGTTAGATATCGTCTTTCCGCTATTGCATGGCCCCTATGGCGAGGATGGAACTATTCAAGGACTTCTTGAAATGGCAGATATGCCATATGTGGGTTCTGGAGTTCTGGCATCGGCAGTTGCGATGGATAAATCTTTTGCTAAGCCAATCTTTGCATCACACGACATTGCCACCGCGCCCGGAGTAGTTGTAAAAGCAGGTGCCTGGAAATCTAACGCGACTTCCATTACAAAAGAGATCGCAGAACTTGGTTACCCGGTATTTGTGAAGCCGGCACGGGGTGGATCCTCGCGTGGAACAACGAAGGTAAAGAGCGCGGGCCAATTACCAGCTGCAATTGCTGAAGCGCATCGCTTTGACCCTAAGGCAATGGTGGAAAAGGCGATAATTGGTTCTGAGATTGAATGCGCTGTCCTTGAAATTAACGGCGTCCCGCAAGCCTCTGTTGCTGGAATGATTCGTATCGATTCTAAATTTGAGTTCTACGACTTTGAGGCAAAGTACTTAGATGGGGCGACTTCGATAGAACTCCCAGCACCTATAGATAGCGCAATCGCAGACAAGATCCGTGACTCTGCAATCAAAGCATTTTTGGCACTTGGCTGTTCTGGTCTAGCCCGGGTGGATTTCTTCCTGACTGAAAAAGGTGAAGTGATTATCAATGAGCTCAACACTATGCCTGGATTTACAGCAACTTCGGTATTTCCAAAGATGTGGGCTGCAACAGGAATTGGATATTCAGAGGTGATTACTCATTTATTGCAGGGTGCGCAAAAGCGCACCAATGGGGTGCTGGGTAATTAATTAGTTCTAGATTAATTAGTTACTGGACAGGTTAGTGTGCGAGTAATACCTGGAACGGCTTGAACCTTAGAAAGTATTGCGCGTCCAAATTCTTCCATCGATGGAGCCTCTGCACGCATGATGACATCGTATGGACCAGTAACGCCTTCAGCGAGTGATACTCCTGGAATCGTCTTGATGACGTTAGCAACGGATGTGGCCTTGCCTACCTCAGTTTGAATCAAGATATAAGCCTGTATAGACATATGAGTTCCTTTCGCTTCGCCCTAACGTTATCTCATGTCATAGGCTTATGGCTATGGGGTTTAGCGAAGCGGATGTGATCTCCGTACTAAAGGAAGTTTTTGCAACCACCGACCCCCGTCTGCTTGTCGGAATTGGCGATGATGCTGCCGTAATTCAGGGCGCAGGGCGTCAAGTAATTACCACCGACGTCGCTGTTGCGGGCGTTCATTTTCGAACTGATTGGTCAACGGCCTTTGATATCGGGCGCAAAATTACTGCAGCTAATGTTGCCGACGTTCTATCTATGGGTGCTACCTGTGATTACTTAGTTGCCGCAGTGACACTGACAGGTGCCGAAGATTTAACTTGGATTGAACAGCTTGCTCGCGGGATGAAAGCTGAAGCAGATCGCGCGGGAGCACTTATTGTTGGTGGAGATATTGCACGCTCATCGCTTATTACCATCGCAATGACGGCAGTGGGGCGCTGTGATCTGCCGATACTACGAAGTGGCGCACGCGTTGGTGATGACATCTACATTTCCTCACTTCCTGGCTGGTCTGCTGCTGGTCTTGCGCTGCTCTCGAAAGCGAAGTCACCTACAGGACCAACTGTCACAAAAGCGATTGCCGAATTTTCTGCTCCCACACTTGATTACGAACTGAATTTTTCTGCTGCAACTGCGCTCTGCGACATCAGCGATTCACTTCTGATTCAGGCTCAGCAATTGGCTGCAGCATCAGATGTGTGCCTACATTTTGAGACTGAGCTCATTCAGTCATCAACAGAATTTGTAGAGTTGCAGAAACTGGCAATTGAAAGCGGCTGTGATGTGTGGGATTGGGTCTTGGGCGGCGGAGAAGATCATGTTTTTCTTGCCACCGGTAAGAACCTACCCGGATTGCGCATCGGGGGAGTAATAGAAGGTTCAGGAATTTCGGGGATAGAAATGAAAAAGGCCCCAGTTTCCTGGAGCCATTTCAATTAAGAAAAGTTAACTTCTTACCTTTTAACGTGTGACCTTGCCTGCTTTGAGGCATGAAGTACAAACGTTCTGACGTTTTGATGATCCGCCTACCAAAGTCTTAACACGCTGAATATTTGGATTCCAGCGGCGACGTGTCTTCACCTGTGAGTGTGAAACGTTATTGCCAAAGCTTGGGCCCTTGCCACAGATGTCGCATGAAGATGCCATGGGTGGTTCTCCTTCTAGATATATCTCAATTTGAGTTGCCAAACTGAACAGGGCGAAAGGGTATCAAGAGGGGGCGCCTTAGGGCTAATCCGTAAGAGATGAGTGCCATCCCTCTCATTTTTACGCGTAAAAAAAGTGATGTGAGGTGCAAGACAAGAAAATCAGCTAACTCCTTCTTTCGACCGGCGCAGACTTGGAAATGAGTTAGTAGAGCAACTCAGAAATGGCAGGGTCGCATCAATGAATGCCCTTGATCTAGCACGATGGCAATTCGCCATCACCACCGTTTACCACTTCCTCTTTGTGCCAATCACTATTGGTATGGGATTCCTAGTCGCAGGAATGCAGACTGCTTGGTATCGCACCAACAAGTTGAAGTACCTTCGCGCAACTAAATTTTTTGGCAAGTTATTTCTTATAAACTTTGCTATCGGAGTAGTCACCGGAATTGTTCAGGAGTTCCAATTTGGAATGAACTGGTCCTCCTACAGTCGGTTCGTCGGTGACATATTTGGAGCACCTCTTGCGATGGAGGGTTTACTGGCCTTCTTCCTAGAGAGCACATTCTTAGGGCTATGGATCTTCGGTTGGGATCGACTTCCAAAGAAGCTCCATCTAGCAACAATCTGGATAGCTTCATTTGGCACAATTCTCTCTGCATACTTCATTCTTGCCGCAAATGCCTGGATGCAGCATCCAGTTGCCTATCGGATTAATGTTGAGAAGCATCGTGCAGAACTCACGAGCATTATGGAAGTTCTCACTCAAAAGACTGCTGTTGTGACATTCCTGCACACAATTCCATCAGCTGCATTTACGGGTGGTGCATTTGTCGCTGGAATCTCCGCTTGGCTCCTACTTAAGAAGAAGGATGTTGAAATGGCACGCCCAACGTTGAAGTTGGGTCTCGTCACGATCATTATCAGCTTCGTCGCTATTGCAGCAACAGGCGATGTGCTCGGCAAGGTAATGACAGAACAGCAACCTATGAAGATGGCCGCTGCAGAAGCGCTCTATGAAACAACCGATTCTGCGCCGTTCTCATTGCTCACTGTCGGATCTCTCGACGGATCTCGATCTGTATTCCAGATTGATATCCCTTCTGTTCTTTCATTCCTGGCAACAGGGGATTTCAAGGGAACAGTAGAAGGCGTCAATGACCTTGAAGCAAAATATGATCAACAATTTGGCGAAGGAAATTACACACCCAATATTCCATTGGCATATTGGTCCTTCAGATTCATGATCGGATTCGGTGCAATCGCACTCTTCTTAGCGCTCTTCACACTGTGGCGCACTCGAAAAGGCCGAGATCTTCCCCAAGCGCGCTGGTTCCTTCCGGCGATGATCTCGCTTCCATTTATGCCGCTTCTGGCTAACTCCTTCGGTTGGATATTTACAGAGACCGCTCGTCAACCATGGGCAGTCTTTGGACTTTTCAGAACTGAAGATGGAGTCAGTGCAGTGGTATCTGCAGGAAGTGTTCTCTTTACGATGATTGTATTCACACTGCTCTACGGAGTCTTAGCTTTCATCGAAGTCGGGTTGACGCTCAAAGTAATCAAGAACGGTCCTGCTACTGAATTGGATTATGAGAATCCAACACTTGGTGGAAGCTCCGATAAACCACTCGTGATGTCTTACTAAGGGAGAATCAAAATGACATTTCAAACAACCTGGTTCCTACTCATTGCAATTCTCTGGGTCGGATACTTTATTTTGGAAGGCTTCGACTTTGGTGTCGGAGCACTTTTACCTTTCGTATCTCGCAACGAGGCGGATCGGCGAGCAGTCCTCACAACTCTCGGACCAGTCTGGGACGGCAATGAGGTCTGGCTATTAGTTGCCGGTGGCGCAACTTTTGCTGCATTTCCAGAGTGGTATGCAACCCTCTTTAGTGGCTTCTATCTCCCACTCTTTCTGATTCTTGTATCTCTTATCGTGCGCGGAGTCGCATTCGAGTATCGAAGCAAGTATGGAAAAGCTCAGTGGCGTCAACGTTGGGATATTGCGATTGTTATAAGCAGCGTAATCCCAGCTCTTTTGTGGGGAGTCGCATTTGCAAATATCGTCCGCGGCGTACCTATTGAAAAATCTGCAGAAGGAAATCTCGAGTATGTAGGTGGTTTCTTCAATCTACTTAACCCATTTGCGCTACTTGGGGGAGTCGTCACTTTAACCGTCTTTCTAACTCACGGGGCTATCTTCCTATCCTTGAAGACCGCCGGTGATATCCGAGAGAAGGCTAGAGCCTTTGCCGTCAAGTTCGGACTCATTGCTGCAGTTGCTGCAGTTACATTCCTTCTCTGGACAAATCTGATGCTCCCAGAGATTGATCCGGTAGTTGTAGCTCTATCAACTGTCGTAGCTCTCGCTTGGGTTGCAGGAATCGTGGCGACTCTGAAGGTTCGCGAAGGTTGGGCATTTATCTTCTCCGCACTTGCAATTGCGACCTTCGTCTCCAACTTGTTCTTTGCTCTCTATCCGCGAGTAATGCCAAGTTCACTCGGTGCTCAATTTGATCTCACGATAACTAATGCATCCAGCACTGAGTACACGCTCAAGGTCATGACTGTCGTGGCTCTGATAATGACTCCATTGGTACTCATTTATCAAGGTTGGACATATTGGGTATTTAGAAAGCGCGTGAGTGCAAACCAGATACTCCATCCAGAACGTGGTGCTTTAGATACAGCAACACATATCCTGCATCAGTGAAGTCTAAAGACCTGCGGCTGTTGCTCACATTGAGCGGCAGTCGCAGATTTTTACTCGGTTCTTTCATAGGTGCACTTGTCTCAACTGCACTACTCATTGGTCACTCATTGCTCCTTGCAACTCTCATTGTTGGAGTAATTGAGCGAGAGCCGAAGAACTTCAGAAATGCACTTCTCCTTGCTGCGCTTTGGATTCTTCGCTCTCAATTCAACTCATTCTTCGAGTATTGGTGCAGCATGCAGGCAGCTTCCTTAAAACTTCAACTGCGAAGCTCCATCTCTAGTCGGCTAGAGAACTTCAACGGAGTTAGCTCTTCAGAGCTCAGCGCACTCTTAATTAAGGGTTCGAACTCGCTGGATATCTACTTAGGTCGGTTTCTGCCACAGATGCTCGGAGCTTCATTCACACCGCTCGCAGTGATTACAACTATCTTCCTCATCGATCCACTTTCAGCAGTGGTAGCTATATTTACTCTGCCGCTTATCCCTATCTTCGGTGCGCTGATTGGTAAATACACAAGTGATGCAGTGAGTAAAAAGTGGCGCTCACTAGGCACTCTCTCAAGTTACTTCGAGGATTCCCTAAAAGGCTTTGTCACGCTAAAGATTTTTGGCCGAAATCGATCTCAAGGTCTTCGCATCCGCCAGATGGGCGATCAGTACACAGATGAAACGATGAAAGTTCTTAGAATTTCATTTCTCTCCGCCCTTGTCCTTGAATTGGCAGCGACAATTTCAGTGGCACTGATTGCTGTGGAAATAGGCTTGCGTTTAGTTGAAGGCAATATTTCATTTCTACATGGCCTCACTGTGTTAATCCTCGCGCCCGAGGTCTACCTTCCTTTACGTAGCGCGGCATCGCTCTTTCACGCATCTGCAGATGGTTCTGAAATTCTCCAGAAGCTACAAGGGTCGCAGCAAGTCTCATCTGATCAGGTCATCCAGATTGAAGAAGATTTCTCTGGATCTCAATCCTTTGGGTGGAGCGATTGGCACTTATATATTCCTAATGTCGTGAACTCATCGATCTCTGCGTCAACTGTGAAGCGAGGCGAAGTAACCTTCATCGTTGGCGAATCTGGAATCGGAAAGAGCTCATTCGCCGAGAATCTCCTCGGTGTTCACTTCGACTGCGAACTCTTGGTTGATAAGTCAGTTGTTGATCGACAAAGTTTGGAATCGCTACAGAGAAATCTTGGATGGGTACCTCAGATTCCACACTTGGCACCAGGAACGCTTCGAGAGCAATTCAAATTGGTGGTTCCTGAGATCTCCGATGGTGAGATTAAGCAAGCACTATCAGAGCTCTCCTTAGATTTATCAGATCTTCCACACGGATTAGATACCTATCTGGGAGGTGCAGATGAAAAGAGTTCAGAGCTTTCTGGCGGACAGATAAGAAAGATTTCAGTCGCACGTGCACTTATACGTAAACCATTCTTAATTATTGCCGATGAACCCACCGCGGATTTAGATCAAGTAAGTGCAGATGTAGTCATGAAAGCGTTACGCCGGGCGGTAAATGAAGGGTCTGCGCTGATCTGCATCACCCACGATCAGGATTTCATTATGAGTAACGACCGAGTTCTCACTTTTGAACGAGCAGCGCTATGAAGATAGAGAAATCAATGAGTCCAAAAATTCGAGTGGTGCTGGCGATTCTGCTCGGAAGCTCTGCCATCATCGGTGGAATCGGCTTGACGATATCGAGCGCATGGCTCATCACTATGGCCTCGCAACAGCCAACAATTCTGGTCTTATCGGTCTCTATCGTTATGGTGAGATTCTTTGGAATATTTAGATCTGTTGCTCGTTATGCAGAGAGAGTCACTAGCCATGAGAGCGTCTTTAGAACGCTCACCTCGCTTCGCGTGGCGCTCTTTGAGAAACTTGCAGGACGCAATCTAAATCTCGTGCGAGATTCAGGATCTGGCAAGTACGTGAAATCTATAGTTGATGATGTTGAACGAGCCCAAGAGTTCCAACTCAGAGTGACTTTGCCTCGCTATGCAGCACTGATATCAATCTCATTTGCCCTGTTATTAGCTTTCTGGATTTATCCACCCACGTTACTTCTGCTCCTTCCGATTTCACTGGCTCTGCTCTTTGCAATACCAAGCGTGGTATCACGAAGATGCCTCGAACTTTCAGAGGAGATTGAGAACTCAGAGAACCGATATGCACAAGCGATCTCTGATGCTTCTTATGGGTTAGTTGAAGCTCGCATTTATGGCTACTCGCATAAGATTTCAGAGAATCTCGCATCACTTGAAGAGAGAATTTTCTCAGAGGAAGGCGATTTGCTTCGACTTATTCGAAAGCTCCAAGCGGTCACGGTATTGCTGCTGGGAAGTTCTATCTTCGGTACCGTCTTTATATTGCTTTATCATCAGAATTTTGCAGATTTGCCGGCAGTGAAAATCTCGATGGCCATCTTCTTACCCCTTGTCGCATTTGAAGGTATTACAACCTGGTTTCCAAATCTCTTCATCTCAGGCAAACTCCTTCGCGCTCAAAGAACTATCAATGAGATCACGGAGTTTCCTAAAATGGAGAGTGAAATAGGTGAGAGTAAAGCCTTTGATGGCTCACTTATCCTCTCGGATGTGCGCGTTGCATGGGATAAAGATTTCATGTCTCCAGTTACTGCCTCGGTTCTTCCGGGAGAACTTCTAGTTATTCGCGGCAAAAGCGGAAGCGGAAAATCAACGCTAGCAATGGGGCTGACAGGGCTCTTGCCTTACTCCGGAAGCGTCCACGCCGGGGGAGTTGAATTGAGCAAGATTTCAGATATTTCTAAGGTGCTGGTCTCATCTTTGCAGCGAACACATATATTCAATACAAGTCTTCGTGAGAATTTACTTATTGCAAACCCGGAACTCGCAGATGACGAGATCAAAAGGGTGCTCACCTTGTTAGAGATTAACGATATTCCACTTGATACAACTCTAGGTGAGTTTGGGCGACCATTGTCAGGTGGCGAAGCCAAACGCCTCTCTGTTGCTAGAGCCTTGTTATCATCGGCGAGGATTTTGATTCTCGATGAACCTACCGAGCATCTCGATACAGCCCTAGCTTCCAGAATAGAAGATCGAATTCGTCACGAGTGCCGGGGGAAGACGTTGATTGTCATAACCCACTCAGGGTGGCTCAAATCCGATAGAACTGTAGATATCGAGAGAGAATAGCCTCATGGCGACCCTGGACTCAAAGCTCGTAGGAGTTTTGGGCGACCGCACCACAAAGGTGCTTAAAGATTTATATTTCTACCACACCGTTGGCGATCTACTTCATCACTACCCACGTCGTTACTTGGTACGAGGCGAACTTTCAGATATCTCTGAACTTAATGAAGGCGATGAAGTAACAATTCTCGCTGAAGTCTTTAGCGCTAGCAGTAGACGCCTTCAGGGGCGTAAAGGAAATATTCTTGAGGTAATTGTTACTGATGGCACAGCGAAGTTATCGCTTACCTTCTTCAATCAAGCTTGGAGAGAGAAAGATTTAAAGGTTGGCAAGCAAGGCCTCTTCGCCGGAAAAATCGGGGTCTTCAATGGAAAGAGACAGCTTGCCCACCCAGATTATGAACTTATAGCCGATGGTAATGATGTTGATGCCGCTGTAGAAAGTTTTGCTGGCAAGTACCTGCCGATGTACCCAGCTAGTTCAAAGATGCCATCGTGGAAAATTGCACAGTGCATTGAACTTGCGTTGGGCGCTCTCGATGAAGTTCCAGATTTCTTACCCGATTGGATTCGCGAGAAGTATGGATACCCAACCCTGCATCAAGCACTTGCACAGCTTCATAATCCGGTAGATCTCGATAGCGCAGAGAAGTCTCGACAGCGACTGACATTTGATGAAGCATTCTTACTGCAACTGCTACTGCTTACACGCAGAAAAGAGCTCAAAGGTCTCGATGCGGTTGCTCGACCCGTGAAGAAAGATGAGTTGCTTACAGAGTTTGATAAGTCGCTCCCATTTGAGCTCACTGCAGGGCAGAAAGCAGTATCTGCCGAGATTGAAAGTGATTTATCTCAGCCACATCCCATGAATCGATTGCTACAAGGTGAAGTCGGTTCTGGAAAAACTATTGTGGCCCTAAGAGCGATGCTTACTGTTGTTGATAATGGTGGCCAGGCTGCACTTCTTGCACCAACTGAAGTTCTCGCAGCTCAACATCTGCGGACAATTGAAAAGCTGCTTGGCCCGCTTGCCCAAGGTGGAATGCTCGGGGGAGCAGAGAGCTCAACGCAGGTTACTTTGATTACAGGTTCACAGAGCGCTGCAGCACGTAAAGATGCTCTCGCTCTAGCTGCATCAGGTGCTGCAGGAATTGTGATTGGCACCCATGCACTACTCGGTGAGAGCGTTGACTTTCACGATCTAGGTTTAATTGTTGTTGATGAGCAACATCGCTTTGGCGTTGAACAGCGCGATGCGCTGAAGAGTAAAGCGGTAACCCCGCCTCACTTACTTGTTATGACCGCGACACCGATTCCACGTACAGTTGCGATGACAGTATTTGGCGATCTCGATGTTTCAACTCTGCGCGAACTACCACTAGGAAGACAACCGATAACTACTCACGTTATTCCTGTTCTAGAGAAGCCCGCATTCTTGGAACGCGCATGGCAGCGAATCCGCGAAGAAGTAGCGCTGGGACATCAGGCCTATGTTGTTGCTCCTCGTATTTCAGCTGGAACCTCAGAGGATGCTGATATCGATTTTCTCATGGGAGAAAGTTCAGTGGTGCTCGCATCGGTTGAGGAGCTTGGGCCCGAACTACAGAGCGGGGGCTTACAAGGACTTCGGATAGCACCTCTTCATGGAAGGCAGAGTTCTGAAGTTAAAGATTCAACGATGCTGGCCTTTACCAATAAAGAGCTCGATGTACTGATCTCAACAACTGTTATTGAGGTCGGAGTCGACGTTCCCAATGCAACAGTTATGGTGATTATGGATGCAGATCGCTTTGGCGTATCTCAACTACACCAATTACGCGGTCGCGTAGGGCGAGGAACCTCTCCAGGTCTCTGCCTTCTTGTTACTTCTACGCCAGCAGAATCGCCAGCGCGTGAACGTCTAGAAGCTGTAGCTGGAACTGTCGATGGATTTGAACTTTCTCGAATAGATCTCGAGCAACGTCGTGAAGGAGATGTATTGGGTGCAAGTCAATCTGGATCGCGGTCACATCTGCGACTACTGCGCGTATTGCGTGATGAATCAATGATTGAGCAGGCACGGGAAGATGCATCTAGAATTCTCGATGAAGGTATCAAGAAGTATTCACTTCTTGAAGCTGAACTGTCACAGATACAAGCAGATGCCGCTGCTGAATTTATAGATAAGGCTTAATCATGAGAATCATTGCCGGCCGGGCAAAAGGACGAAATATTGATGCCGTTGCATCTGCAACCCGCCCGACATCTGACCGTGCGCGCGAAGCGCTCTTTTCAACGCTGGCTTCAGAGTTCGGAGATTTCGAAGGATTGCATGTTCTTGATTTATACGCCGGAACTGGTGCGATTGCACTGGAGGCGCTGTCTCGAGGTGCATCGGTTGTGCACGCGGTAGAAAAAGATGAACCTGCCGCGCAAGCGATTGAGAAGAATTACGAGAATATCAAGAGCGCACAATGCCCAGGAATGTTTCATCTATACACCATGGGCGTGAATCGTTTTTTGCAAGATAAGGCGCAGTTGCTATATCACTTCGTATATGTCGACCCTCCTTATGACCTCGATGACCTTGATGTGATTGAAACCCTGATCCAGCTTGTCTCTGGTGGTTTCTTACATCCACAAGCACTCATTGCAGTAGAGAGAAATAGCAGAGTGCGTGAGATTTCCTGGCCCCATGGTCTGGAGCAAGTGCGTGAAAAGAATTACGGCCAAGCAACTATTTTCTATGGTTCTCCCACGCCTGAAGATGCGGAAAATGGATAACAACTCGAATCATTGCTAGCGTTTGCACTATGAGACGCGCCGTTTGTCCCGGGTCATTTGATCCCATCACCTTCGGGCATTTAGACATCATCGAGCGCGCCAGCCATCAATTTGACGAAGTAATCGTGACAGTCTTTGTTAATCGTAAGAAATCATCGCTTTTCACTATTGAAGAACGTATGCAGATGATTCAGGAAAATGTCGCCAAGTTTAAGAATGTTCGGGTTGATTCTGGGGACGGGCTCCTCGTTGAGTACTGCAAGGCAAATAAGGTGCAGGCAATCGTCAAGGGCTTGCGTGCGGTGACAGATTTTGATTATGAGTTACAGATGGCCCAGGTTCACACCCAAGCATCAGGTGTGGAGACCATGTTTATGGCAACTTCACCGACACATTCGTTTTTATCATCATCAATTGTTAAGGAGCTTGCCCACTTTGGGGGAGATGTTTCCACAATGGTTCCGGAGAATGTTCATCAAGCACTAAAGGCACGAGTAGGAGTATCGGAATGACAATGGATTCAATAGAAAAACTCAACACTGCTATTGCGATGATTGAAGAGGCACGCGGTGTGCCACTTTCTGCATCCTGTGTTGTTCATCGTGGCGAAATGTTAGAGATTTTGCAGAGCGCCCGTGATTTTCTGCCGGTTGATTTCTTAACCGCTGAATCTATTCTTCAAGATCGTGACCAGATTATCGATGAAGGTCGCTCAAGTGCCGAAGCCATGATTGCAACTACTCGTGAAGATGTCTCACGGATGATTGAGCAAACCTCAATCGTGCAGGCAGCTCGTGATGAAGCCCAGCGAATCCTGGTTGATGCTCGCGCAATTGCCGAAGAAGAACGACATGAAGTTGAGGCATATATTGACGCTCGCCTGGCAACGTTGGAGGTAATTCTCAACAAGACCCTCGACGCGGTGGCTCGCGGACGCGAACGCCTTGAAGGTGCTGGCGATAACGACGTTCTATCTCAGCTCAATTCTGATCGCTAGTAAGCAAGGAACTGATTTACATGAATAGAAAGTCCGAACCTTTCCTGCTCAATACTTACGAGCTTGCTCGTCGCGCCGGTGAGATGAAGGAATATCAACTAGATATTACAGCTCATACGCGCATCGGAGTGCCACTTATTGCAGTTCCAGAAGGCGATGTCATCGAAGTTGATGCTCGACTTGAGTCAGTCACTGAAGGAATTCTTCTCAGCGCCGATATTTATGCGGTAGCTGAAGGGGAATGTATTCGCTGCCTAGATCCAGTGGAGATTGTTATTGATAGAAAAATTCAAGAGCTCTATCGATATGAGCCCACCAATGAAAAAGGGCGGAAGAAAAAGCGCGAGGAAGAAGATATTGATTTAGAAGATGTAGAAGAGTTGCAGATGGAGGGTGACCTGATGAACCTTGAGATTCCCATCATTGATGCCATCATTCTCACTCTGCCGGTGAACCCGCTCTGCTCCGAAGAGTGCCTGGGGCTCTGTCCTGATTGCGGGGAAAAGTGGGAATCTCTTCCCGAGGACCATGCCCACGAAGTCATCGATGCCCGCTGGTCTGGTCTCGGCAGCCTAGATTTTGGCAATTAACGAGATATGGGCGATACTTACCCCTATCGCAACACCCGCAGCAAATCTAGATTTGCAGCAATCAAGTAGCCATCAAGATTAAGGAAGATTACCGTGCCAGTACCAAAGCGAAAAATGTCTCGTTCAAAGACACGTTCACGTCGAAGCATGTGGAAGACAACTGCAGCGGCTCTTTCAACTTGCCCACAGTGCCAGCAACCAAAGCTCAACCACGTTGCTTGCCCAACATGCGGCACATACAACCGCCGTCAGGTCCTAGAGGTCTGATCTGTACTCAAATCTTCTTAAGCAATTAGGGATTGAACTTTCTCCAGAACTGCTTGAGTTAGCTTTTACCCATCGTTCATTTGCATATGAAACTGGAATCTCAACGACCAATGAGCGCCTTGAATTCTTAGGTGACTCAGTTTTAGGCCTCATCGTCACTGAAGAGCTCTACCTTAAATACCCAGATCTTGATGAGAGTCGTCTATCTCCCTTGCGTTCAGGCATAGTCAATATGCGCGCTCTTGCTGATATCGCGCGAACTCTTGAACTTGGAAAATATATACGTCTGGGCAAAGGCGAAGAAGTAACAAATGGCAGAGATAAGAACTCACTCTTAGCCGATGCGCTAGAAGCCTTGATTGGCGCTATCTATCTTGAATGTGGATTTGAAAAATCAACTATCGTGGTGCGTCAATTGATTAAAGAGACTCTAGATAGCGCAATGTCGAAAGGCGCTGGCCTTGATGGAAAGACTGCGCTGCAAGAGTTATTAGCCGCACAAGGCAAGGGATCACCTGAATATCAAGTCAGTGAAACAGGTCCAGATCACGATAAAAGTTTTACTGCAGTAGCACTTGTAGCTGGCGCACCTATTGCAGAAGGAAGTGGAAAAAGTAAGCGCGAAGCAGAACAATCTGCAGCACGAACCGCTTTGGAAATACTTTCTCTTCTCGAGCCTTAAACCCTCAAGTTCAACTTGAACCGAGTCGCTTTTATACCAATGGCGCACACACCGGTAGGTTTACCGCGTGTATTTGAAGAGTCTGACACTCAAAGGGTTTAAATCCTTTGCCTCTGCCACCACTCTTCGACTCGAACCTGGAATCACCTGCGTGGTCGGACCTAACGGCTCTGGAAAATCAAACGTTGTTGATGCACTCACATGGGTGATGGGCGAACAGGGGGCAAAATCTCTGCGCGGTGGAAAAATGGAAGACGTGATCTTCGCCGGAACATCTGGCCGGGCACCGCTTGGTCGCGCTGAAGTTGCAGTCACCATCGATAACACAGATGGCGCGCTACCGATTGAATATACCGAAGTTACTATTTCCCGCATCCTCTTTCGTAATGGACAGAGTGAATACCAGATCAACGGTGAAGCATCACGACTTCTAGATATTCAGGAGCTCTTGAGTGATTCTGGTATTGGCCGTGAGATGCACGTCATTGTTGGCCAAGGTCAACTCGATGCAATTTTGTTGGCAACGCCTGAAGAGCGTCGAGGATTTATTGAAGAAGCTGCGGGTGTTCTTAAACATCGTAAACGTAAAGAGAAAGCGATTCGCAAGCTTGACTCTATGCAAGCGAATCTGGCGCGCGTCAATGACCTCACCGTTGAACTCAGGCGTCAACTGCGCCCGCTTGGCAAACAGGCAGAGGTCGCCAAGAAGGCAGCCACCATTCAGGCAGACCTGCGTGATGCAAGGTTGCGCTTGCTAGCAGATGACTACATTGCAATGTCTAAGACACTTGATGCCGAAGTTGCAGATGAGAATGCCCTACGCGAACGCCGTGCACTAGTTGAGGCTGAACTCGACAATGTTCGCCGTCGTGAAGAAGAACTTGATGCCACATCAGCCTTTGAGAGTCCACTTTTAATCAGTGCGCAGGAGAATTTTTATTCATTGAGTGCTCTGCGTGAAAAATTTAGAGGAACGCAATCTCTGGCGCAGGAACGCTCTCGCTTCTTGGCCGAAGAAGCGGAGGAAGCTCGTAACGCTGGACGCGATCCAGAAGCTCTAGACCAAGAAGCTGCAGCACTGCGCCTTGAAGAATCTCGGCTTCGTGCTGAAGTTGTTCAGGCGCAGAGTGCACTTACACAAGCAACCACACTTTTGGGCACGGTCGAGGCCAAACTCAAGGCTGAGGAAGACACCATTGCCGCGGCGATGCGAGCTATTGCTGATCAACGTGAAGGTACGGCGCGCCAAGAAGGACACATCAAATCACTTGCTGCACGACTGGATGCAATCACAGAAGAAATTTCACGTGTTCAAGCAGCACGTGCTGAAGCACAATCTCGTCTAGATATTGCCAAGGTTGATTACGCTAGATTTGAAATGGAAATCGGCAATGCCGATGCAGGAGAGCAAGGCCTAGATTCTCAATTTGAAGTCGCTAAGAACGCACTAGATGCGGCGAAGAAATCTCACGAGGAGCTCATCGAAGCAGAGCGCGCGGCTGATCGTGAGCGAAATGCCCTGGAATCAAAGCTGGAAGCGATTCGCATTACCTCCGAATCACGAGATGGCGCCGCAGAGTTGGTTCGCGATTCCCGTGGTGTCCAGATTCTCGGAAGTATTGCTTCACTCATTGAAATTGATAAAGGCTGGGAAGCAGCAACGGCTGCCGCACTTGGGGGACTTGCAGATGCAGTAGTAGTAAAAGATCTCTCTTCTGCGGTGAGCGCACTGACCACACTTCGCCGTGAAAATCTTGGGCAGGCAGATGTACTGGTCTATGAAGCTGGCCAACAATCTGCGACTTCTACCCCTGGTGGACTTACCTCTCTTCTTGGCCACGTTCGCTCAAATCAAATTTCTGAACTCCTAACATCACTTCTATCGACAACAGTGGTGGCCGATAACCCATCTGAGGCCGAAGGCATATTGCGCCAGCACAAGTCAGTCACTGTGGTCACTCGTGATGGAGATGTATTTTCATCACACCGGGCCCGAGGTGGCTCCGCATCTTCACGTTCACTAATTGAAATCTCCGCACTTGTTGCCGAACTGGGCGCAAAATTAGAAGAGATAAATCATAAGAGTGACCGATTGAAGTTCGAGATTTCTAGTGCGGTGACCGAGGTAGAAAATAGGCAGTCTAGTTTTGATTCAGCGCTAGCTAAGCTCAACGAATCAGATGCTCGTATTGCAGCCCTAACCGAGCAATTAGCAGTTTCAGGACAGAACATTAAATCAGCAGGTGCTGAAGTAGATCGCCTCACAGTTGCAATTAATGAAGCCACCTCTGCAAAGTCTCGCGATGAGAATGAACTAGTAATTGCTCGCACACAAATGCAACAGCATGGTGAGATAACCGAGCCTGATCATTCAAGTGCGGAGGAGATCCGCAACTCTGTTTCACAAGCACGAACAGCCGAAGTTGAGGCGCGCTTAGCTGTGCGTACATCTGAAGAGCGAGTCACATCAATCTCAGCGCGTGCGTCAGCACTTGAGGAATCAGCGAAGGCAGAACGAGATGCATCTGAACGCGCAGTTTCACGTCGTGGGGCTAGAGCTCGAGGCGCCATTATTTCTCAAGCAATCGCTGAAGCGGCTTATGAAGTTCTCATTAAAATTGAACGTTCTATTGCAAAAGCGCAGACCGAACGTTCCCGGTTGGAGACAAACCGTTCTGATCGAGAAGGTGAGACGCTGACAGTACGCGCGCGAAATCGCGAACTGACATCCGAACTAGACCAACTGACTTCGAGTGTTCATCGTGATGAGATAGCGCGCGCAGAACAACGCATGCGAGTTGAAGCACTCGAGATCAAGGCAGTTGAGGAACTTGGAATCGATATCCCAACTCTGATTAATGAATATGGTCCTGATAAGGATGTACCTACATTTATCGAAACTGAATCAGGTGAAATTGTTGCAACCGAGCTCATTCCATACCGTCGTGATCAGCAAGAGAAGCGCCTTGCTGCAACTGAGCGCTCTCTCACACTGCTGGGCAAGATAAATCCACTCGCTCTTGAAGAATATAACGCCCTTGAAGAACGTCTTAAGTTCCTAGCTGAGCAGCTAGAAGATTTGAAAAACACTAAGAAAGATCTGCTGGATATCATCAAGGAAGTTGATGATCGCGTGCAAGACATATTCATGCAGGCCTATGAAGAGGTCGCTGAACACTTTAAAGATATTTTTGCTCGCCTATTTCCAGGTGGCGATGGTCGACTCTTCCTAACTAACCCTGATGATTTACTTAATACCGGAGTCGATGTTGAAGCGCGTCCGCCAGGCAAGCGAGTCAAGCGTCTCTCACTCTTATCAGGAGGCGAGAAGTCACTCACCGCTATCGCAATGTTGATTGCAATCTTTAAATCGCGCCCAAGTCCTTTCTATGTGCTGGATGAAGTTGAGGCCGCACTTGATGATGTGAACTTAGGTCGACTACTGACAATCTTGGAAGAGTTGCGCCAAAGTTCCCAGCTGATCATCATCACTCACCAGAAGCGCACGATGGAGATAGCCGATGCGCTCTATGGCGTGACAATGCGTGGAGATGGCGTTACGGAAGTTATTTCACAGCGTTTACGTGAATCTGAAACCGCGTAATCTTTTAGTCGGTTAACGATGGGTCTATTTAATCGTTTAGTTGCCAAGGTTCGAGGAACTTCCACAGCATCAGCACTTGATTGGTCTGAGATTGAGACCGAGCTGCTCTCATCAGATTTAGGTCCATCTCTTGTGACAGAACTACTTGAAGCAGCGAAGAAGATGCGCGGAGATGATGCAGAAGGTGCGATTAGAGAGATTCTGCGAAGTAAATTTTCCCAGAAGTCTCGTGCGCTAGCCCAAGGATCTAGCCTTCAGATAGTTGTGATTGTCGGCGTTAATGGCACCGGGAAAACTACCTCGGTTGCCAAACTCGCAACATATCTACATTCGCAAGGGAAGTCGGTACTCCTTGGCGCAGCCGATACTTTTCGCGCCGCAGCTGTTGAACAACTAACGACTTGGGGTGAGCGCATTGGTATTGAAACTATTGCAGGTAAGGAAGGTGCCGAACCAGCATCAGTCGCCTTTGATAGCGCTAAACGCGCTTTGGATCTGGGTGCTGATTTTCTTTTAATAGATACCGCTGGTCGATTACACAATAAGAGTGCACTCATGGATGAACTTGGCAAGGTAAAGCGAGTTGTAGAAAAGGTTGCTCCGATCTCTGAAGTTCTTCTTGTTATCGATGCGACCACTGGCCAAAATGGTCTTACGCAGGCAAAAGTATTTAGCGAAGCAGTTGATGTCACTGGACTGATACTGACCAAGCTCGATGGAAGTGCGCGCGGTGGGGTGGCACTGGCCATCGAGAGTGCCCTAGATATACCCATCAAGTTCATAGGAACTGGGGAAGGCGCAACGGATTTCACCCCATTTGATGCCGAGAAGTACCTAGAGGGCTTGCTCGCGTAACCCACTTGTAACAATTGGGGCGCTTTTGTGACACACCCTTAACCTGCATATCCATCTCCTGTAATGCGCCGGAGGCATCTTTGCGCCATCTCAACGACGAGTATCTCAATCGTATTTAATGGATTCTGATCGAAGGAATTCGGAAATGGACTCGATATGGAAGAAGTAGTTCTTAATAGCGGTGACACCGCATGGATGCTGGCAAGTACAGCTCTTGTGCTTTTGATGACTCCAGGATTGGCATTTTTCTACGGCGGAATGGTTCGTACAAAAAGCGTTCTTAACATGATGATGATGTCGATGGTGACAATCGGAATCGTCAGTATTCTCTGGGTTATCTATGGTTTTGAATTAGCCTTTGGATATAAGTCAGATTCACCTTGGTATGGCGGAATCGGACTAAGTAATCTTGGTGGGCAAGTAAATGAGCTCACCAATAATGGTGGCGTTTATCCAATCCCGGTACTCGTCTTTGCTGCCTTCCAATTAATGTTTGCAATCATCACTCCTGCACTTATTTCAGGTGCAATTGCTGATCGTGCAAAGTTCACTTCATGGGCAATCTTTGTCGCAATCTGGTCAACAGTTGTCTACTTCCCAGTGGCTCACTGGGTCTTCGCATTTGGAAACAAAGTGGGAGACACAATTACTAGCACCGGATATCTTGCCGGTAAGGGAGTCCAAGACTTTGCTGGTGGAACTGCAGTTCACATCAATGCTGGTGCTGCAGGTTTGGCACTAGCAATAGTTCTTGGAAAGCGCATTGGTTGGCGTAAAGAATCAATGCGTCCGCACTCATTGCCACTAGTAATGCTTGGCTCTGGTTTGCTGTGGTTTGGCTGGTTTGGCTTTAATGCCGGATCTTCCCTTGCGGCAAATGGCATCGCAGGACTTGCATTGATGAATACTCAGGTCGCAACTGCCGGAGCAGTCATTGGTTGGCTCCTAGTTGAAAAGATTCGCAACGGTCATGCAACTTCATTGGGCGCCGCATCTGGTGCGGTTTCAGGTCTGGTAGCGATTACACCAGCGTGTGCATTCGTTGCACCATGGGCGGCAGTCGTAATCGGTTTCATCGCCGGAATTCTCTGCTCACTCGCAGTGAGCCTGAAGTACAAGTTCGGCTTCGATGATTCACTCGATGTCGTAGGCGTTCACCTAGTTGGTGGCGTTTGGGGTTCACTAGCGATCGGTCTATTCGGAGCTAGCGCTGTAAATAGCATCGGACTAGATGGAATCTTCTATGGCGGTGGCACAGCACTTCTTAGCAAGCAGGCACTAGGCGTTGGTCTAGTACTTGCATACTCATTCATTGCAACTCTGATTATTGGATATGCAATTGAAAAAACTATCGGCTTCCGTGTTAAACGTGAAGTCGAAATCGAAGGCATCGACCTCAAGGAACATGCTGAATCTGCCTATGAACTAGCAAGCTCATCACGTGGAGGTGCATCACTATGAAGTTGATTACCGCAATTCTCAAACCGTTCAAGCTAGATGAAGTAAAAGATGCTCTGCAAGCTGCAGGCATTAATGGCATGACTGTCTCTGAAGCTAGTGGCTTCGGACGCCAGCGTGGCCATACCGAGGTCTATCGAGGCGCTGAATACACCGTGGATCTCGTTCCAAAAGTCCGTCTCGAAGTTCTTGTAGATGACAAGGATGCGGCATCAACCGTGGATGTCATTGTCAAAGCTGCATCAACAGGATCAATCGGTGATGGAAAGGTTTGGACAACTCCAGTAGAACAGGTCGTGCGAGTTCGAACAGGAGAGCGTGGACCTGAGGCTATCTAGAGAGGTCCAAACCAAGTAACTGGAAACTAAGATTGGACCATGGGAACAAGAGAGCGAAGAGCTAGATCTAACGAGGGAGATCTTCTTCTCACATCTTTGTTCAAAGAAAGTGGCGCCAATGTTGAAGAGGTAGCTATCGCCGCGGTCGGAGGTTTCGGCCGCGGCGAACTATCTCCGGGTTCGGATTTAGATATTGTCATTTTGCATAGTGGAGCTCATTCCGAAGCTCAATTGGGAGAGTTAGTAAACAAGATTCTTTATCCTATTTGGGATAAAAAGATAAAGATTGACTACTCAGTTCGTACTCGCTCAGAGGTTCGCGAAGCAGCCAATGATGATCTCAAGGTAATTCTTGGTCTATTAGATATCAGGCTTGTCTGCGGAAGCGCTGATCTCGTTGCGGGCGTACAAACTGATGCGGTCGAAGAATGGCGTAAGAATTCCAAGGCCAGACTCGTTGAACTACAGCGTTCGCTAACAGAGCGCCATCAACGTTTCGGTGAATTGGCATATCTGCTAGAGCCTGATCTCAAAGAAGCCCGTGGTGGGTTACGAGACATCACGGCGCTGCGCGCAATACATAAAAGTGGCACGATTTTGATTCCGATTGAAAGAATAAGTGTCGCTGAATCACTTCTTGCAAACGTGAGAGAGGCGCTTCATACAGTAAGTGGGCGCGATAAAGATAAGTTACTTTTTCAAGAACAGGATAAAGTGGCAGAGCTATTGGGATATGCCGATGCCGATGCCCTCATGAGTGAAGTTGCGCAGGCGGCTCGTGCTGTTGACTACCTGCTGGATTCAACTTGGTATCGCTATACACATAAGGGCAAAGATGGCGCTGGTCGTTTTTTACGTCGCGTGAGAACCACAACAATTTCACGCGATATCAGCGTTTCAAATAAAGAAGTTGTCATTGATAACAAAGCAGATTTTGCTTCTGATCCGGTAATCGGTTTACGTGCTGCCGCCTCCGCTGCTCAACTAGGACTTCCACTGTCGATGGACTCACTTGAACGGCTATCAGAGTCACTTCGTAATGGAGTGGGTCACTTGCCAAATCCATGGCCACGTGATGCTCGCGAGAATCTCATCTCACTCATTGGTGCCGGCTCTGCCATGGTGCAAGTCTTTGAAGCCCTCGATCAGGAAGAAGTTCTCTTTGCTTGGATTCCTGAGTGGAAATCAGTTCGCTCACTACCGCAGCGAAATGTATTGCACCGCCATACCGTTGATAGACATATGGTTGAGACAGCTGTACACGCTGCCTCACTTACACGAAAAGTTCACCGGCCCGACCTGCTTCTCTTCAGCGCACTCTTTCACGAGATTGGAAAGGGAAGCGAAGAAGACCATTCTGAAAGAGGGGAAAGATTAATTGAGCCCCTTGCTCTGCGCATCGGTTTCTCGCCCGAAGACAGGGCAACGATAAAGTTATTGGTCAAGCATCATCTACTTCTTTCAGCAACAGCCACACGTCGAGACCTAGATGATCCTGCAACTATCACTTCAGTTGCAGAAGTAATTCCAGATTTACAGTCTCTTGAACTATTGCATGCCCTCAGCATTGCCGATGGCGAGGCAACCGGACGGGCGGCATGGACAGATTGGAAAGCCTCACTTGTGGCAGAGCTAGTAAAGCGAGTAGAACTAGCAATTACGGATAACACAGTGGCTCAACAGCCCGAACTCACAGTTGCTCAGCGAGATCGCGCAGAATCTGGAGTTCTCTCTGTCAACATCGAAGATCGCGGGGATGTTTACGCCATAGAGATAGTTGTGCCAGATAGCACAGGGCTGCTCTCCGTTGTTGCCGGCGTGCTCAACGTCCTGCGCCTTGATGTTAGATCTGCTCGAACCAAATCTGTTGCACAAGCAGCCGTAATGGAATGGATTGTTATCCCAGACCCTAACGCACCTTCGTTAACGCAAGAGAAGTTGCACCAAGAGCTAGCCAGAGCTTTGGAAAACAAGAGTTCGCTGGCATCAAGAATCCAAGAACGCATTGACATATATGCTCAATTACCAACTATTCCGGTTCCGGCACCCGTCGTTGAAACTTTCATGGATGCGGCTACTGATGCCACCATTATTGAGGTGAGAAGCCACGATAAACCAGCGTTGCTATTTCGTATCGGTGATGCAATCACCCGAAGCAATATCGATATCCGCTCTGCAATTGTCACAACACTGGGTGCTGAAGCAATTGACACCCTTTATGTGAGTGAAATTGGGGGAGGCCCACTGAGCGCCGAACGTGCCAGCGATGTGGCGATTCGAATTCGAGCAGCCCTGAAGTAGAGTTCCCCCACTATGTTTGATTCGCTCTCATCGAAATTTGCTGGTGCATTTGGTGCACTTCGTGCTCGAGGCAAAATTTCCGAGAAAGATATCGAGCTCACCACGACAGAAATTCGGCAAGCCCTCCTGGAAGCCGATGTCGCACTAGATGTCGTGGAAAGTTTCACGGCGCAAGTACAGACCAGATCATTGGAGTTACTTTCAACTCTGCAAGCGGGCACAAATCAAGCACAGGCAATCTTCGATGTTGTAAACCAAGAGCTCACACAGATTCTTGGCGGGGGAGCACGTCGAATCCGCTTTGCCAAGAAACCTCCCACCGTCATCATGTTGGCTGGTTTACAAGGCGCCGGAAAAACGACTCTTGCTGCAAAGCTAGCAAAGTTCTATAAGGATCAAGGTGAAACCCCAATTCTTGTGGCATCAGATTTACAACGCCCAAATGCGGTAAATCAATTGCAGGTAGTTGGTAAATCTGTTGGAGTTCCAGTATTTGCACCTGAACCAGGAAATGGTGTGGGCAACCCTGTAACTGTTGCGCGTGATGCCATTGCATTTGCAACAGCAAAACTTCACAGCATGGTCATTGTTGATACCGCCGGACGCTTAGGTGTGGATCAAGAGTTGATGAATGAAGCGATTGCTATTCGTGATGCAGCCTCACCCGATGAAATCCTCTTTGTCGTCGATGCCATGATCGGACAAGATGCTGTGCGCACGGCGCAAGCTTTTCAAGATGGAGTTGGTTTCGATGGAGTAGTGCTCACCAAACTCGATGGTGATGCACGTGGTGGAGCCGCACTCTCTATCGCCGCACTAACTGGGCGCCCCATCATGTTTGCATCAACTGGTGAAAAGATTAGTGATTTCGATATCTTCTATCCCGAACGTATGGCCTCTCGCATTCTTGGCATGGGAGATGTTGCCACTCTGGCAGAAAAAGCGAAGAAAGCCTTCGATGGAGATTCAGCTAAGAAGCTAGAAGACAAATTCTTATCTGGAGAAGTTTTCACCCTGGATGATTTCTTAGAACAGCTAGAGGCAATGTCGAAGATGGGCTCGATGGGCAAGTTACTTGGAATGCTTCCGGGTTCAGGGGCGATGAAGAAACAGATTGAAAATTTTGACGAGTCAGAGATCACGCGCACAAAATCAATAGTGCAATCAATGACTCCGCATGAACGTCGAGATCTGAAAGTTCTTAATGGCTCACGTCGCGCTCGAATTGCTTTAGGTGCTGGACGTAAAGTCGCTGATGTCAATGCACTGGTAGATAAGTTCACTGCGGCGCAGAAGATGATGAAGCAGATGCGAAATGGTGGCGCTATGCCTGGTATGCCAGCTGGAATGCCAGGTCTGCCTCCGGCGCCAAGGAAGCCAGCGCCACCGGCTAAGAAGAAGTCCAAGTCGGGAAATCCTGCTAAGCGTGCGCTGGAAAATGGGACGATTTCTTAATTTTGAGCGCAACTGGCAAGATTAGTCACCTGTTACAGGGCCCTCTACCCCGGTAACAATCCAATCCACAGTTGGACCATTTGGCTACGCACCCCGCTGTAGCAACTTGGTATGACACACTTTTTAGGAGCACAAGTTCTTTGTCTACAAAAATTCGTTTAATGCGCATGGGAAAAATTCGTACACCTTATTTCCGCATCGTGGTTACAGATTCACGTAAAGCACGTAATGGTCTTTCAATCGAAGAAATTGGTCGCTACGTTCCAGGTCAAGAGCCATCACTGATCGAAGTTAATTCAGAGCGCGCTCTGTACTGGCTCGGTGTTGGCGCACAACCATCAGAGGCTGTAGAGGCGCTTCTGAAGGTGACCGGAGATTGGCAGAAGCACAAGGGTCTTCCAGGAACAGAAGGAACACTTCGCGTTGCAGCTCCAAAGCCACACAAGAGCGTTGCTTATGAAGCAGCCGTCAAAGCTGCCGCTGCTGAACCTGCAGAAGGTGCAACAACTTTGAAGAAGAAGGCACAAGATAAGTTAGCTGCAAAGGCCAACCCAGTAGTTGCCGAGCCAGTGGCGGAAGCTGTAGTGGAAGCTCCAACTGAAGTTGTTGCTGAAGCTGTAGTGGAAACTCCGGTTGAAGTCATAGCCGAAGAAACTCCTGCGCCAGAAGCTGTAGCAGAAGATGCGGCTGTAGCAGAAACTCCTGCTGAATAAATATGATTGACGAAGCACTCGAACATCTCGTAAAGGGAATCGTTGATAACCCTGACGATGTCAATGTGAAGGAAAAGACTCATCGTCGAGGAACAACGCTCGAAGTTCGAGTTAATCCTGAAGATATCGGCAAGGTGATTGGCCGTAATGGTCGTACAGCTAAGGCGCTACGCACAGTCGTAAGCGCGTTAGCAGGACGCACTGTTCGTGTTGATCTCATCGATACCGACGAGGTTCGCTAACTTTTACTCCCATGAAATTAAACGTGGGCCGCATTGGTAAAGCTCACGGAATTTTAGGTGAAGCGACAATCGAAGTACGCACCGACGAAGCTGAAGATCGCTTTGCCATTGGTGCAGTCTTAGAGACAGATAACCATGGTGAATTAACCGTGGTTTCGGCCCGCGTTCACAACGGAATTCTTCTCCTTGGCTTCCAAGGTATTGAAGACCGAAATTCGATTGAAACACTCCGCAATGAACTTCTCTATGCCGAAGTTGATATCCAAGCGCCAGGAATTGATGAAGATGACTATCACGTTCTACAACTTGTTGGCTGCACGGCATATCTAGTTGACGGCGATGAATTTGGAACGGTAACTGATGTTTTAAACTTGCCGGGTCAAGATGTCTTGGCAATAAAGAGTGCCGACGGTGAAGTGCTCATTCCATTTGTCCGTCAACTGGTTCCAGTTGTGGATATTAAGGCTAAGCGAATGACGGTAATCCCACCTGATATTGATGGAAGTATGCAATGAAAATAGATGTGATTTCGATATTTCCTGAGTACTTATCACCGCTTAAATTGTCTCTACTTGGCAAGGCTCAAAGTTCAGGTTTGCTCGAGATTGAAGTTCATGATCTGCGTGCGCAAAGTACGGATAATCACAACACCGTCGATGACACTCCATATGGTGGAGGCGCCGGGATGGTGATGTTGCCAGAGATTTGGGGAAAGACCCTTGATCCATTGATGGTTGATAACACCGATCTGATCATCCTCACCCCGGCCGGTCGTCGCTTTACTCAGAAAATAGCTCAGGAATTCTCAAATGCAGCGCACTTAGTCCTCGCATGTGGTCGCTATGAAGGAATTGATGATCGGGTGCGTCAGTATTATTCAACGCAAGAATTTGAGAATCGCAACATCCGCGTTCACGAAATCTCTATCGGAGATTACGTTCTAGGTGGGGGAGAAGTTGCGTCGATGGTCATGATTGAGGCCATTACACGACTCATACCAGGCGTACTCGGTAACCCAGAGTCTTTGTCGGAAGAATCACATAAATTTGAGGGCTACCTCGAATATCCAAACTTTACCAAGCCACAAGAGTGGCGTGGAATCTCGGTCCCAGAGATTCTCCTTAGCGGAAATCACGCAGAAATTGCAAAGTGGCGAAGCCAACAGGCAGAAAAGCGCGCGAAAGATAATCTTTAACTCGAAAGTAATGGCACTTCTA
>JBILAM010000019.1:0-25131 GCA_044354225.1 Candidatus Planktophila sp.
GAGTCAGCAAAGATCCAGTCTCGATTAATTCGCGACCTAGAGCCTGTTGTTGCAGTTGAACTCGAGCGACATATATCAGTTCAGAAGAATTGGTACCCACATGAATATGTCCCATGGTCTGAAGGACGCGATTACGCGGGCCCACTTAATGGAGATGCCTGGGAAGCGAAAGATTCTCGTCTGACTCCAGTTGCGCAAGATTCACTCGTTCTCAATCTACTGACCGAAGATAACTTGCCGAGTTATCACACAGAAATTTCAATCTCTATGGGCCGTGATGGTGCATGGGGAAATTGGATTGAGCGTTGGACTGCAGAAGAAGCACGCCATTCAATTGTTATTCGCGATTACCTGATGGCTACTCGTGGCGTTGACCCATACGAGCTCGAAGATCTTCGGATGGCTCATATGTCACTCGGATATCAGACACCGTATGAGAACGACATGCTGCACACAATTGCCTACGTATCTTTCCAGGAGTTAGCTACCCGTATTTCCCACCGCAACACTGGAAAAATTTCGGAGGATCCAATTGCTGAAGGAATGATGCAGCGAGTGGCACTGGATGAAAATCTTCATATGCTGTTCTATCGCAATACTCTCTCTGCCGCACTTGATATGGAACCTAATGCGGCAATGCGCGCCATTACGGATGTAGTCACCAACTTTGATATGCCGGGGGCAAACATGCCAGGCTTTGGAAGAAAAGCGGTGCAGATTGCGCTGGCTGGAATCTATGACCTGCAGCAACACCTCGATGATGTAGTTGCACCAGTCTTGCGAGCTTGGAATGTATTTGAAAGAACCGATCTGTCAGGTGATGGATTGGTGGCTCGCGATGAACTTCAGGCCTTCATGGATGAGACTTATAAAACGGCCGCTATATTTAACGATAAGCGCGAAGTTCACTTCGAGCGTCAAATCGCTCGAGGTATAGCACCGATTCGCATCACTAACTGACTCTGAAATAAGATAGGCGCCATGTCGCGCACATATCTAGTTGAAACCTACGGGTGTCAGATGAATGTGCACGACTCTGAGCGAATCGCTGGCCTGTTAGATGAAGCCGGACATATTCCAGTGGTTCCAGGTGAACAAGCTGACATCGTTGTATTTAATACCTGTGCGGTCCGCGAAAATGCCGATAATAAACTCTATGGAAATCTCAGCTTTTTAGCTCCCATCAAGAAGAAGAATCCTGCGATGCAGATTGCCGTCGGTGGTTGTTTGGCGCAGAAAGATCAATCGATAATCTTGAAAAAAGCGCCCTATGTGGATGTTGTTTTTGGCACGCATAATGTGGGCTCCTTGCCACTTCTTCTTGAGCGTGCGCGTATCGAGGAAGAGTCTCAGATTGAGATTCTGGAATCACTCGAGCATTTCCCATCGACGCTACCGGCACGTAGATTCTCAGCTTTCACATCGTGGGTCTCAATCTCTGTTGGATGTAACAACACCTGCACCTTCTGCATCGTTCCGGCACTTCGCGGAGTAGAGAAAGATCGAGCCGCCTCAGATGTGTTGAAAGAGATGCAGATGCTGGTAGATCAAGGCGTCATTGAAATTACTCTGCTCGGGCAGAATGTCAACGCCTATGGTGTTGAGTTTGGCGACCGTGGGGCTTTTGCCAAACTCTTGCGAGATGCCGGTCAAATCCAAGGGCTCGAGCGAGTTCGTTTCATGTCCCCTCATCCTCGCGATTTCACCGATGATGTCATTGAAGCCATGGCCCAGACAGATAACGTCATGCCACATCTGCATATGCCTTTGCAATCGGGGTCAGATTCAATCTTGCAATCCATGCGCCGCTCTTATCGCACCGATAAGTATCTTGGAATTCTGGATCGCGTGCGGGCAGCTATTCCGCAAGCGATGATTACAACTGACATCATTGTGGGTTTTCCAGGTGAGAGTGAAGAAGATTTTCAAGGAACTTTAGATATCACAACGCAGGCACGGTTTGCTGCGGCCTATACATATAAGTATTCAATTCGTCCTGGTACACCTGCTGGAGTTATGCCAAACCAAGTGCCGGAAGAGATTGTGGGAGAGCGATATACCCGCTTACATGAACACCAACAAAAAATATCGCTCTCAGTCAATGAAGAGTCAATCGGGTCAACGCATCGCGTGATGGTCTCTGAAGTTGAAGGTCGAAGAGATGAATCTCGCTCGCGCATGACTGGCAAGTCGGAGGATTTCAGGCTGGTGCACTTCGATAACGATACTGATGCCCGTCCCGGTGATTTTGTTGATGTGCGAGTCACCGAAGCATCTGCGCACTATCTGATTGGTAGCGCGCTCTCGGTTACGCGCACGCGTGGGGGAGATGCCCATGCGGCTAAGTCGGCTCCAGCTTCAACAACACTAGGAATTCCGAAGGTTCGTACTTCGTGAAAGTTATTGTTATTTGTGGGGCAACTGCAACAGGTAAGAGTGATATTGCGCTAGATATTGCAGAGCAGATAGGTGCCGAAATTATCAACGCCGATTCCATGCAGCTATATGCGGGCATGGATATCGGAACGGCAAAACTGAGCGTTGGACAGCGTCGTGGCATTCCTCATCATCTACTTGATGTTCTGAGTGTGAAACAGGATTCCACCGTTGCCTGGTATCAACAGCTGGCGCGAGAGCAAATAAGTGAGATTCATTCCCGAAATCAACATGTGGTTTTAGTTGGCGGAACAGGGCTCTATATCAAGGCAGTTCTTGATGACCTTAATTTTCCAGATACCAATCCTGAAGTGCGAACACGACTGGAGTCTGAAGCAGAAGAGTATGGTGCCGATTCACTGTTTGCGCGTTTGCAAGAGTTAGATCCAGCTGCAGCGCTGGCAATTGATCGGGCAAATACCCGCCGGATTATTCGAGCTCTGGAAGTAATTGAAGTTACTGGTAAGCCATTTACCGCAAACCTGCCACGAGAAGATAGCTCTAGATTCCCGGATGCTCTTCAATTTGGTCTGGTCATGGAACGTGAGCACCTACGAGAACGGATTGATCTTCGGGTTGAGAAGATGTGGGAGCAAGGTTTTGTGGCAGAAGTTGACGCACTTATTGCAGATGGGATTCTGGAAGGATCAACTGCTCAACGTGCGCTGGGATATTCAGCACTGATAGCTATGCGCGCCGGGGAAATGACTGAAGAGGAAGCAAAGGAAGAGACCAAACGCTCCACCCGCCAATATGCCCGCCGACAAGAGACATGGTTCTCCCGCGATACACGGATTCAGTGGATAGCACCTCATCAACCTCGCCTAGAAACCATCATGCAGAAGATAAACTCATAGCGTTATGCCGAACTCAATTACCGCCACATACGGTCACGGAACCGAGAATGACTTTGTAATTCTCTTCGATCCAGATAATCAACGCGAAATCTCTACTAACCAGATAGCAGCAATCTGCAATCGTGAGACTGGAATTGGCGCCGATGGATTTATTCGTATTCTAAAAAATGGCAAGCAATGGTTTATGGATTACCACAACGCCGATGGATCACTTGCTGAGATGTGTGGCAATGGAATTCGGGTGATGGCTAAGTACCTGGTCACACATGAGCATCAGCCGGAAGGAATCTTCGCAATTGATACTCGTGCCGGAATCAAGCACCTGCGGGTTCCACGTGATGGTGATATCTCGGTAAATATGGGCCATGTAACTGATGAGATGGAAGAAATCTCAGTAACCCACAACGGGTATACATGGAATGGATTCAACATCAATGTGGGAAATCCGCATGCCGTTGTTTTCGTCGATGATCTAGAACAAGTGGGCTCGCTAGAAGTAGCACCGCTTGTCACACCTGCATCTTCCTATCCGGAAGGTGTCAATGTTGAATTTGTGCAGTTACTTCCAGGCAATGAAGCACGCATGCGTGTACATGAACGTGGCAGCGGCGAAACTCGTTCATGTGGAACTGGCACCTGCGCAGTGGCGTTAGCAGCATCTATGAAATCAGGTGGTTCGCTGCCATCGCGATGGACAATTTTCCCTCCCGGAGGTCGCCTCATTGTCGATATCGATAACCATTCAAATGCAACCCTGATTGGACCGGCAGAACTTATTGGAGAACACGACATTTCTTCCTACCTTAATTCATGACTACCTCCGAGGACGGCTACGACAAACTCTTCGAAGACCTACTTCGCGAAAGCGCGCGAGCTGCGGCCGACTTTGATTCTGATGAAACAGAGTATGAAGAAAATGAACAGCAGGAACTTTCCGATCGAAATGCACTTCGCCGTGTCAAAAGTTTCTCCACAGAACTTCAAGATATTTCTGATGCCGAGTATCGCCAGTTACAACTTGAACGGGTAGTCCTCGTTGGTGTGTGGACTGAAGGAACTGCCGAGATGGCAGATAACTCCCTTGCAGAGTTGAAAGCACTTGCAGAGACTGCTGGATCAGAGGTCATGGAAGGCCTTATTCAGCGCCGGGATAAACCGGACCCAGCTACCTACATTGGTTCTGGAAAGTTAATTGAGCTCAGGCAAATTGTTATTGCTACAGGGGCCGACACCGTTGTGTGCGATGGTGAGCTTTCACCTTCACAGCTTCGTACTTTAGAAGAGAAACTCAAGGTTAAGGTTGTAGATCGCGTTGCACTGATCCTCGATATTTTTGCTCAACATGCCAAGAGTAAAGAAGGTAAGGCACAAGTTGAGTTAGCCCAGATTGCTTATCTTCTTCCGCGACTTCGAGGTTGGGGAGACTCACTTTCACGACAGGTTGGTGGACGCGCCGCCGGCGGTGCTGGTATCGGCGGTAGAGGTCCTGGTGAAACCAAGATTGAAACGGATCGCAGACGTATTCGAGATAAGATGGCAAAGCTTCGACGTGAAATTGCTGAGATGAAGACATCTCGCGACACAAAACGACAAGAACGTAAGCGACATAACATCCCTTCAGTTGCCATCGCTGGTTACACAAATGCCGGAAAATCCTCCCTTCTTAATGCACTAACTGGTGCCGGCGTTTTGGTAGAAAACGCGCTATTTGCAACCCTTGATCCCACCGTTCGAAAGTGCGAAACCGCGGAAGGGCGCATCTACACACTTTCAGATACCGTGGGCTTTGTTCGCCATCTACCGCACCAGCTAATCGATGCTTTCAAATCAACCCTGGAAGAGGTTTCGGGTTCTGATTTGATTGTGCATGTAGTAGATGGATCCCATACCGACCCTTTTGAACAAATACGCGCGGTACGCGAAGTCATCAGTGAAATTGGCGGGGCCCACATCCCGGAAATTATTGCGATTAACAAGGTCGATATTGCAGATCCCGCGCTCGTTCTAGAAATATTGCGCAAGGAACCAAATAGTTATGCATTCTCGGTTCGTTCAGGATTCGGAATGGAGGGACTCGTTCGTGCAATTGAGAAGTCTCTGCCTCATCCGAGCGTTGAAATAAATGCGGTAATCCCATACAACCGAGGTGATCTTGTTTCTGCCATCCACGAACAGGGCGAAATTCTGAGTGAAGAACATCTGCCTGAGGGAACATCTATTCATGCCTACGTCGATGCAGGGCTCGCCATGGCTATTGCCAAAGCGGAAGAAATTGCCGCCTCCACCCAGGAATAAAACCGACACGCCGGCGGTTGTATCGGCTAGATAGCGCGTAATGCGCGACTATTCGCCCAGGTAGCGGAGCTATTTCTCCGCACATAGATGATGGAAGCGAGGTGAGATCAGTGGCAACAGATTACGACACACCCAGAAAAACCGACGAGGAGCTTCACGAGGAATCGTTAGAAGAACTCAAAGCAAAACGAGTAGATGCACAATCAGGACAGATTGATGTTGATGAAGCAGAAGCTGCAGAGACTCTTGAACTTCCGGGAGCCGATCTCTCAGGTGAAAAACTTGCCGTGCGAGTAGTTCCAGTACAGACCGATGAATTCACATGCTCTAAATGTTTCCTCATTCACCACATTACTCAACTAGCAAAAGGTGAAGGCGCGAAAGCTATTTGTAAAGAATGCTCTTAAGTTCTCTACCTTTTTTACAACTAACAAGCCAATAAGGTGTGGGATCACGTTGATCCTTCAGCGTAATCTTCACACCTGTTGAGACCCAGAACTTAATCGCTAAGAAGGCTGCCGGATCAGCCTCACGTGTACGCACGAGTCTCATGGCATTCTTATCTAGAATTTCAACATCACCCAAATATTTGACTCCGATGTGAGCTTTCCCAATCACTAATTCATCTTCGATAACTCTAACTTCACTCTTACCAGTCACGGCAATGGCAAGCAGTGCGATGGTGAGGGCGATAAAGGTGATCAGAGCGCTGAAATTGCCTAGAGCGGCCCAGACTGCGATGACTAAAGATAAAAACATGAAGTAGATGAAGGCTAAGAGCCATAGTGGGGGACGTATCACTTCTCTAAAGAGCATGAGCCCTAGGCTATCTCTTACTTCATCAAGTAACCTTGCACCATGAGTCGCGTTGCATCCACTAAGCCGCCTGAGGGTTCGGTGATTCCAGAGCGCCATCCGCTCTCGCCTTCAACTGGCGCACAGATACCTTCACACTTTGCACATTGCTTCGGTTGCGGTGAACTTCATCCGCTCGGACTTCACCTTGTTGCCCACGTCGGTAAAGGCGCAGATATCACCGCTGAATTTACTGTTACTGAAAATCATCAAGGAGCTCCAGGGCTTGCACATGGCGGGCTCCTATCACTTGCATTCGATGAAGCACTTGGAAAATTGATGTGGCTCCTTCGTGCCCCCGCAGTTACTGCTCGCCTAGAAACAGATTTCCTTAAGCCTGTGCCCATTGGAACGGTGCTACATATTTCTGCCCATATAACAGGTCAAGTAAATAGAAAAGTCTATTCAGAAGCGGTTGGTCGATTAGGGGGAAGTGATGGTGAGATTGCTGTGCGAGCTGCGGCGCTCTTTGTAATCGTGCCGATGAAACATTTCCTCGAGAGTGCGCCCGCAGAATATTTAGCGGCTCTTCGCAAGAACCCAGAACTCTTTGCCTTCGTCGACCCTGAGTTTGATATTAATCCATGAGCAATTTTCAGGTTTTAATTAAGAGACTAGATCTAGATCTTCCACTTCCGAAATACTCCAAAGGTGGAGATGCTGGAGCCGATATCGTCTCTCGCATTGACATCACATTGCAACCGGGGGAGCGAGCACTGGTGCCAACAGGAATCGCCCTTGCTCTTCCAGATGGATATGTCGCACTAGTTCACCCACGCTCTGGCTTAGCAATTAAACATGGGGTCACGATGGTCAACGCGCCAGGCACTGTGGACGCGGGATTTCGCGGTGAACTGCAGTGCATCTTGATCAATCACGATCCGCGCGAAAGTGTCAGCTTTAAACGTGGGGATCGCATTGCGCAGTTAGTTTTTCAAAAAGTAGAACGAGCAGAGTTTGTGGAAGTCGATGTACTGCCAGGTTCGGGTCGCGGCGAAGACGGATTTGGGTCAACTGGTAGATCATGAGCAACGACAATTACATGAACTCAGCTGAAGATAAAGATAAGGTCATTTCTGCCTTTGGTGGCAAGAAGGGGCTGATTGATTCGGGAATTCCCTCAGTAATCTTTTTAGTGATCTTCAATCTGCGAAAAGACCTGCAGACTGCCCTTATTGCATCGATTGCAGTTTCTGCCCTTCTGACAATTATTCGCTTAGCCAAGCGGAACACAGTGCAACATGCCTTCAGTGGCTTTATCGGTGTGCTGATCTGCGCTTGGTTTGCCAATAGAACTGGTAACGCAACAGATCTTTACGTTCCTAAATTACTGACCAATCTTGGATATGGAACTGTTTATCTGATTGCAAACCTGGCCGGTTGGCCGATTCTTGGCTTGATGCTGGGACCAATTCTTGGCGAGAACTTACTCTGGCGAAATCATCCAGAGCGTAAGCGTGCATATGTGCAGGCAAGTTGGCTCTGGGTAGGAATGTTCTTCACACGAATTGCGGTGCAATATCCAATTTATAGAAGCGGAAATGTGAATCTGCTCGGAACAGTGAATCTAGCAATGGGCTATCCGCTCTTTATTGCTACGGCTTATGGCTCTTGGCTCATTATTCGCCGCGTTCCCACAATTAAGCCTTAAGAACGAGCGATAAAGCAATCTCTGATTTTATCTTCAGCTTCAGTTGAGGCTACAAAAAGTAGTTCATCGCCTGCGATAAAGAGATCACTTGGTGTCGGTGAGATTACCCGCCCGTCTCGCACGATTGCTGCAAGTGACGCATCTTCCGGAAGCTCTACTTCCTCAAATGTTTTTCCTATGCAAATTGAAGAATCTGGTAATGTGATTTCCACGAGGTTTGCCTGACCTTTTCTAAATGAGAATAGTCGCACAACATCTCCCACGCTGACAGCCTCTTCAACGAGCGCAGCAATAATTCGTGGAGTAGATACGGCGACATCAACACCCCATGATTGATCAAAGAGCCATTCATTCTTTGGGTGATTGATGCGAGCAACAACTCTAGGAACTCCGTACTCAGTCTTCCCCAAAAGTGATGCGACGAGATTTACTTTGTCATCACCAGTAGCGGCAACTAGTACCTGACAATTATTAAGCTGAGCATTATCAAGGGATGCGATTTCACAAGCATCGGCCATTAACCACTCAGCATCAGGCACAGAATCAATCTTCAAAGCTTTTGGATCGCGGTCAATTAGAAGAACTTGGTGGCCATTATCAAGAAGTTCGCGAGCAATGGCTCGACCCACATTTCCAGCACCTGCAATAGCGATTCTCATTGATTAGGCACCTGGGCCTTTCGCTAAGACTGCTTCAGCAATTGGCAATTGTTCATCGAGAATAGTCATGTGGACTAAGTCTCCATCTTGTAAGACGGTGTGCTCATCGGGGATAAGTGCTTCACCCAATCGAGTAAGGAAAGCCACGCGTGACTCGGTTGCTGTTTCAAGTTCAGAGATCGGACGGCCATACCAATTCAGATGTGGGTGAACTTCTAGGAGTTGAACCGTGCCTGTGGCATCGCGCCATTCCGAACGAGCTCCACCTGGAAGGATTCTGCGAAGGATTTGATCACTTGCCCAGATAACAGTTGCCACTGTTGGAATACCTAAGCGCTGATAAATTTCAGCTCGACCTGGGTCATAAATGCGGGCAACAACATTGGTGACTCCGTAATTCTCACGAGCAACCCGGGCAGCTAAAATATTTGAGTTATCACCATTACTTACGGCGGCAAATGCATCAGCGCCATCGATTCCTGCCTCAAGTAAAGTGTCTCGATCAAAGCCAACTCCGAGAATAGTGCGACCCTTAAAATCTGAACCGAGTCGACGGAAAGCCTCTTTTGATTGATCAATGATGGCTACTGAGTGTCCAGCTGCTTCTAGGGCGGTCGCCAAAGATGAACCGACTCGTCCGCAACCCATGATGACTACGTGCACGGGACTAACTTACTACTCTTGCGCATATTTATCTCGACTACGCTTAGGGCTATGTCATCACCCAAGAAAGCGAGCATCGAGGTGGGGGCGCGAATAAGGGTTGAGATTGAAAAAGTCGCCCATGGCGGCCACTTCATCGCACGCCATGAGGGTGCGGTGATCTTTGTTCGCCACGCGATTCCAGGTGAATCGGTTGAGATAGAAGTAACAAGTGTGGGTGCAAGCTTTAATCGAGCTGATGTTGTGGAAGTAATGACACCATCGGCGGACCGCGTCACGGCGCCGTGTAGATATGCGCACAGGCTTGGTTGTGGCGGCTGCGATTTCCAACACATCACACCAGCTCGCCAGCGAGAACTCAAGAGCGAAGTAATTTCTGAACAATTTTCTAGAATTGCAAAGATGGAAATCGAAGTTGAGGTAGAAGAGGTAAGTGCGCCCCTGGGATGGCGAACCCGTTGTTCAGCGCACTCAACCAAGAGTGGCGCCCTAGGTTTCTATCAAGCACGCAGCCATAAAGTAATCCCAGTAGATGATTGCAGAATTCTTGTTCCGGAAATGAAATTCGCAGAACTTGCCCAACGTGGAGTCAAAGGCGATCAACGCTTAGAGATTTCCATATCCAACACTGGCGAACGCACAATCGCGACCGCAAATTCTCGCGATGAATCACCGATGCGACTTTCTGATGGTCCTGATGTGGCCCACTATCGCGTCGGTGAGAAAGTCTTGAATGTAAGTCAGAAATCTTTTTGGCAGAGCCATAAGGATGCACCACGCGTTCTTAGTGAAGTCGTCATCGAATTCTCAAGGCTCAAACCAGGAGATCATGTGCTAGATCTATATGGGGGCGTCGGGCTATTCGCGGCAGCCATTGCGCCACTTGTTGGAGAAGAAGGCTCCGTTGATATCGTCGAGGGGAGTAAAGCTGCAACTGCTGATGCAAGTAGTAATTTCGCCGACAATAGCAATGTCACCGTGATTACCGCCGATGTTGCAAAAGCCATCACTCGATTTACCCAGGCAGATGTCATTGTCTTAGATCCACCGCGAGAGGGAGCCGGAAAAGAAGTGATGCAGAATTGCGCACGGATTGCACCGCGTGCGATCATCTATGTGGCGTGCGACCCGGCGGCGTTGGCTAGGGATACCGCTTACCTGCGTGACTATGGTTACACGCTAGAAAAAATACGTGCCTTCGACCTCTTTCCCATGACACATCACATCGAATGTGTTGCCAGATTTGTCGCCAATAAGGTATCTTGACGTCAAGATAAATTCACTGAAGGAAGTTGCATGATGAGTAAGAATTCATTGGGAACCAAGAGAAATCTCACCGTCGGCGGTAAAGATTTTGAAATCTTTGATATCTCAGCTGTAGAAGGTGCTAAGAGTCTGCCCTTCTCGCTTAAAGTACTTTTAGAGAATTTATTGCGCACCGAAGATGGCGCAAATATCACTGCCGATCACATCAAGGCTCTTGCGCAGTGGGATCCATCGGTTGAGCCAGATACTGAAATTCAATTTACTCCCGCTCGCGTGATCCTGCAGGATTTCACAGGCGTTCCATGTGTTGTTGACCTGGCCACTATGCGCGAAGCGATTGTCGATCTTGGGGGAGACCCAAGCAAGGTAAACCCACTTGCTCCAGCCGAGCTAGTAATCGATCACTCTGTGATTGCCGATTTCTTTGGCACCAACGATTCTTTTGAGAAGAACACAGATATTGACTACGAACGCAATCATGAGCGCTACCGATTCCTGCGATGGGGCCAGGGCGCCTTTGATGAATTCAAGGTAGTTCCACCAGGAACAGGAATTGTGCACCAAGTAAATATTGAGTACCTAGCACGCGTTGTCATGACTCGGACTATCGATGGAGTGCTGCGTGCATATCCAGACACTGTTGTTGGTACCGATTCCCACACGACGATGGTCAACGGACTTGGAGTTCTTGGCTGGGGCGTTGGTGGCATTGAGGCAGAGGCTGCACTCCTTGGTCAGCCAGTTTCGATGTTGATTCCACGCGTTGTCGGATTCAAGCTTTCGGGCCAACTCTCCGTGGGAACAACCGCTACAGATTTGGCGCTCACAATTACTGAGATGCTGCGTAAGCATGGAGTAGTTGGAAAGTTTGTTGAGTTCTACGGCCCCGGTGTGGTCTCGGTACCGATGGCCAACCGCGCAACTATTGGAAATATGTCGCCAGAGTACGGATCAACTTGTGCCATGTTCCCTATCGATGAAGAGACACTTCGCTACCTTCGACTTACCGGACGCAGCGATGAGCAAGTGGCTCTCGTTGAACAGTACGCAAAGGCACAAGGCATGTGGCATGACCCATCAGCATCTCCACGCTTTTCAGAGAATATTGAACTAGATCTATCAACAGTTGTTTCATCAATTGCAGGACCAAAGCGCCCGCAAGATCGCATCTCTCTTACTGATTCAAAGAGTTCATTTGAGAAAATTCTTCCTACCTACTTCACTGATAAGACTGGAAAAGAAGCGTATCCAGTACACGTGGGAGCTAGCGCTACAACGGTTAAAAACGGCGATGTGGTCATTGCATCGATTACATCATGCACAAATACATCTAACCCATCTGTGATGATAGGCGCCGCCCTACTTGCCAAGAAGGCAGTAGAAAAGGGGCTGAAATCTAAACCTTGGGTAAAGACAACTTTGGCCCCTGGTTCTAAAGTAGTTACTGATTACTACGATCGCTCTGGCCTTACCCAATACATGGAAGCACTCGGATTTAACCTTGTTGGCTACGGCTGCGTTACCTGTATTGGTAACTCTGGACCGCTGCCTATTGAAATCAGCAAGGCAGTTAATGAGAACGATCTTGCAGTCTCGGCAGTGCTTTCTGGAAATAGAAATTTTGAAGGACGTATTAGTCCAGATGTGAAGATGAATTACCTCGCTTCACCACCTTTGGTCGTTGCCTATGCGTTAGCTGGAACGATGAACCACGATTTTGAAAAAGATGCTCTGGGAACCGATAAAGAGGGCAAGCCAGTACTTTTGAAAGATATCTGGCCAACAGAGGCAGAGATTCAGTCAGTTATAGATTCATCCATCTCATCTGAGATGTTTAAGAAAGATTATTCATCTGTCTTTGAAGGCGATCACCGTTGGAAGTCACTTGATACTCCAACCGGAAAGACATTTGAATGGGATCCAAAATCCACTTATGTCCGTAAACCTCCATATTTTGACGGCATGCCGGCGCAGCCAAAGCCGGTAACGGATATTGCCGGAGCACGCGTCTTAGCAATTCTTGGTGACTCTGTGACAACAGATCACATCTCACCAGCTGGAAATATCAAGGCTGATTCACCTGCCGGTAAGTATTTGGAAAGCAATGGCGTTGATCGTAAAGACTTCAATTCATATGGTTCCAGACGCGGAAATCACGAAGTGATGATTCGTGGAACATTTGCAAATATCCGTTTGAAGAACACGCTCCTTGATGGTGTTGAAGGTGGATTCACTCGTAACTTCTTAGCAGATGGCGCGCAATCAACAATTTATGATGCATCTGTCGCCTACCAGGCAGCCGGGGTACCGCTGGTAATTCTTGCAGGTAAAGAGTATGGATCAGGTTCTTCACGCGACTGGGCGGCAAAGGGAACAGCGCTCTTAGGTGTGAGAGCAGTGATAGCGGAAAGCTTCGAAAGAATTCACCGTTCTAACTTAATCGGTATGGGAGTTCTTCCTCTGCAATTTGTTAATGGCCAGAGTGCGCAATCACTTGGCATCAAGGGCGACGAAGTCTTTGCCATCACAGGAGTGATAGCACTCAACAACGGCAGCGTTCCAAAGGAAGTGACCGTCACAGCGGGGGACATCACCTTCACAGCTAAGGTGAGAATCGATACACCGGGTGAGGCAGATTATTATCGCCACGGCGGCATCATGCAGTATGTGCTGCGCCAACTGCGCGGCTAATCTAGACTGGGCCGATGCTTGAATCTATAAAGGGCCCTGCCGATCTTCGGGGGCTCTCCCATGAGCAGCTCACTGAGCTCAGCGCCGAGATTCGCCAATTTCTGATTACCAAAGTTTCAAAGACCGGCGGTCACCTTGGCCCCAATCTCGGAGTTGTTGAACTAACGATTGCAATTCATAGAACATTTGATTCACCAAAAGATGTAGTTCTCTTTGATACTGGCCATCAATCATACGTTCACAAAATTCTTACCGGGCGCGCTGATCAATTTGATGGACTGCGTCAACGTGGCGGAATCGCCGGATATCCAAACCGGGCAGAGAGTGAACACGATGTTATTGAAAATTCACATGCATCTACCGCACTTTCATGGGGCGATGGAATTTCTCGCGGGTTTGCCATCACCAATCAACGCGATCGCAGCGTTGTAGTTGTTGTTGGCGACGGAGCGCTCACCGGCGGTATGTCATGGGAGGCCCTGAACAACATTGCAGCGTCAAATGAGCGCAATCTTGTCGTCATTGTTAATGACAACGAACGTTCATACTCACCAACTATCGGCGGACTAGCCACATATTTAGCAACTCTTCGCGTCACTCGTGGCTATGAGAAGTTCCTAGATTGGGGCAAAGAAGTTCTTACCAACACTCCTGTAGTTGGAAATCCAATTTATGAAACCCTTCACGGTATGAAGAAGGGGATTAAAGACATAATTGCACCTCAAGGAATGTTTGAAGATCTGGGTCTTAAATATGTTGGTCCTATCGATGGACATGATTTAGTGGCTATGGAGCGTGCACTGATACAGGCGAAAGAGTTTGGTCAACCGGTTTTGGTTCATGTGATTACCGAAAAAGGTAAAGGACATCAACCTGCTGTGGCAGATCAAGCCGAGAAGTTCCACGCCGTTGGTGTTGTTGATCCCGAGACTGGAACACCGCTGGGCAAGTCAACAACTAGCTGGACCAATATTTTCTCGGAAGAGATGCTCGCAATTGGCGAAGAGCGAGAAGATATTGTTGCTCTGACCGCAGCGATGCTCGGACCTACTGGTCTAGATAAATTCCAAGAGAAGTTTCCGGCGCGCACCATCGATGTGGGAATCGCTGAACAACATGCCGTCACAAGTGCGGCCGGGTTGGCATTTACCGGCCTTCACCCTGTGATTGCCGTCTACTCAACATTTCTTAATCGCGCCTTTGATCAACTCTTGCTCGATGTTGCCTTACATAAGGCCGGGGTCACATTTGTACTGGACCGTTCCGGAATCACTGGCGATGACGGACCTTCACACCACGGCATCTGGGATCTAGCACTGACTGGAATTATTCCAACAATGCGAGTTGCAGCCCCACGAGATGCATCACGTTTACGTGAGACATTGCGGGAAGCACTCGATGTTAGTGATGCACCCACAGCGATTCGTTTCCCTAAAGGTGCAGTCACCAAAGATATTCCGGCCTTCGAACGTCGAGATGGCGTAGATGTTCTCTATCGAGGAGAAAGTGCCGATGTGCTTCTTGTCAGTATCGGAGCTATGGCGGCAATTGCCGTAGAAGCTGCCTCACAGGCATACCGCGAAGGCGTGGGCGTGACAGTTATTGATCCGCGTTGGGTGAAGCCAATTCCGGAATCACTAATCACGATGGCACGTCGCTATAAGAGCGTTGTCGTTTTAGAAGATGGCATCAAGCATGCTGGAATCGCAAGCTCAATCTCGGAAGCATTTCGCGAGGCCGGGCTCAGTATTGCAATTCACAGCATCGGCATTCCACTTGAGTTTATTGAGCACTCTAAGCGGTCAGAGATTCTCGATGATCTTGGAATTAGCGCACAGAAGATTTCACGCGACATCGTCGCATGGAACTCTACTGTGGAAGAGATGCAATTCCCGGAGCATGAAAACGTTGACCGCAAACAGAATCGCTAATTCCTTCGCGATCTAAGTACGGCAAAATTCCACCTAAGTGCATTGGCCATCCGGCCCCCATGAGCATGCAGAGATCAATCTCTGCCGGGCTTGAGACCACACCTTCATCAAGCATCATTCGTGCTTCCTCAGCTAACGCTTTCAGTGCGCGTAGTCGTACCTGCTCAGCTGTTGATGGTGCATCGCCTTTGTGAATCAGCGCTAGCGCTGCCGGGTTGGCACCGTATGTTCCATCATCGTTTTTGATATAGAAAGTCTTAACCCCAGCCTTCACCATCGCCTGCATTGTGGGGGAGATGCGATATCGCGGCCCTAAGTTTGCATGCAGAGTTTCTGCAACGTGCACAGCAACTCCTGGACCGACAAGGCCCAATAACTCAAATGGAGACATTGGAAAGCCGATGCTACGCATTGCGTTATCAGCGACCTGTGGATCAGTTCCCTCATCGACGGCATCGGTGATTTCACCCATGAAGCGCGTGAGTAGACGATTAACAACAAAGCCTGGGGCATCTTTACAAATGATCATGGTCTTCTTTAACTCTTTACCAATACTGACAGCAGTGGCAGTCGTTGCATCATCAGTGTGGGTTGTTCGGGCAATTTCAAGAAGCGGCATTACTGCAACGGGATTAAAGAAGTGAAAACCAACTACTCGCTCTGGGTGCTCCAGCCCTTCGCTCATAGACTGAACTGAAAGCGATGAGGTATTTGTGGCTAGTACACACTCGGCTCCGACAATCTTCTCCAATTTTTTGAAGAGTTCTTGCTTCAGAGAAAGTTCTTCAAAGATTGCCTCAATAACAAAGTCACAACCAGCAAAGACGCTTTGATCTGCAGAACCGCTAATCAGCAAGGTAAGCCGGGCAGCAGATTCTGCGCTCATGCGCTTCTTCTCTACCAACTTAGTGAGTTCATTTTTCACCCATGCCACACCTTTATCTGCACGCTCTTGGTCAATATCGGTCATGACAACAGGACACTTAAGGTTGCGAAGAAGCAGGAGTGCTAACTGAGAAGCCATTAGACCCGCACCGACGACTCCTACTCGAGCCACCTTACGTGCTACCGCCGGCTTCGGCGCTCCTTCAACTTTCTTACGCTTCTTCTGAATGACGTTAAATGCATAGAGCGAAGCACGCAAGGGATCTGACATGGTCAAATCTGCCAGCACTTGATCTTCTGCATCAAAGCCAACACCGCGAGTATTGGTCTTGGCCGCTTTGATGAGCTCTAGCGCTTTAGTGGGGGAGGCAAGCTCTGCGCCACCAAATTTCTTAAGCGCAGTTGCGCGACCTGCAGCAAGTGCGCCATCCCATGCGGGGTCTGTTGAATAATCTTTTCTCTCAATCTTCTCTGCTCCACTTAAAACACGAGCTGCGAAAGAGACTGACTTTTCTAAGAAATCTGCCGGTTCATAGACGGCATCTACAACACCGAGTGCGAGAGCATCCTTTGACTTCATCATGGTGTTGTTATTCAGTGAATTACCAATAATCACCTGCACAGCGCGTTCTGGACCAATTAACTTGGGAAGAATGGTCGCACCGCCCCAGCCTGGAACGAGTCCAAGGAAAACCTCTGGAAGTGCGGTAAATGCAGTGGTGGCCAGCGTACGGTAATTACAGTGCAGCGCTATCTCTAGCCCGCCACCAAGTGCTAGCCCATTAACAAATGCAAATGTTGGAATTCCGATTTCATCTAAACGACGGAAGACATCGTGACCTAACTTGCCAATGGCCACTGCCTGTTCGCGGGTACTAAGAAATGCCAGGCCCGATAGGTCAGCACCAGCGGCAAAGATAAAGGGCTTTCCAATGATTGCAATCGCAGCGGGGTTGCGAGAAGCCGCATCAGTAATGGCGGCATCTAAGGCCATCAGTGATTGTGGTCCGAGTGTGTTGGGACGAGTGTGATCAAGTCCGTTATCAAGTGTGATTAAGGCAAGGGAGCCCTTAAAACCGAATGGCGTGAGATCGACATCGCGCACAAGTGATTGGGTAATAACTTCTTCGGGAGCACCTTCAGGAAGGGTAATTGTCGTTGCCATTACTTTGCCCCTCCTGTGTAATGTGGATTCTCCCAAATAACAGTTCCACCCATACCTAAACCAATACACATCGTGGTAATTCCATAACGAACCTGTGGTGATTCTTCAAATGTGCGGGCCAGATTTAGCATCAGGCGAACACCGGATGAGGCAAGTGGATGACCCACAGCGATGGCGCCCCCATAAGGATTCACTCGAGGATCATCATCGGCAATTCCAAAGTGATCTAAAAACGCGAGTACTTGCACAGCAAATGCTTCATTAACTTCAAAAGCTCCAATATCTTCAATCTTTAGTCCAGCCTTAGCAAGTGCTTTGATTGTTGCTGGCACTGGTCCATAACCCATTACTTCTGGTTCAACGCCAGCAAAAGCAAAGGTAATAAGCCGGGCCTTAATGGAAAGTCCAAGTTCCTTTGCCTTAGCTTCACTAGCTAACAATGCGGCTGTAGCACCATCGTTTAGTCCAGATGAGTTTCCAGCGGTAACGCGACCTGCTGGACGAAAGGGAGTTTTTAATCCAGCAAGTCCTTCAATAGTTGTTGTGGGACGAGGTGATTCATCGACAGTTGCAATGCCCCAACCAGTCTCGGGATGACGGGCCGCAGTTGGAATGAGATCTCGCTGAATCTTTCCTTCGGCATATGCCTTCGCAGTTTTCATCTGAGAGTTATATGCATAAGTATCTGCCCGCTCTTTTGTTAAATGCGGAAAGCGATCATGCAGGCGTTCAGCTGTTGCCCCCATAGCGAGAGCATCTTGTTCCACTAACTTCTCAGCTAAGTAACGAGGGTTAGGATCCATTAGTTCACCCATTGGATGATTTCCCATGTGCTCAACGCCGCCAGCGATTGCAATATCGATTGCGCCCATCGCAATAGCGCCAGCGATGGTGGTGGTTGCAGTCAGTGCGCCGGCGCACCAGCGGTCGATGGAATAGCCAGGAACTGTCTTCGGCAGGCCAGCTAGTAGCGTTGCACTGCGGCCGATATTCATACCTTGATCACCAGTCTGGGTTGCCGCAGCGATCGCAACATCATCAATTTGTTCCGGGGAGAGCTTCGGGTTGCGCTCTAGCAGTCCACGCATCGCTCGCACCATCAAGTCATCAGCGCGCGTACCGGAATACATGCTTCCAGCTTTTCCAAATGGGGTGCGCACTGCATCAACGAGAACGACGTTATGGAGCTGGGATGTCATAGAACTTCCTTTACCTGGTGAGTATGAAGCTAGGTTACTCGCCAGTAGAAAAAAGCGCTACGAGCGGACGGGAGTTTTTATCGCCTTAGAAGGAGCGAGATAGAACCGCAGCGTCAATCCAATGTAGATGAGCCATCCTGCTAGTTGCAGCCACGATGTTGTGGTGTCAAAGCCAACAGTTCCGGCTAAGAGTCCAGCAACTAGTGACTCTTTTGGCATCCAGGAAGTGACATCCCAAACAAAGGCATCTGGGGCAGGAAGGATTCCGAACTCTTGGAACTCGTGAATACCGTATGAAAGAACTCCAGCTGCAACAACAACCAGAGCCACGCCAGAGTAGGTGAAGAACTTTCCGAGATTGAGTTTAATTGAGCTCTTATAGATTCCAATTCCAAGTCCTACAGCCAGTGCTAATCCGAGAATCAAACCTAGTGTTGCAGTAGATACTGCGCCTACAGTTTTAAAGTTGGTATAGACAAAGAGTGATGTCTCTAGTCCCTCGCGAGCAACAGCGAAGAAAGCAGCCAAGGCCAGGGCCATAGAACCAGCGCCGATCGCTGACTCTGCCTTATCTTGCAGTTCACTGCGAAGACCGCGAGCTGCACGCTTCATCCAGAAGACCATCCAGGTAACGAATCCGACAGCTAAAAATGATGTAGTTCCAGCAAAGAGCTCCTCACCACGTGATGAGAGTTCAGCAGATGTGTAAGACAGGAATGCGCCAAAGGCGAGGCTGGCCACGATCGCTACCGTCACACCACTCCATAGCGCTCGCAGGTGTTGCCTGCGCTCGGTCTTCACCAAGTAGGCGACCAATATTCCAACAATGAGTGAAGCTTCTAGCCCTTCGCGAAGGGCGATGATGAATGTACTAAGCATGGATTGAGAATAATTGACTCCTCGTAATTACGCAACTTTAATGTTGCGTAAATCATCACTCCCCAGCAGGCTCGGGCTCACCCTCGGGCTCGGCAATCTCCAACGCAACAGTCTCTAGTAGGGCAGCCTCCAGAATGGGAGCGGCTATCTCGGCCTGCCAACGACGGGCGCCGAGTGCTTCTAGCGCCGCTAGAACCGAACTCTCGGGCGCAGACCAGCAGATACGGCGCACGAGTTCAGGGGAGATCAAGTTCTCGAGGGGGATTGAGAGCTCTTGGGCTTTAGCGGCCAAATTAAAGCGGGCATGGGAGAGGGGAATGAACTTTTCCGGAAAGCGCTCACGCCATAATTTAATCGGCGGCAAGGTATCGGTTTTAGAACGTGCCTCTGGCCACTGATCCTCTGGCAACTCCAGCGCGGTTGTGATTGATGTAATCCAGGTGGCAGCGTTCTCTAACCATCGCGCTCGCAGACCCAAGGGGCGCAAGATTTTCTCCAGATGTTTGCGATTAGTAATAGGTGACTTCTCGGCATTTTGTGCCAGTTCAGTGATGGCCGCATCAGATAACAATCGACTGGGTGAGACATCTACGCCTTGCGCAATCTCATCACGTGCCTGCCATAACTCGCGCACAACCGCCAGCTGCAGTCGCTTCTTAATTTTATGCATTCCAGAAGTACGTCGCCAAGGATCAATACGAGGTGCGGGAGCTGGAGCAGAAATAATTGCAGCAAAATCTTGCTCGGCCCATGACCATTTTTTGGCATCAACTAAAAGCTTGTAGACCTTATCGCGCAGCTCCACGAGAAGTTCTACATCCAGTGCTGCGTAGTTAAGCCATTCCGCGGGTAATGGGCGCTTAGACCAATCGGCTGCGGAGTGTTCCTTGGCAAGTGAAACCCCCATCTGTGATTCCAAAAGTGGCCCTAGGCCAACACGAGCAAGGCCGGCTATGCGCCCACCCAATTCTGTATCAAAGAGGATCTGTGGATTAATTCCTAATTCACGAAGACATGGAAGGTCTTGGGTACTGGCGTGCAAAATAACTTCCTCATTTGCAATCAGGTTGTTTAACTCGGCAAAGCAGCGATGACCAGGGCCAAAAGGAATAGGGTCGATGAGGTGTAATCCACCACCTGTGCGTTTAATTTGAATTAAATATGCGCGCGCACTGTATTTAAAACCAGAGGCACGTTCTGCATCAAATGCGTAAGGGCCAACACCTTGCGCCAGAGCGATGAGGGCAGCATCAAATGCTTCCTCGGTTTCGATGATTGCCGGAACCCCATCTGCGGGATGCAGTAAGGCAATGGCGGCGGGAGTCTGCTCTGCTTCAGGCACGACGTCTTGCGGAACCAATAGTGGCAACTCCTTCTGGAAGCGGTGGCAATCCGGAGACCTCAGTCATGAGATTGCACCAAGCTTGCACGTGAGGGAAGATCTCTTCAATCTGAGAAACAAGTGGAGTCCACGATGCTCTGATTTCAATTTCGGAATCACTATTTCTAGGAGTTAATTTTCCAAAGGAGGCGCTAGAAACTCGGGTCACTGTTCCGCTGGGTGCGTTGAAATGTGCACCCGTTGCACCTAGGCAATCAAGTAACCAGTTCCAGCCCACTTCAGGCAGCAATGGGTCTTCTTGCATTTCACTATCAACGTCGGCTCGCATAAAAGTCACGCAACGAAAGTCACCCTCCCAGGTTTCTTGTCCACCTGGTTCGTGTAAGACCACAAATCGACCTGATGCAATTTCATTCTCAGCATCACCGGGTAACCCATTTGAAATATCAGCTGTGAAAGCAAATGAATAGGTGGCCAATTTTTGTGGAGCAGGAACTTCCTCCAGAATAATTTCTGCCCGAGGAGTGAAGGTGCGAAGGAGATCAATCATTTCGTTAAAGGCAAATGGTGATTTCACTGCTCAATTCTAAAGTTTGTACCGCCCTTTACGGGGGAGGCTAAGCCGATAGCGCGGTAGAGTCTGCCCCCATGGCAAGCATCCTCGCTCTCTTCTCGAGCGTCTTATGGGGAAGCGCCGATTATCACGCTGGCAGACTGAGTAAGAAATTTCCCATCATTGCAGTTCTGGCGGTATCTCAGGCAATTGGTTTTATCACTGGCGTTGTACTCGTTCTATTTAGTGGCAGTTGGGATGCCGAACCATTTGGAAGCGGTGGATATTTACTGCCTGGAGTATTTGCCGGCATCTTCGGATATCTCGGTCTGATTTGCTTATATGCCGGACTTTCAACTGGTCGCATGGGAGTTGTTTCTCCTATTAGTTCTCTCAGCGCACTAATTCCGCTTGGCTATGCGCTCTACTTTAAAGGTGATGATCTATCTACGATCATCAGCATTGGCGTATTCATCGCCATGCTCGGTGGATTCCTGGCAAGTGGTCCGGAAGTTTCACAAGGCCTTCCACTCAAACCAGTCCTCTTGGCTTTAGGTGCGGCAATCTTCTTTGGCAGTGCATTGGTCTGTATGGCAATCGGTTCACAGAGCAGCGCGCTAATGACGATGACAACGATGCGCACCACGACTCTTCTTTTTGGGATCACGCTATTTCTTCGTTATCGCCACATTGGCGGCTTAGGTAAACCTGAATTTCCTATTCTCATCTTTATTGGGGTAGCAGACTTTGTTGCGAATTTGCTTCTGGGAGTTGCCACCACGAAGGGGTTAGTCTCTATTGCAATGGTCCTTGGAGCGCTCTATCCGATTGCGACCTCATTGCTGGCCTATATGTTTCTCCATGAGCGGCTACACAAAGTGCAATATGTAGGAATAATCTTTGCAGTCCTAGGAGTTTGTATTATCTCCGTCTTCTAATTACTTTGAAGCTGAGATAAATCTCGTTCCATCAATTACCTTTTCTACGCGTGTCGTAAAGGCGCCCAATAGAGCATCGATGTCAACCTTCATTTCGCCACCAGTGGCGCTAGTAATACTCAGTTCTAGTTGATCAATTCGGCCGGCTGCAATAAGTTCACCAATCATTGATGCACCTGCTTCAACATGGATACGAGGTCCGAAAGTCTCGATTGCTTTATCCAAACCTGCTACAGGTGAAAGGCACCAACAGTGAGCCAGTGGATTACTCGCTAGCGGGTTGCTCGGTTGGCGCGAAATGACCACTACCGGGACTGGAGTACGAAGGTATGGCTCGGTGCGCGCAGTGTTGCCACCGATGATGATGCAATCAGCTAATCTGCGATACTCCAGAAAATGTGCGCGATCAGCGCCACTGGTCACCCCCCGAGAAGAGCCACCCTTTGTGGTCGAGCCATCTGCGCCCACAACCAGTGTTGCAATTACAGCCATGAGCGGACAATATTCTTTTTCTCACACCTTTATCATGGATATTTGACGCTTAAAATTGAAATTCATCAATGAGGGGCATTAGCCTTTGAAACATGAAGAAACCGATAAGCGCTGCCACATGGGGCACGGCTTTGGCCATTCTTCTCTCCATTTTGCAGGCACCAACGTCACAGGCCGCCCCAACTCTGGCCCAAGTACAGGCACAGGTCATTCGGTATGAAGAGGAAGCGACATCTGCCGCAGAAGGTGCGCAAGAAGCGAAGGTGAAATTAAATTCACTCACTCGAAGCCTTGCGGGCATTCAGGCGCAAGCAGAGATCCAAGCAAAGACAGTGGATGCGATTTCAAAGACGTTGGGTGCGATAGCCATCGATCAGTACAAATCTGGAACGATAAGTCAGAGCCTCGAGCTTCTTTTCTCTTCCGATCCTTCGCTCTATCTCTCATCTGCAGGTTCGCTAGAAGCAATCACGCGCCAAAAAGGAATCCAGCTTCGAAAGTTTCAATCAGCTGAGCAAAAACTAAACGCCACCTCACTCACAGTCAGCGATCGCTTAGCCCAAGTAAAGGCGTTGCAGAAAAAGTTGGCCGAGAAGAGCGCGTTAGCAACAGCCAAGTTGGCGCAGGCAGAATCGATATTGGCAAAGCTGAAGAAGGAAGATCGCGAGCGACTAGCAAGGTTGGCCCAAGAGCGTGAAGATGCTGACCAAGCTTCTTCGCTGAAGGCGGCAAGGAGTGCGGCCGGGGTATCCGGCCGTGCTGGCCTTGCAATTAAATTCGCATTTAAACAAATTGGTGACAAGTACGTTTTTGGCGCTGACGGAATGATCTACTGGGATTGCTCAGGATTGACGATGCGCGCCTACCAAACGGCAGGAGTTTCCCTTCCTCACTCTTCAGCGGCGCAATCCCGAATGGGTAAGTCAATTCCCTTTAGTCAGAAGAAGCCCGGAGACCTGTTGTTCTTCGGCAGACCAGTCTCACACGTTGGAATTTATTTGGGTGGCGGCAAGATGGTGCATGCACCCCGTTCAGGATCGCGTGTGAAAGTTGCAACGACTGATATGGGACGTAAGCGTCTGGTTGCAATTCGCCGGTTCTAATGCCTGAAAATAATTTCGATCTCTCAAAAACCCTATGTATAACCAATGACTTTGGGCCCCGCGCCGGAGGTATCGAAACTTTCGTCGTTGGATTAATTCAGCGCATGCCTAAGAATTCAGTCATCGTATACACCGCTTCTCAAGCGGGTGCTGCAGCCTTTGATGCGATGTGGCAACGTGATTACGGCGTTGAAGTAATTCGAGATTCATCCAAAGTATTGCTCCCATCGTTTCGGGTGGGCAGGAATGTTAGAAAGTTAGTGCGAGATCGCAATATTAAATCTGTTTTCTTTGGCGCTGCGGCTCCCTTGGCACTACTTGCTCCGGGGCTTCGCGTAGCTGGAGTAAGGAGAATCGTCGCACTCACGCATGGACATGAAGTGTGGTGGTCACGACTTTGGCCATTTACCATCGCCATTGCACGCATTGGGCGGGCAGTTGACGCACTTACCTATCTAGGGGAATTTACAGGCGGAGAAATTTCCAAGGCGTTGGATTCCAACTCTGCCGCAAAGTTAGTGCGCATCGCACCCGGAATCGACACTGAACATTTCACTGCACGCAGTGATGCCAAGGACCTTCGGGAATCTTTGGGGTTAGGCAATAAGAAAGTGATTGTCAGCGTTGGGCGCCTGGTTCACCGAAAAGGGCAAGATGTATTGATTGAGTCGATGCCGGAGATCATAAAATCTATCGATGATGTGCACCTGCTGTTGATTGGTGAGGGACCATATAAACAGGAACTTGAAAAGAGGATAAAGAATTTAGGTTTAGCGAATCGAGTCACCTTTGTAGGCCGAGTGCAATACGCAGATCTACCGCGATACATCTGCGTGGGTGATGTCTTTGCCATGCCTTCTCGCTCTCGCCTTGCTGGTCTTGAAGTTGAAGGACTTGGAATTGTTTACCTTGAAGCCAGTGCATGTGGACTGCCAGTCATTGGTGGAATAAGTGGGGGAGCACCGGATGCAGTTCTACAAGGTGAGACAGGCTTCTCGGTTGATGGAAGATCGGCCCATGAGGTTGCCCAGGCTCTCGTGAAAGTCCTTGCAGATAAAGAGTTAGCGCAGAGACTAGGAGCGCGCGGGCGACAATGGATTATTGAGCAATGGCAATGGCAGATTTGGTCAGAGAGATTTAATCAATTACTTAAGTAAGTCCAGCAACACGTGCTTTCTCAATCGCTTGCAGCCGGCTGTGCACATCTAATTTTCGATAGATACTGGAAAGGTGCGTCTTAAGCGTTGCCTCTGTGATGAATAGCGAGGAGG
>JBILAM010000063.1:0-5257 GCA_044354225.1 Candidatus Planktophila sp.
ATTAATGCTGTGATTGAATCACTTCGATCTACATTTCTAAATAGTGCCTGGTTGTAGCAGTACCCGATCGTGCTTCCTGGGCCAGAGTTTGAAGAGTTGATGATGTAATTCTGTCCGTTGATACGAGCGGACTGACTAAAGGATTGGTCGAATGTTCCATCTATCTTGATGCGCAAAAGGAGACTCACCGCACCAGAACCAGCAAAGATTTCGGGAGCAAAGGTGCCCGAGATGAGAATTCCTGCATCAGACTCAAAACCATCAGGAACTATGTCTGTGAAGATGAATCCATGCAGCAGACGATGATCGTCTACTGCGGGAAGAAAGGGGTTCGAGATGGGAAAGAGTTCCAGAGAATCATCTTCGGTAGAGGCAAACCCTCCATCTATTTCACCATCACGGGTTAGGCGTACCAGTCCGGTACTCGGCAGACTGATCTCACCAAAGCTGGTGAGGCCGAAATATGCAATTGTGTAACCATCGGCATGATCCGACACAATTCGCACGTCACTCACAATCACATCATCACAATTTTCTTCTACACATGATGGGAGGCCTAAAGGTAATTCGGTATTGATATCTGTAACACCATAATTCTCATCATCATCGTTACCAAATGCTGTGACTGGGGCGCCACTTTTATCAAATTTGTGAACTTGTAAACCAAGCCCAAGGTACTCGTACGTGGTTGGCGTAGGAATGAACCCAGCAACAAGGAAGCCACCATCGGTAGTCGGATCGTCTAATGTCAGATCAGTCAGGAACAAGAAGGGATCGTTGTCATTAGGTGACAAATCTATTTTGCCCTCGTTGCCAAAATATGCATCAATAAAGCCATTAGCCTGATAACGTTTTACAAAATTTACACTTCCTACACTTTCATCACCATAAGAACCCGAAAGCATTACGAGCAACCTATCTCGGGAATCTATCTCTAAATCAACTCTCTCAAACACATAACCAGCAGATGTTGTCTCGACCAGTACGTAACTATCACCATTAAGCGTGGGAAAACCAAATCCTTGATCATGTGATCCATTTTTAGTTAGACGAAAAAGAATATGATTATCAAGGTAACCATCGTAAAAAGAGGCGAGTACAACAATACGATCTTCACCATCTGTTGCAATACGCTCCACATTGACATGAGTATCTGGCGGAGAGATGATCACAAATCCGTCCGCGATCTGATCGCTAATGGGGTCGGTAAGTCCAAAGTCTTCGTTGAGTAGACCGTCATTAAAAAATTGTGCTCTCGCATATACTGGCGGTCCCGAAGTTTGGGTGCCTACAAGTAAATGAATCACATCCTCTGAAGCGACATCTATATCTAATGGAATAACAGATTCTGGAAAATCATCTGGGGCGGTGAATCCATCGATTCCAAACTCTTCATCCAATACTCCCAAGTAATCGTAGCGGGAGAGCCATGTCTCATAGCTTGAGTTAGTTATGACTTCGTCAAAGAGAACCACGACTTGATCTTCAGTACCTATTGCGATTGCTCTAGCTTTTGCATTAACTCTGCCTACAGGATTTGTAATCGGATCAATGTTTCCTGTGTAGTCTACGTAACCTTGGGGATTTCCACTCATCACTTGGTCAAAATCAAGATCTTGATCATATTTTCTCAAGAAGTTTTTTGAGCCTGCTTCACCAAATGTGCAGTTCACTAATACATAAACATCGTCGTCGGTATTGATTTCGATATCCAAAATAATACTTTCAGTGGCAAGATCTGGAGCCTCATTTTTGCCGACGCAAGGGTCGACAGTTTTAAAGTCAATATCTGTAAGACCTGTAATTAATCTCTCAATTCTATTCTTCGTTCGGCCTTGCGTTGTATACCAGCCTGATGAAAAAACGTTTCCAGAGGAATCTAATAATGGGTTTCGGCTGACGCTTCGAGGAATTTCATCAAAAGTAGAAGTATGAGATACGGAAGATATTAAATCACCAGTTACATAATCGCGATAGAAAGACAAAAATTCATTGTTGCGATTTCCTGTGATTACGATTTGTAGAGTAGGATTTTGATCAGCAGAGAAAGCAAATTCTCCAACATGCAGACCGGTGAGTTCAAATTCAGGTATTGCATTTACTGATGCCAAATCTTCATCAAAGAATTCTAAGTATCTCTCGAAGATAGGAGAATTAGTAGCAGGATCAATACCAACAGGAAAATCATCAGGATAAGGGTTGTAAAGTGAGCCTACATCATCAACCAACAAGCGTTGTAAAAAATGAATTTCCTTTAGCTCTACAACTTGGTCATTTGCATCTTCGGTTGAGCAGATTGCTTTCAAAGCAATCAGATATGCGCCAATGCCATCGCCATTCTCATAGATTCCTTCGTCAATTGAGACAGAGGTAACTTGAGTAATCCCATTTACAATACAATTAAACCATTCACTCGGAACAGATTCATACCAGAATGAACGCTGTAGATAAAAGTATCCATCCTTACCAAAGTCTTCATCCAGTACACCCAAACCGTTGTATCTGGCAAGAAAGTGAATTGTCTGAAAATTGTTACGAGTAAAACCCCAGACTAAAGTGTTGCCATTAAAATCAACTAGCTGTCCATCTATTTCATGTTGTGTTATTAACTCAATAGAGCCATTATTGCCAAAAGTTGTGTCTAAGTCCCCGGGATTTATTGCTGCTGCCGGTGCAGGTGGCGCAAACAGTGTCACGATCAAAGTTGCTACTAGACAGGTAATTATTCGCGTCTTAATTGCGGCAAAAGAAGGTGACCGTAGTGTGCTGACCTGCTTTTGAACCACTGATGCATCTCCCTCGTAAGTAGGAATAAGGGTGAGGGGATTGGGTTGGGATTTCCTATTGCGGGTTGGGATAGACAACTTTTAGGGGTTGGGATTTACAACCTAAATGAGCGTTGTTTTGGGCGAAGGGTTAACGGGAAACCCGTTAACTGTCATTATTGGCAGGTGAAGAATGCGCGATTGATATTGGTCGAAGATGACCCTTTCACGCGCGCAACCTTGGGTGATGCCTTGGCGTTACATGGGTTTGATATTCGAGCCAGGGTAGCAACGGCATTTGATGCGATTGAGGCACAAAGAATTCATAGCCCTCAGGTTGCCTTGCTAGATCTAGACCTTGGTGTGGGGGCATCTGGAATTGATGTGGCAATTGCACTTCGTGAACAAAACCCCACAATCGGTATTGTTTTTCTGACAACTTATAAAGATCCGCGGCTGATTAATTCAAATATGCCTAACTTGCCAGAAGGTGCAATCTTCTTAAATAAGCTCGAGATGAATTCAACTTCAAAGATTACTATTCAAATTTCTTTAGCGATAGTCAAGCCGCTGGCCCGGCGGGCATTGCCGTGGGTACGTAGCGGACCGCTCAGTTCTATGTCTGCGGTTCAAATTGAAATCTTGAAAGATATTGCTTCGGGTTTGAGTACAACAGAGATAGCCCGTACTCGCGGTGTATCTGAACAAGCGATTGATAAATCAATTAATAGAATCTCAAAGAATTTGGGGATTCCAAAGTCTGCGGACTCAAATCTGCGAGTCCAAATTGTGCGGGCATATTTTGAAAACAAAGGCCAAGGAATTTAAGTGAGGAGAACCCCTTGGATTTCATGGAGGCTGTATTTCTTAACAATTCCTGTTGATGTATTCGTTCTTCTATTTTCCAGTGACCACACCATTACAGACTTGAATGGTGCTACACGATGGATGCTTGTTTCCCTTATTGCGCATGCCTCTATTGCACCTGTCCTTGCTATTGCGCTCACCGTTACATCAAAAGTTAGTAGCTGGAAAACAGAAATGCTCGCTTTGGTAGTTCTCGGAGCGGCCCGTGGAGTCGCAATAAATGTGGCAATTGGAATTCTAGATTTGGAGCAGCGGGTTCCATCTTTGTATAAAGTCTTTAACTCCGCGATTTCTCTTCCTGTGTGGTTTATCGGCCTTGCTGTCTTTGTGGAATCACGTCGCCAGTTTCAAAGAGAGTACGAGGCACTTTTCTTGCGAGCTGTGCGTAAAGAGCAAGCAACTGCTGGGCAACAGAGCCTTCTTGTCGGTGAGTTACGGACAGGAGAACAGATTGCGCACATTCAATCTTTGGCCGCTAGTTTGGCAAGTGATATAAAAAGAGCATTAGATCTGCCAACAGCACAGCTTAATTTTGCACAGCAAGCAGGCAAGATTCAGGATCTGATTAATAAAAAATTGCGTCCAGCTAGCGCGCAATTATGGAATAACTCAACTTTATCAACACCCAAACTTTCTTTTTCTGCGTTGCTTCGAATTTCACTTTTTGAGCAAAAATTGAAGGTGGTCTTGGTGACCTTGCTCGCTGGCCCCTACCTCTTCATTGGTCTCAATGGCTCACAGGGTTGGAAGTTTGCAACGGTCGAAACACTCTTTGCGACAAGTGCCAATATCGCAATCTTCTTTGCTTGTGAAGCACTTTTTAAAATTGGCATCATTAATCGCAGATCAACAAATATGGCAATAATTGGCTTGAGCTTTTTACTTCAGTTACTTGCCATTCTCTTTGTTATTCCAGGTACTCTCTTTTGGACAGATAGTGTTTTGACTATATTTTTATACCAATTTTTCCTGACTGTTAACTACAGTGTGACACTCCTTGGATTCAATATGTATAAGTTATTGGGGCAGCAAAGATCGGCTGTGCTTAAGCACTTTGAATACATACTTCACAGCAAAGAAATGCTTCCTATTTCAAGTTCGGACCTCAGCGCCGTTAGAAATATTGATCTTGCCCGATATCTTCATGGTGAATTTCAGGCTGGATTAATTGCAACAAGCTTGTTGCTTGAGCGTGCATCACAAACGGGAGATACTGACTTGGCGCGCCATGCTTTAAGGAGTGCCGTAGATATTCTCACGCAAGATCATGTGCAGCTCTCACAAACAAAGATCTCTTCTCCTGTGGCAAGACTTGAAAAGATTGCCGCTGGTTGGCGAGGGATCGCCACGGTCACTTTTGCAGTTGACTGGATTGAAGGGTTAGAAGCCTCTGAAGTAAATGATGCCATTGTGTTAATTGATGAAGCTGTAGCAAATGCTGTGCGTCACGCCAAAGCAAGCACGATTTCAATCAGTGGCTCTCTAGAAGGTGCAGAGTTAAACATCCAGATTCTGAGCGATGGGCAGATGATGACTCATAACGCTGCAGGTCTAGGCACCAAACTCTTTAATGAGCTAGCTAGTAACTGGGGGTATTCAACGCAAGGTGAACTCAATCTATTGAC
>JBILAM010000064.1:0-5158 GCA_044354225.1 Candidatus Planktophila sp.
CTACGATTGCTCGCCACACACTGCCTCGTCCGCCAGCGAGCGAAATGCCGCCAAGTACCGCACCTGCTATCGCTGTGAGTTCATAACCTCCGGCTAAGCCTGATTGCACTGAATTTAAGTGGGATGCTAAAAGGACGCCTCCGAAACCAGCCAAACCACCAGATATCAAGTAGGCACCGAATTTGGTCCGTTGAGTGTTGATTCCAGAAATCAGCGCCGGGACCTCTCCAATACCTGTAGCAAAAATTCGGCGTCCAAAAGGCGACTTCAGCAGAACGAACTCGGAGACCACAATAATCACCAGTGCGATCCAAATGGAACTTGTGAGACCCAAGAAACTCATATCAGTAATACGTTGGAAATTGGTGTCTTTGGTTCCAATCAATTGAATCTTGTCTGTGAGCACAGTTAGTGCCCCTGCTGCTATATATAGCGTTCCCAAAGTAACTATGAAGTCATTGACCTTGAAAATTGTGATGATCACGGCGTTGAGAAGTCCGAAAGCCAGTCCAGTCAAGACGCCTACAATTACAGCCATCCAGAATGGCCATCCCCACATAGAAACCATCAATGATGTACCAGCACTTAATCCGAGTACAGAACCAATTGATAAATCAATCCCGCCGGCAATAATTACAAATGTTAACCCGACAATAATGATGAAAATTGGCACCGCTTCATTGATGTAGTACCTAATTGAATCAGGAATTAGAAATGACTCTGCTTTAAAAGAGAAGAAGATGACCATTAAAACAAATGCAGCGAGAATTACGACGCCTTCTATGGCAATAATCTTGGAGAACTTTGATTGATTTCTCATACTTTGACTCTTGAACTCTGATGCAGGATGTCCTGCTCAACTACTTCGTAACCACTTATTTGAATTTTTTCAGGTACAGATTCTATTTCGCCGACAATTGAACCTTCGCGGAGAATAATGATGCGATCACTTAGTCGAATCAACTCATTTAACTCAGAGGCAATGACGATAATTGATTTTCCTCCAGCTGCTAATTCACGAATGAGCTTGTGCACTTCAACTTTTGAGGCGATATCGATTCCCTGTGTGGGTTCATCAAAGATCAAAATCCTTGGATTTGTATTTAAGCATCGAGAAATAATTACTTTCTGCTGGTTTCCACCACTGAGATTACGAATCTTCTCGCGAGAATTAGGTGTCTTAATTGAAAACTTAGAAATAAACTCTGACGCCAAATCCTTCTCTTTCTTTGCACTCAACCAGCCGCTCTTCAATACATTCACTAACTTAGAAATTGAAACACTCTTCTCGATGGAGAATTCAGAGAGGATGCCAAGAATCTTTCTATCTTCTGGAACCATGGCGATTCCAAGCTCATAGGCTTTCTGTGGGTGCCCAATTTTTTCGATTTTCCCAAAAATATTTATAGACCCGCTATCAAGCTTGTCTATTCCCATAAGTGCTCTCATCAGCTCTGTGCGCCCAGCGCCTGCTAATCCAGCAATGCCCAGAATTTCACCATCCCAAAGGTCGAATGAAATATCTTTCAGGACTCCATCTCGCTTGAAACCCACTACTTCTAGAGTCTTGAAACGATTCTCGCTGCCAGTCTTTCCTGTAGTTTTCCCAACTTTTGGTTGCTCTATGAGAGCAGCGGCTTGTGATCCAAACATGAGCGATATTAGGTCGTTAAGATTTAGGCCTTCAATCGATGTTTGGGCAATGCTTTTGCCATCACGCATAACTGTTGCGGTGTCAGCAAGACCAAATACTTCATCTAAATGATGCGTAACCCAAATGAGTGCCACACCAAGACGCTGAAGGCTTCGCATGTGTCCAAAAAGCAATTCTTTTTCATGCTCTTCTAGACCCGACGTTGGCTCGTCAAGAATAAGAATTTTTGGTTGGACTACGAGAGCTTTTACAATCTCGATAGATCTCTTTTTCAAAGCACCGAACTCACCCGCAGGGCGCCAAAGCTCGTCTTCGGTAATTCCAAACTCGGTGGCAACGCTGCGGACCTTTTTGGCCATCTCGCGGCGGTTCACCCAAGGAGTCCAGCTTTTACGTTGGGTTATCAAGCTCTCTTGGCCGAGGAAAATATTCTCAAGAACGCTTAAGTCCGGGATTATCGAGAGCTCCTGATGGATCATGGAAATACCCAGTTCTTGGGCGCTTCGCGGTGACTCAATTTCGACGCGCTGACCCTGAAAAAAAATGGTTCCCTCATCTGGGGCAGTTAGCCCAGAGAGAATCTTTAGCAGGGTCGACTTTCCGGCGCCGTTGCCCCCCAGGAGCGCATGAATTTCGCCGCTTCGCACATCCAACTCGACATTATCGAGAGCTTGAACACCCTGGTATCGCTTTGAAATCGAGGACATCTTTAATATCGGAGAGCCCGCTTTTGTGGAGGAAATGTCGGCAAAAGCATTGTCGCGCATTGTTTCTCCTCCAGTCGAAATAGTTCAGAAGTTCTTGTCATCAGGTCTTCAGACCACTAACCTAAGGGAAAATCCCTCTTTGTCAAGGGGGCTTGCCCGAGACGTTGTGGAGGAAATCCGATCAAGAAGATAATGAATGCCCCCGAATCCGTGGTGACGGAGTATCTTCGTGGTCTGGCGGCCTCTCACCCTGAGGTAATTGAGTTCAATTCCGAAGCCCGCATAGTCCAGAGAAAATCACTCCCCACTCAACCCAAAGTTGGACTCATATCCGGTGGGGGTTCAGGCTGCGAGCCGATGCATAGTGGTTATGTCGGGTTCGGTGGTCTCGATGCAGCTTGCCCAGGAGAAATCTTCACATCCCCTGTGCCAGCACAAATTATGGCTGCCACCGAGAGGGCAGATAGTGGAAAAGGTGTCCTGTACATAATCAAGAACTTTGGTGGCGAGGTGATGAATTTTGGACTCTCAGCCGAAATCATGAAGCGCAAAGGTATTGAAATATCCAAGGTCCTTGTTAATGACGATTGTTCATTCCCGCTTTCACAGTTTGATCGGCGTCGTGGGCTCGGTGCGACAATTCTCGTCGAAAAGATAGCCGGAGCCGCAGCGCAACGCGGAGATAATTTAGCTCAAGTAACCTCGATAGCTAAAAGAGTAGTTGCAAACTCACGTTCCTTTGGAGTTGCCTTCAACTCATGCACAACCCCCAAACTTGGCCACCCAAATTTTGAGATGCCAGAAAATGAATTTGATATCGGGGTTGGTATTGGTGGAGATCGCGGACACTCAAGGTCAAAAATGGTTTCAGCTGACAAGATTGCCGAGATTTTAATCGAGCAACCAGCGGTAGAGCTGGAACTAGCTTTTGGCAAGAAAATTATTCTGCTACTTAGTGGCTTAGGTTCAACGCCATCTATTGAACTTTATACCTTGTCGGGAATTATCCATGAGAAGCTTGAAAGCATTGAAACGAAGGTAGTTCGCTCACTTGTTGGTAATTTTATCACTTCCTTAGATTCGTTTGGCGTCATTGCGACGTTCTTAGTTGCAGATGAAGAATTGCTTGAACTTTATGATTCACCAATAGACACGCCAGCCTTGAGATGGGGTAAATGACAATGGTTACAGAGGTATCGATACCAATTGCAAAAAATTGGCTGAATGATTTCTGCGAAGCTGTTATTGAGCTCGAGGACTACCTTAACGAGTTAGATGCTGCAGTTGGTGATGGCGAACATGGTTCAAATATCTCCAACGGGGCTAGGGCGCTCCTAGAAGCTTTCAAAGGACCTCAATCTGAATCATTAGGTGAGTTTTTTGAATTCGCAGGGATGACGATTATAAATTCAGTCGGTGGTGCAAGTGGAGCACTCTACGGAACACTTTTTCTGCGGCTCAGTGACATTACGGCAAATAGAGCAACTGCAAATTTGAACACCATGTCGCAGGCATTTGAATCTGCACTCGAGGGAGTTATGGAACTGGGTCGAGCCAAGCCAGGTGATAAAACATTAGTAGACGCGCTAAATCCAGCAGTAAGTTCTCTCATTGCTAGTGTTAAAAACTCAGACGATCTACTAGGGGCATTTACTAAAGCACACCATGCCGCTGAACTTGGATGCGCAGCGACGGCGCAAATGGAAGCTAGAAAAGGTCGGGGAAGTTATCAAGGCGAACGAAGTATCGGCCATATAGACCCAGGGGCAACGTCGATGACTGCTCTTTTTCAAACTCTCTCTAACTCAATAGATTTTTTTAGCAAGAATGGGGAGTAGCTAGTCATCTGAAATCACTCTAGCTAACTTCTCGCCCTTCTGAATATCAGCAGTTATTCCGGCTGCGTCTTTAATAAGGGCCTAAGAATCGAACCTATTAGTTCCTGCTACTTACCCTTCACCTGACACTTTGGACAAAAATGTGATGACCGATTACCGAAGGCAATCCTTCTAATTTGCCGCCCGCACCTAGGACAGGGCTCACCTTCTTGGCCATAGGCAGCTAAGGATGTTTCAAAGAATCCGCTCTCGCCATTGACGTTGATATACATGGCATCAAAGGATGTGCCCCCTACCTCTATCGCCTCTGCCATGACTTCGATTGCAGCATCAACTAGTGATGTGATCTTCCTGGTACTTAAGTCAGCGGCAGGGATCTCGGGGTGAATCTTTGCGCGCCATAAAGATTCATCGGCATAGATATTGCCGACTCCGCTCATGATCTCTTGATTAAGGATCACGCTCTTAATTGCCGCCTTACGTGATTTCATAGCAGCTATTACCGCGCTGCGATCAAAGGTGGAGTCAAAGGGATCACGTGCGATGTGGAGGGCAGATTGCGGGATGCCATCGGTTAACTCTTCTACCGATAGCCAACCAAAGGTGCGTTGATCACTAAAGAGCAACTCTTGCTTCTTCAGACCTTTACTTAAATCAAAGCGTGCTCTCACATGGCCCGGCGCTGGGCGATCTTTGCTTGCGACCAGGAACTGGCCGGACATGCCAAGGTGGGCTACTAATGCTTGTTCTCGATCTAGTTCAAACCATAAGAACTTCCCGCGGCGATTAACACTTTTAATCTTTGCACCCACTACGGCGGCAAGAGGTTGCAGCGAGGCTGGCTTTAATACCCGGGGATGTAGGCCGGCGGCGCTAGTGAAGCGATAGCCAATTAGAAAATGCGCCAATCCCCTACGTACTGTTTCGACCTCGGGTAGCTCTGGCATGTGAGTAATCTA
>JBILAM010000065.1:0-4996 GCA_044354225.1 Candidatus Planktophila sp.
CTGTGAAGCTGCAATAGCAGCAGCCGATGCAGCGGCAAAAGCATGGGCAAAGACTGCTCCACGATATCGCTCAGAGATTTTGCGCAAAGCATTTGAATTAATGACGTCAGAAAATGAAGCGATCGCGACATTGATTTCCCGCGAAAATGGAAAAGCAATGCCAGATGCTCGTGGTGAAGCATCATATGCCGCCGAATTTTTCCGCTGGTTTGCCGAAGAAGCAGTTCGCACACCTGGAGATTTCCGTAAATCTCCGTCAGGGGATAAGCGAATCCTGGTAACGCACGAACCAATCGGTCTTTCAATTCTTATTACTCCGTGGAATTTTCCAGCAGGTATGGCTACCCGCAAGATTGGTCCAGCGGTTGCTGCAGGGTGCACAATGATTTTGAAGCCTGCAAGTGAAACTCCACTGACCGCTATGTACATCGTTGATTTGATGGAGCGCGCAGGATTGCCAAAGGGAGTTCTAAATTTAGTTCTTCCAGAAAAAACTGGTCCTGCAATTTCAAAGATGCTGCATGATCCACGAGTTAAGAATCTTTCTTTTACCGGTTCCACCGAAGTTGGTCGCGTCCTTCTAAAAGAAGCCGCAGACCGTGTTATTCGCTGTTCTATGGAACTTGGTGGAAATGCACAAGTTGTTATTCATGATGATGCAGATCTAACAGTGACTATCCCGCAACTTTCTCTGGCAAAGATGCGCAACGGCGGAGCTGCTTGTACATCTGCAAACCGCATCTTTGTGCAACGTGGGATTGCAGATAAATTTATCGCAGAGATGACACAGTCCATGAGCAGCTATGTAGTGGGCCGTGGAACTGATGCGACCACAACACTTGGTGCTTATGTTTCAATGAAAGAGCGCAACAAGATTGCTGACATAGTTGATGAAGCAATCGCAGCTGGTGCAAAGGTTGAAGTTGGTGGAGTTAAACCTGCTGGCGAAGGTGCCTTCTACCCAGCAACAGTCTTGATTGTTGAAAAAGATAACCCAATCCTGCTTCATGAAATCTTCGGACCAGTTGCGCCGATCGTTATTTTTGATACCGATGAAGAAGGTATTGAAATGGCCAATGACACCGAATTCGGTCTTATTAGTTATGTCTTCTCTTCTAACCTGACACGCGCATTGCGTACAGCAGAGGCAATGGAATCGGGAATGGTTGCGATTAACAAAGGTGTTATTTCAGATCCAGCTGCACCCTTTGGTGGCGTAAAGCAATCAGGTTTGGGTCGCGAAGGTGGCTTCGATGGAATTCACGAGTTCTTGCAGACCAAATTCATTGGTGTCGAGATCTAACCAATCGGGATTTCGCTATCTAAATAGATAGTCCGCGGTGTATGGCGGTTTTCGCCCAGCAAATGTTTGATGTAGGGATTCTTCTGTTTCTTTAAATAGATCAATTATGATTTTTACGTTTGATTCTTGACTCTTATTCAATTTGGATTCCATGAAAAACACATATCTAACTCCATAATTCAGTGAGTAGAAACTATATGCAACCCCATCGACAATTGTATATTCAATAAGATAAAAGCCGAACTGAACAGTAGTCCACTTATTCTTTATTAAGTATTGTGCTCTTGGAGCGTATCGTTGAGATTGAATGAATAATCCAAAGTCGCCATAACCGATGTCGTAAACACTGCGTGCGAAAATCTTCACAAGTTTTTTGAACCAGTAGTTGGCGAGTTTTTTTCTCATGTACCAGAGCAAACGATCCATTTTAGAAGTTTGGTAAAGCGAACCTGTTTCTAATTCATCCCAATTGTCAGGATCTAAATCTTCAGGCACTTTTTTATTGTTTCTCATGGTGAGAATGTACAAAAAATCTAAGTTACTCAGAGTGACTTTTTAACTAAGTCATGAATTACTCTCATTTCAGGATGTAGGTGAGAGGTAGAGACATGACTCATAAGACACAAAAAATCTGTCGATTTGCAGGTATGGCCTTGGTCTATTGGTTAGAACAACTTAGAAGAAGAAAACTAGGGACTCCTGCTTGTGTATTGAAAAAACTTATTAGAGGAAGTTTGTTTGTATGTGTCAGAAACAACGAGAGTTACAGAGGCTGATTTTTTCTTTACTAAACTTGTAATCTGAATTAGATCGCCATTAATTTTAGCGACACAATTGATGGCTATTAATTTGTACTTTAATTCAGAAAGCTTATTGAATTTAAAGATATAGCTATTTTTTGTAGATTTAACCAAGTTTACCTTCGCTTTGCTCAAAATTGGTGGCGCTAAGGATTTAACCGTAGCGACCACTCCTTCAGAAACCTGACCAAACGGATCGGTAATTTTAATGGTTACATCAACACTCTGGTTAGGCTTAAGTCCAGAAATCTCAACGGTGTTAGCAAGGACCAAGACGTTGCCATCTGAAGCGATAACTTCATATGAATATCCATCTGCATCTAGCTCAAAGAAATTTATTTTTACTGAATCTAATTCAGATTCGGTGGTTGCAACTACTGGCAAGACAGGTGGTTCAGGGTAAGCAGTTTTTTCGGTATCACTGAAATTTATATACTGTCCGTCGGATGACCGGCAAGTTGCAGATAGCTTAACTTCGGTTACAGGTCTAAGTTCTAAAACCGTGACAGAACCATCTCCCTTCATGCCATCAGTTTTAATTTCACCAGTGGTTGAAGAGTAGTTACAAGAAATGTCATAGTCCAGTTCATATTTGAATATGATTTGTGAATCTGTTGCGCTTGTACTTTCCAACACTGGCCGTACCAAAGCACCAGGTGCTTGAATATTTATATAAGAAAGACCTGCTAAAGGATTGATCAATTTAGTTTTTGATTTAGGAGTTGAATCAACTGTTACAGAACCGTAGGCATTTGAGTAATTGGTTGATCGCTGTTTCGGCGTTGATTGGCAATCCTGATTTCCATTAGAGCTGATATCTCTAATACTCCCCGAACACGAAGTGGTGTATACAGATAACTGACGCATGACATATATTCCTGGCTCAGCGGTACGGCTACTTTTACAGATTAACCTAACGCTATTCATTTTGCTCAAGAAGGGTGTGCTTCCAATGTCTTTTACCGAGCATCCCGCACCTCCTTTATTGGATGTAGCTTTATCGGACCAGCTTCCAAAAATCGCGTAAATATTTCCACCCTTACCGTCGACATCCATGGTGAGTTCAAAACTATCGCCAGCTTTGATGTCCGTTTTTGAAAGTGAAACATTTGAAATTTCAGGTGGAATAATTAATACTGTGTCAGGATTCGTGACATTGATTTTAATTTTTGATATATCTGCCTGCGCTATGGAACCAGATGCTGGTTGACCCCACGAAGATTGACCAGGGATATTGATTATCGACACTAGGCGATTAAAAACAGAAGTTGAATTTGAAGGATTGGGATCTTCTCCCCATGGCGTATTTAGGTCTATTCCTGCATATCCCGTAATCTCAACTTTGGAAACTGTCCAGGTTCCAGATGGCCAATCGGTGCCAACCTCAAAATCAAATGTATTTTCAATTCTTTTTGTATCAGGGCCACTTATGCTTGAATCATAACGAGAGAGAAGTTTATAGACCTCAGTTCCCTCCTCTTGATTCCTTAAGAAAACCCAAATCGTATTGATTTTTCCACTGTTGCTTGCGATCAATCGAATAGAAATTTTGTCCCCAACTTTTCTTTCACTTGAGGTAGTCATTTCAATCACCTCTAATCGCGGCTGTGTTGCCGCTGGCGTAAGTCCATCAGGTAGAACAGTGAATGAAAGCGAGTCTAATTTTTCGTCCCATTTAGCTATCGATTGGGCATTAGTGCAACTTAATTGAATTGCCTGAACAATGTATTTCCCCGGTGAAGCTTCGGCAGTGATTTTTAGCGGAATCTGAAATTGTCCTTTTGATGCACTTGAATCTGGAACGACTCCATTTACTCTAGGAATTGTTGCGCCATGATAGAGGCCAGTTGGATCTCTAAATGAGACACTAACTCCTCGCACGGTACCGCTCGTACATGTTGCATCAATGTTCCAAACAACCGTCTCCCCAACGCTGTATGTATTCTTTTCTATTGTCGCCGAATTAATCACATTTGTTGCGTGCGATTGCGTTGGAGTCAAAATCGATAGTGTCAGTGCAAGCACACCAGCCCGGGAGATTCGCTTCATCACTGTTTGAGTCTAAATTATTGGAAGGGGTCATAACAGGGGTGTCAGAGACTGGCGGAGGATGAGGGATTTATCCTCTCCATCCTGGGTAATTCCCCGTTTTTTAGGTAAACGGGTCATAAAAGGCAAGTTAGCACCGTGTTATCTTGCATTCTCCCTCAGTCGGCTAAATTCAACTAGTTGTAGCATTCCCCCTCTTTTCGAGTTCCACCCCTGGTGGTATTTTATTTGGATGAGAAAAATGATCGCCCTTGTCCTTACTGTCTCACTTTCACTTGTTGGAATTGGATTTGCACAGGCTGCGAACCCGAAAGCTGGGACAAAGTGTTCCACTGCAAAACAAAAGGTGACATATTCTGGAAAAACATTTACCTGCGTTAAAAAGGGTAAATCTCTTGTCTGGGATGCAGGCATACCAGTTGCAAAGCCAGCCGCAGGAAAGACAGTCTCTGAAGGTGTTCTCTGCACTGAAGGAAGCCCGCCCGCAAAAGATGCAAAAGGAAACTCTCTCTATTGCACTAGGGGCAGCGATGGAAAGAGTTCATGGCGTCCGCAGAGTCAGCAAGGTTCTGGTGGAGGTGCAGGAACCGGTGGTGGAGGAAATACTCAGAACGCTGGATTTAAGTTAGGTGAACTCAGTGCAAGTTGTAGCAAGAATGGTGAAATCGCATGGAATGGAAAGATGGCTGCAATATGTAAGAACGGAAAAGTAAGTTATCTCTTAGCAGCCGATGCACCAAAGACTCCGGCAGGTGGTTTCACATCACGTCCTGAGTGGTACCCAACGCTGGCACAAATTCTCGGTGGACCAGGCGCTACAGAGCCAACGTGTACGCCATCTTCA
>JBILAM010000066.1:0-4971 GCA_044354225.1 Candidatus Planktophila sp.
TGCCCTCGATCGATGTGATCGTTGTGGTGCACAAGCTTATGTGCGGGCAACTCTGCTAAACGGTGGTGAACTCATGTTCTGTGCCCATCACGGCAAGGAATATGCTGAAAAGCTGAAGGCAGTAGCCGCAGCGATTCAGGATGAGTCAGAGAAGTTGGTTGAAGTTAAGTAATTACTCTTTAAGGATGCCCTTATGCGAACCATCGCATAAGGGTTTTTCTTTTGATTGACCACAACCACAAAACTTTGGATTCTCAATAGTTTCCAGCACCTTGCCATCAGCATCGACGATATCTATTACCCCAGTGACGCGAATCGATCCGCTCTTAGGGTTGATAAAGACTTGTGCATCAGCCATCTGATTTTAATCCAGATAATCGCGCAGTGATTGCGAACGAGATGGGTGACGTAGCTTTGACATTGTCTTTGATTCAATCTGGCGAATACGCTCACGTGTAACACCGTGGACTTTACCGATTTCATCAAGGGTTTTGGGCTGTCCATCTGTGAGTCCATAACGAGCCTTGATCACATCGGCTTCGCGGTTGGTGAGACCACCAAGGACCTGCATCAACTGCTCCTGCAAGATAGTGAAAGTTACTGACTCCTCTGGCTTTACCGCCTCTGAATCTTCAATGAGGTCTCCGAATTCAGAATCTCCTTCTTCACCCAGTGGTGTGTGAAGTGAGATTGGCTCACGGCCATACTTCTGCACTTCGACAACCTTTTCTGGTGTCATATCAAGTTCTTTAGCGAGCTCTTCCGGTGTCGGTTCGCGACCAAGATCTTGCAACATCTGGCGCTGCACGCGAGCTAACTTATTGATGACTTCAACCATGTGTACTGGAATACGAATGGTGCGAGCCTGATCTGCCATGGCGCGGGTAATTGCTTGGCGGATCCACCAGGTGGCATAGGTAGAGAACTTGTAACCCTTGGTGTAGTCAAACTTCTCAACTGCGCGGATAAGACCGAGGTTTCCTTCTTGAATCAGGTCAAGGAAGAGCATGCCGCGACCGGTGTAACGCTTGGCAAGTGAGACCACCAGACGAAGGTTTGCCTCCAACAAGTGATTCTTTGCCCGTTTTCCATCTTCGACAATCCACTCAAGCTCGCGCTTCATCTTCTTCTCAAGCTTCTTAGTGTGCTTTAGCGCTTCTTCGGCAAAGAGCCCGGCTTCAACGCGAGTAGCAAGTTCTACTTCAAGTTCGGCATTAAGAAGTGCCACGCGACCAATCTGCTTTAGGTAATCCTTTACTGGATCTGCGGTAGCACCAGCTGTAAGAACTGTCTGTTCTGGCGGAAGGCGCTTGATTTCAATCTGAATAAATCGAGCTTGCTCGTTAAAGAAGTACTGCAAATCTTCTAGGTTCTTTAAGTGGCCCTGATTTACTGCTTCGGCGATGAGTTTTGCTGACTTCTCATTGAAGGTGCTCATAGCAAATTGCTGTTGAATCTGCTTAAAGGTAAGCGCCTTTGCCTCGCCCTGATCAATATTGCTCTTCGGCGGAAGCTCTACTCCCTGAATCTTGCCGTTGATAGCCTCAAGGACGAGATTTACATTCTTCAAATCCTTCTTATGCTTCTCGCGCTCGTTCTTATCTTCTTCTTCATCATCGGCATCAGAGTCGAGCAGGGTAAATGAGCCAGCTTCATTCTTAGTCTCATCCGATAGCGTGACAACGCGCGGCTGATCTTTACCATCTGATTCAGCATCAACAATTTCAGATGCTTCTGCAATCAAAGTCTCTACATCTTCTAGTTCAACTTCTTCCACAACAATTTCATTACCATCTTCATCTAGAACAATGGCTACTTTCTCGCTCTTAGCACTCTCTGACTTTGGCTCGACCTTTGGGGCAATCAGGGCAAGCTGAGCCTTTGACAGTATGCGACTTGGAGCGCCCAGGCCAGCCTTGCGAGCCTTCTCTGTTGCTTCCGGAATTTCGCCATCAAGTGCGCGAGCTTCCAGTGCTAGCGGCATAAATTCTTTCTTAACCGCCTTGCGATAATTATCAATTCCACTTGCGGCAAGAGATTCGATGATCTCTTTCTGGCGCGCAATAGCGTTCTTTAAATCAACCAGCTGCTGTATCTCTTTTGCGGTGAGATCTTTCTTAATCTCAATCTTGGCCGGCTTCACCGGCTTAGCCACAACCTTCTTTGCAGGTGCTTTCTTAGCAACGGCCTTCTTAGCAACGGCCTTTTTCACGGGAGACTTCTTAGCGACAGCCTTTTTCGCAGCCGCTTTTTTGGCCGGAGCAGCTTTCTTGCTCTTTGCCTTGTTTTTGAGCGCACTAAATACAGCCACAATTGTCCTTTTGGTTTTTCTTCGAACTGCTCGAAGTAATACCTATATTGTACCCGCAACATGCAAGGCATGGCGAATAGCATCGCCCATAGCTTCACTCTCCACCAAAAATCCGTCGTGGCCGAACTCTGAACTGATGACAATCGGAGCCTCGGCGGTGGGAACAAGCTCTGAAATCTCAACCTGAAGTCGAGGGACGAAGAGGCGATCGGTGTCGATCGAGACGACCACCACCGGCACCTTCACGCTGGCAAGGGCTTTGACCACTCCACCGCGAGCGCGACCGATATCGTGAGAATTCATCGCATCGGTTAAGGCGATATAGGTATTGGCATCAAAGCGTTTAGCGAGCTTATTGGCCTGATGGTCTAGATATGACTGCACCGCATAGCGCCCAGTCTCATCTCCTTGTAATTGGCGACCAAAGCGCACATCCATCTCAGATTCGGTGCGATATGTCAGATGGGCAATCCGGCGGGCAATTCCCATACCGTCAACCGGACCCCGCTCTTGCTCGTAGTAATCGCCATCGTTGTAATGAGGATCAGATTTAATGGCATGGATTTGCACCGATGCCGTTCCGATTTGGTCACCGGTGGCAACTGCGGAAGAGCCGATCGTGCAGATAGCACCGACTCGCTCAGGTAGTTGCACCGCCCATTCCAGCGAGCGCATTCCACCCAGTGATGGACCAATTGCCAGTAAATACTTATCAATACCGAGCGCATCACTAAAAGCAATCTCAGCATTGACCATGTCGCGAATAGTGATGGTGGGAAAACGTGAACCGTAACGCTTTCCATCTGGAGCAATACTCGATGGCCCCGTGGAACCTTGGCAACCACCAATGACATTGGGGCATACGACAAAGTATTTATCAGTATCAAATGGCATTCCCGGGCCCACCATTTGTGGCCACCAGCCAGGAACATCAGACCAGCCAGTCATTGCATGGTTAACTAAAATGGCATTGGATTTATCAGCGTTTAGCGTTCCCCAGCTTTGGTAGGCAATGGTGATATCTGGCAGGGTCTCGCCATTTTCAAGGAGAAGGAAACCAATCTTGATAAATTTACGTTCACCTGGATCATCACCTTCTAGCCACGCACCGGTGACATCGAAGTTAACTTTTCTGCTCATCAATAAATCCTTCACGCACTTGCAGCTAAGAGCTCTGCCTGGTCGTCACCCGGAGCACCCCACCGCGGTGGAGGGTTGCCGTCTAGTCAGCCGGGGCTTTGAACTAGAACTCGTGACCAGTGCAAATATTACCCGAAAATTGTGGCAACTACTTTGGGGTGTAGGTCGGCCCGCATCTTGGTAAAGGATTTCGCCGGCCAGCCCGCGGTAAATACTCGCCGCAGTAGCACCGCCAATGAGTATTGCGGGTTATCCGCTACCGCCCGATCTAGCGCCTTATGCGCCAGGGCTCCCTCACCACGTTCATATGCCAGGGCGGCAAAGACCGATGCCACGGGTGCCACAAAGCCACTGGGTGCAATGACTAAGAGATCTCGCCACATCTTCCAATAGAAGTCGGTGGTCTCAAGGCTGTGGCTACCTAGCGCGAAATCACGCACTTGGATATCACTCATGCGTCCAATGACTCGAGCACTTAGTTCACGATCTTCGGCCCCCCGACCCACTTGATATTCACCAGCTAAATCAATGACAGCGGTGGCACCATCTCGCTGCAAGCTCTTCAAATCTTTCGCATCACTTGCAACAGTGAATTGGTTGACTTCACTAAACCAAGACTCATGGGCAGCAGATGGCAGCGCTGAGATTGAATGAATTAGCTCATCGACGGTTGCAAAGGGCATCGGATGTCCAGCGATGACATGCTCTGCAGCGATGCGCGATGAATCTATCTCCGGCACCGGGCTTCCTTCCGGTGGACAACACTGCGAATCAATACAGAGAAGTGAGCGAAAGCGATCACTTTGCACAAGTAGCGACTCTCTAATCTCGATGCCAGCGCGCATCAACGCCGCACTTGCATTAATTAGCACTGTCTCGCCAGCCGTTGATTCGGCCGGTGTGTATGCCACCAGCAGTGCTCCTTCAGCCTTTTCGCGGATGAAGTGGGAGGCAAGTAAGTCATAACTTTCACACGATAGGTCAACGGGCAGATCTACCCGCATCGCCATCCCGACCGCATCTTTATCGGCTGAGTCCGTGTTTAGCGCGACTAGAACAAGTGAATTACTTGGGTGATAACCGATGAGAAATGGAATTGCTGCAAGTAGATCGTGTGGTGATGTGAGGGTTGTCATGGGAAGCCTTTCTTATCGGTTTAATGTGACGGGGGAAGAAAAACGTGTGGGCGCAGCAACAACAGAGATCGGTAGCACCGAGACCGATTCAATCTTTCCGGGAATCCGACTCTTCACACCTTGCACGGTGAATTCACCATCCCAACTAGTAATCAGTTGGATTAAGTAATGCCCTGGGTTGGAATAACTATGTTGGATTTGCCCATCTGGAAAAGGTGCTCCGGCACTTCTCGTAATAAAGAAGATGCCATCGCCGTAATGCCAGATGAAGGTGGGTTTAAGCGAGACTTCAACAACTTCGCCCACAATTTCAATCTTCTTCGTAACAATTGTTGGAATATCTGACCAGAAGAAGACTGGAACTTTGATCAGCGGTTGAAATGA
>JBILAM010000067.1:0-4897 GCA_044354225.1 Candidatus Planktophila sp.
CTGAAAATCGTGAGGTCGACAGTTCGATCCTGTCCCGAGCCACTTCTAGTTTTTACTAATTAGCCTGCAGAACCTGAACCAGAAGGTCCCGCTTTACGTTGCACCTGAGGCGCCCCGCCACTGCGTTGTCCGCCGCGAATCTTTGACCCTGATTCAGAGTGAGTCTGGGAACCAGGTGCGCCCTTCTTATTCTTCTTCGCTTCTAGGGCAGCAAGCATCTTCGCTTTCATATCTTCGTTTTTCTCTGACATGTTCGCAGTCTACCCCTCAGATGGAATTCTTAAGAAATAAATCAATTGCGCCACCCATGCAATGGCACCTAGGACAATCACTTGCGTGCCCCATGTGTCAGGCCAGATATAGATAGCGATAGCAACAAAGCCATAAAAGCCGGCAAAGGCCCACAAGGTAAACGCTGTGATGCGCCGATTAAGGCCAGCGCGCATTAAGCGGTGAGAGAGGTGATCACGGCCTCCTTGAAAAGGTGAGATGCCGCGATATAAACGCGATGTCACTGCAACTGTTGTATCAAGAATAGGCGTTGCCATAAGAAATAGTGGAATTGCAAGTGACTTATAAGTAGGAATGACTCCTGGGCTTAAGCGAATTGTTAAAACCGAAACGATGATGCCGAGAAAGAGTGAACCGGCATCACCCATATAAATCTTTGCCGGGGTGCGATTCCAGATGAGAAATCCAGCTGTGGCACCGGCAGTTACTATCGCAAGGGCGCTGACCAGCACCTGCTGGCGGTCATAGGCGATAAAGAAGAGGAAGAAGGTGATAACTGCAACTGTGCCAGCCGCTCCGCCATCATGATTATCAAAGAAGTTAATGGAGTTACAGACTCCAACAATCCAGAGCACTGTGATTGCGTAATTGACGATGTGGTTACTGAAGGCAAAACCCATAGTGTCGGTGACGGTAAGAATGACGGCCACAATGATTCCGGTAAATGTCTGGGCAACCAGGCGTGGCCATGGGGCCAAGCCACGTAAGTCATCCCACAAGCCCATGGCTGAAATTGCAATTGCCGGAACTAATACCGAGCTGGCGAGTTTGAGAGCTGCCAATGAGAAATCGGTTGCAATCAGAGCGCCGTAGGATGCCGAGATAATTCCAATGGCGATGGCCACTCCACCTAAATACGGAACTGGTTCCTTCTGCACTTTACGTTCAAGATTGGGTGCATCAACGGCATTGATGCGAAGTGCCAAATATCTAATCGGTGGCGTAATCAGGCCAACGAGTGCAAAGGTGAGAAAACCTAATAAGAAAAATTGCGCGATTGAGTAACTCATAGACTAAAACAATTTGTTAATTCTGTGCCTTGAAGTAATTTTGGCGAAGATCATCAACTTCAGATTTACGATATCTGCGATGTCCGCCAAGTGTGCGAATCGAAGTGAGTTTTCCAGCCTTAGCCCAACGAGTAACAGTCTTTGGATCAACTCCAAATAAATCGGCAACCTCGCGCGGAGTCAGAAGCACTTCTGCATCAGGCAGACGATTCATATAACTCCCCCAAAAAACTTAGCCCGCTTCGAGTGTCCGATTTGGGCCGTTATGTCGCGAAGTATTCCCCACCATCACGCTGGTGGCAATACACCCCCGACTCACAAAAAAGTGAAGATTAGGTTGCTGATTCGAACCCTTGCACCAATCTCCAGCGTGAAACAAGCTTTTCATAGCCCTGCCCGGCGATGGAACCATCGGCTGCTGCTAATCCAGAGAGACTGTGTGCAACATCTTCGATAGAAGTATCGTCATCAAGACCATCTTTGCCCTGTGCTCGAAGTGATGTATCAAGATATGCGGCTAAGCCGCCGTAATCTAACTCCACGAGTGACTCCGGGTGAAAGAGCTCCAGCCAATCCAGTAAATTTTCGATTTCTCCTTCAACCGGGCCTTGGCCAAAGGCTGATAAAACAATTTCATGTGATCTCATGGCACGCTCTCGAGCTTTAGCCATTGTTGTTCGCGCAAATGAGAATGGTCCATCGTCATCTTCCCCGCGCACCCGCTCTTCTGGCGTAAACAGTGAGAACCAGCGCGGTGGTATTACCCATGTTTCAGTGATGATGTGTGGGACTCGATCTTCAATGAGATCTACTCCAGTTGTAATCACTTCTTCCAGCGCTGATGAGATAAAAAATGGAGTAATCGATGAAGGTAGTGATTCTTTGAAATCATCCAGCGCTGCCCAGCAACGGGTTGCAGTTGACCACGGTGATACATAGCGAATTTCATTGATATCTAATACATGTGCACCATCCGGGCGACCTGCTGGTGGTTCTGGGAAAACTAAACGGCGTAGTGCGAGCGCTTGCTCCTCTTTGCGAGTATCGGTATTTGCATCAATGCTCTGCCAGCGAAGGCGGTCGAGTGAGTCAAATGATGAAAGAGGTTCGTAGATGCGCAGGGAAGCGACATACGGTGTTGGTCTCACGATGATGAGTCTACGTAGAAAAACTACTTATGCGCGAGGGATGTAATTTCCTTCAGCAAATGGATCGTCATCCTCTTGATTTTGCTGGCTTGGCGTATCGCCATGAAGTTCTTTTGCCAGACGATCAAGGTCCATCTCCTGAGAGTTGTACTTTAAATCGCGAGCGACTTTGGTCTGCTTTGCTTTTGCACGGCCGCGACCCATGGGCGACCTCCTTACGAATATCTAGCGTGTCAGACGCGTAGGTTATCGCTCCTTGGCCCTTGTCTCCAAAGCAACGGCAAATGAGCGCGTTTTAGCCTTATGGCGCAGGGCGAAGTAGCCCATAACCTGTAAGAAGACGCTCAAGGACATCGTTGGAATGCGGAAACGGTGATCTCCGATGGTGCCCATCGAGATGAGCCAGGAGATGACGACCGGGATACCAGCGAGCCAGGCGATATTGGCGTAGATGCCCTTCATGGAACGCAGCCAGAAGAAACCAATAAAGAAGAGTGAGATACAGCCAACTACCCAGAAGAATGAAATTCCTTTTCCGACTGATTTATAGACCAGATCATTTCCAGATTGGCTGCCTCGTGCAATATCCATAATTGGATTGACCTTAAGCCAAGGATTACGAGCCATCGTTCCATTTCCTAGTGGACCAGACCATGGAGTCCAGTAGTACCAACCCTTCTTCACAAAGAGTTTTCCGGCCTTGACTGGATTAGCGAAATACCACTTGATCACACACTTAACGACATCGTTATCTGAAACTGTTGTTGCAGGTGGAACTGGATCACAAGGAACATCTGGTCCAGTATGAGAATATCCACCAGTTGTTTGCGGACCAGCTCCAATTTTCATCGTGACGCCCAGGTTTGTGGAAATCACTGCCTTATCAATTGATGCCACGTTGCGTTGAATAAGTATTGCAGGAGCAATCGCCATGATGCCAACGACGCCAACAAGTATGAGCGCCTGCACCTTACGACTTTTGGACATCAGCGCCCACGCAACTGCAATGACAATCGATGTCAGAATCCAACGCGGTTGCATAAATGTGGCCAGAGCTGAGAAGCCACCCACACCTAGAACTCGAATTACTAAACGACGATCATTAGGGCTCTGCAAAGATTTGATAATCATACCTACAATCATCAACATGCAGGCCGCAATTGGGCTCTCATAACCAACTGCCATAGAACTCAGCGAGAGTGTTGGGTTAAATGCGAGAAAGATTCCAATGAGGAAGAGGTACGGGCGCAATTTAGTATCGCGAAGTTGTTTGACAAAGTAATAGCTGGCATAGGCATAGAAGATGCTCTGCGTAATTGAAATCAACCAAATTATCTGTGTGATGGAAATTTTTGCAAGCACCCACAGCAGTATTGGATATCCCGCTGGCCAGTAGGAAAGAATGCTCTTATCCGATAAATATCCATCTGCAAGCAATCCGTCAACGCCACTGAAGTAATTTTCACCATCTGCGCCAAGCCACCCGCCATTTGGGGTGTTAATCATGGTGATTAATTTGATTAGGAAGGCAAAAACTGGAATAGCAATGATGTAGAAGTCAACGTTCTTACTTTTCTTCTCTTGTTGTTGACGGGCCATCTTTGACTTACTTGCCATTGAGTTTATCCTTTGTACTCAGAGACCAAGTATGAACGTGGTAAATCGTAATCACTGGAAGGCTCTACGACACCGGCTACCCAGGCCGACATTCCACGGGCTGCGAGTGAACGAATAACGAGTTCGCCGATTGCGGGATCAACGATGGCGCTCATACCGATGCCGCAATTCCAGGTGCGTTCCATATCTGCTTGCGGCACTGATGCGCTAGCTGCCAAGAACTGTGTTGCCACAGGAAGTGACCAGGTGGAGCGGTCATATCGTGCACGCAACCCGGCAGGGATAACTCTGGCGGTGTTATCAGCTAGTCCCCCACCAGTGATGTGGCTAAATGTGCGTAGTTTTTCACCGTGGGCTTTAATCAGCGCCAAACAATCAAGTGTGTAAATTTCAGTGGGAGTCAGCAGGACTTCTCCGAGCGTGGCATGTAGTCCTTCATATTTCTTATTGAGATCTAGTTTCTGTGAACTAAGAATGTGGCGAATGAGTGAATACCCATTTGCATGAAAGCCGCTTGCCGGCATTGCGATAATTACATCTCCGCTCTTAACTCGCTCCGCACCTAATTGTTTATCAGCATCAACAACACCAGTTGCAGCACCTGCGATATCAAACTCATCCTCATCAAGTAGGCCAGGGTGTTCGGCGGTTTCACCGCCAATCAGGGCAGTTCCTGACTTCTGACAACCGCGTGCTACTCCAGAAACAATATCTGCAATTCGCTCAGGTATCACTTTCCCAACTGCGATGTAATCAGTCATAAATAGGGGCTCTGCACCACAGACAACAAGATCGTCCACAACCATCGCGACAAGGTCTTCACCAATGGTG
>JBILAM010000029.1:0-15947 GCA_044354225.1 Candidatus Planktophila sp.
TTGAATTTAACCGTCGGGCAGATATCCCCGCACCCCCAGAATGTGAAGATGATAGGTGTATTACGCGAATTCCCTGTCTATGCTTAGATTCCATTAATACAAGTCTAGAGCCTCATCGAATAAAGTTATGGCAGCCGATCCAGTAAGAGAATGTAGGTTTTGCAGTGGTTATCGGAACGGAACAAATTCCTCTTCTTTCAGTAATTGTTCCTGTGAGAAATATGCAAGGAAGGCTTGAACTTGTCAAAACATGGCTTCAAGACACAAAAGAATTCCCCATCGAAGTCATATTTATTAATGACGCATCCAGCGATGACACTTTGAAAGAACTCAAGAAAATTATCTTAGAAGTTGGTCACCTCTCGTCATTTCTACATGATGGAAAATTTGACGGACCTGGCGGCGCAAGAAACGTTGGTCTAAATAACTCACATGGCCAATGGATCACATTCTGGGATTCAGATGATTTGCCCGTAGTTCAAGAATTTATAAAAATGATTATTTCCGCAGACCAATTGGGAAAAGACTCAGCGGCCGGAAGCTGGATTGCAGTGCCATTTAAGCAACAAATCAATTCTCAAAACGGTGATAGTCGAAAGAAAATTACTCATCCTAGCTTGTTCAGAATAGTAAGGTCACCTGGGCTTTGGAGATGGGCGTTCAGGTCTGAATTATTACTAGAAAAAAAATTTCCTGAGATAAGAATGGGGGAAGATCAAGTATTCTTGAGTAACTTAAATATAAAACTAGCAAACGTATACCTTTACCATCACCCTGTTTACAATTATTCATTTGAAGCAGTAAATCAGCTCACCACAAATTCAAAAGCCTTGTCGGAACGAGTTTTTATGGCTACAGCTCTGGAGCCAATCTCCTTAAGCATTAAGAATCTAAGTTTACTGAGTTTTCTCCTGCAGGTAAAAATTCGCCTATCGGTCATTTTTAATAGGTTTCGCGATGCATGAAAATGAGAATCTATACTCCGTGAGCCTGGTGGGGGGACTGGGGAACCAGCTTTTCCAGTATGCGCACGCATTGTCAGTTAGTGACGAAGACAAAATTTCTTTAACGGAGCAATTTAATTACGGAAAAAGAAAAATTCGAAAAAATCCTTCACTGCTTGCCTTTAATGTTAAGAATAACAAAATTAGTCTTAGTCTAGAAACAAATTATGGCCTAAAGTTTAAGACCCACAATTTGATTTTAAGGTTGTCCACTGCGCGCGAGTCTTCTACTAGATTTTTCAACACCAAGCGTTTGATCCAGAATTTTGTTAAAATCTTTGCACAGAAATTCGTATTTCGCGGATTTAATATTCTGTGTCAGCCAAGTATCGGTTTTTTTGATGGAAAAATTCAAGAAATAAACACCCCTACTTTACAAATAGGTTATTTCCAGCACTGTGCCTGGCGGGATGTAGATAGGGTGATGAATACTTTAAATAGTCTCGCGTTGGTTAACCCATCAAATTATTTTGCTGAGATATCGCAAGAGTTAGAAAGTATTTCATTTCTAGCTGTTCATATGCGATTTGGTGATTACGAACAAGATAATAGAATTGGTATTCTCCCTAGCCGATATTTTATGAAGTCTATAAACTGGCAGATCAACAGATTCACTTACGACGAAATTATTTTATTCACGAATGACGAAAAAAGAGCGAGAGGTTATATCTCACAAAAGTTTGACTTAAAAGTCCGTATTATTTCGGAATTAAGTTCATTATCTGATTTAGAGACTTTCGAATTAATGCGCCGAGCAAAAGGTTATGTGATTGCGAATTCAACTTTCAGTTGGTGGAGTGCATTTTTAAGTTCATCTGAGAACCCTTCAGTTGTTTATCCAAAGCCATGGTTTCAAGGGATGAATGATCCTGAAAGAATGTTTCCGCAAGGGTGGCAGCAAATAGGGATAGAATAATGGGTAGGTTTATGCTGGAGTATAGTTTGAAGATATCGGTCCGTGAGGAGCTCAATTGATTCAGAAATTAAAGACAGGCTTGTCCCAATCTACATTGTCAAGAACAGTGCGACTGCTTAGCAGTTCAGACCAAAAGAAATTATTAATTGTTTTGTTTTTGCAAATGCTGTCAGCGTTTCTAGATTTAGTTGGAATGGCCCTTGTGGGCGTTTTGGGCGCGTTAGCGGTATCGGGCTTTGGGGCTGGGGCTCGAGGGGATCGAGTCGGAGCAGTGTTAAATTTTCTACACATACAAAACTTCAGTTTGCAATCTCAGTCAGCAATCCTAGCCCTTTCTGTGGCAGGTTTATTAGTCTTGCGAACTCTCGCCACCGTTGTGATATCAAGAAAGACGCTGTTTTTCTTAGGCAGGAAAGCGGCAACTCTTTCTTCATCTCTCGTATCCAGACTCCTGTCTCTGTCACTTCTCAAGATTAAGGAGAATTCTTCGCAAGCTACTAGTTTTTCAGTTACATATGGTGTTTCAATCATAATCTTGGGAGTATTGGGCACTGGAATAACGACGGCCGCGGATATTTTTCTGTTGTTTGTTTTATCGGTAGGCCTGTTTATTCTTGATCCGATTACGGCAGTTGTTACTTTGAGCTTGTTTGGCGTCGTAGGAATTTTTATGTATAAAGTAACTAGCAATCGCGCACGAATTTTAGGATCTAAGAACACACGACTCATGATTAAGAGCGATGAGAAAATTGCAGAGGTTTTCAGTTCCTACCGAGAGTTAGTTGTAAGGAATAGGCGAGAATTTTATGTCCGAGAAATTAGCAAGATAAGATTAGAATTGGCCGAAACTTCGGCCGAAATGCAGTTCATGCCACATGTAAGTAAATATGTTATTGAATTAACAATGGTTGTGGGTGCACTCGTTGTAGGCGCCGTACAGTTCTCATTAAACGATGCATCTCGTGCAGTTGCTACATTGGGTGTTTTCCTAGTGGCAGGAACTCGTATTGCGCCGGCGGTCATGAGAATTCAACAAGGGGCTACGGGGATTAAAGCAAATCTAGGAGTAGCAAATCCTACGTTAGCTCTTATAGATTCCTTAAAGCATGTTTCTACCTCAGAAAAAGTCTCTGATATTTTAGATTTAGAACATGCTGGATTTCAACCTGAAATAAAATTGTTGAAAATGTCATTTAGTTATCCAAATTCGAAAACGAAGACATTAAGTGAAATTTCACTCTCAATCCATCCTGGGCAGAGAGTGGCAATCGTTGGTTCATCAGGGGCAGGCAAGACAACTTTAGCTGATATTTTGCTCGGAATTCTGTCACCAGATTTGGGAACAACAACTATCTCTGGTTTATCGCCCAACGAAGCCATTCGCAAATGGCCTGGATCTATTGGTTATGTTCCACAAGACGTTGTGCTCAGCCATGGAACGATTCGTGAGAATATAGCGCTAGGTTACCCGAGCGCCTTGATTTCAGATGAGGTGATTTGGGGGGCGCTAGAGAAGGCCAGAATTGCCGAATTCATAAGATCTCTTCCAGAAGGTCTCGATTCACCAGTAGGCGAAAGAGGCTCCAAATTGAGTGGCGGCCAGAAACAGCGCTTAGGTATAGCAAGAGCCCTTGTGACAAATCCGAAGCTGTTAATTCTTGATGAAGCAACAAGTTCATTAGACGGAAAGACGGAAGCTGAACTCACACAGACTTTCCTAGATTTAGACCTAGGCCTAACCACGATTGTTATTGCACATAGATTGAGCACAATCAAAGAGGCCGATAAAATTGTTTACTTGAAAGATGGCCATGTAATATCAACCGGAACTTTTAGCGAGCTTCGAAGTTATGTTCCGGACTTCGATGAGCAAGCCACCCTCATGGGACTTTAGCCCTCAAGTTTAGGTTAAAATGTCCGTTTTGTCCTATCCCCGCGACAATCTAGGATGGGATTCGTAGTAGCAGATAGAGGCAGCGACGGCTGAGCTCTTCAAGACAAAACCGGTTAAAGAAGGATCACTCAAGTGGCACTTAGCGTATGGACAGTTGCTGAACTGGGGGCTTTTTACACTGAGCACCGTTCAGAGCTTCTCTCGCATGCCAATCGAGTATTAAAAGACTCAGCTAAGGCTGAGGAAATTACCCAAGACTCACTCATTAAGTTCATGTTGGCTGCCCCTGAACTTGAGTCTTCAGAGCACGCACTCTCCTATCTACACCGCACCATCGAAAACCTCTGCATCGACTACTTCCGCATGGAAGGGCGCCGTCCGAACCTTGTGGTTTTAGATGATGCCCAGGCTGAAGTAGAGGCTGCATGGCAGGTATCAGGAGATCACTCAGCAGTTCTTTCACAAGCAGAAGATGCCGCAATCATTCGTCAGGCTCTAGCCCTTCTTTCCCCTGCTGAGCGCGCAGCGCTGGTTATGTGGGAGATGGAAGGCCGCTCAACTTCAGAGATCGCAGCAGAGCTTGGCATCAAGGAATCTGCTGTGCGCCACACTGTTTCTCGCGCCCGCACTTCCCTTCGTCGCGTTCTTTCAGAACTTGTTATCGATCACGAGCGTGGCCTCACAGCCCTCGACATGCTTTCAACCACCTATAAGAAGGCAGCCGATCTTGCCGCTAAATCTTCTAAGGTCGCTCTTTCATTACTATTGGTAGTTACTGCTTTCCTAGGCTTTAACTCAATGACTGGCCAAGAAGGCATACTGCCAACAGCCACAACCCAGGAGCCAACAGCGAAGGTTGCAGCTCCCGCTGAAACAGCAGAGGCAGCGGCTCCTGCGCCATCTATCTCAATGCCAGCCAAGAAGTCTTCAACGATGGTCTCTGGCGTCTATATCAAGGGTGCTAAGGCTGCATGGCCTGGCCTTGATTCAGAAGGTATTCCAACAGCTTTCACCGTCACAGGTGAGACTGGCGCCCTAGGCAAAATGCGCATCAACCACAATATTCCTGAGGCAACTGAGCAAGGCACAATATTGGCCACCCAAGCCATCACGTCCGTGGGTGGACCCAATGTGATGATCGATCAGGTCATCACAGTTGATGGCAACGGCACAAAGTATGAGGTTGAGTACGTCTCATTCGGAATCAAGGGCATTTGGGCGGTAGCGGAAGCTCGCGCCACGAGCGTCGATTTTGAGCGTATGTCCAATGGCCAGTACCTTATGACAGTTACAATTTCCCTACTCTCAACCCCAACTTCAGAGTTGTCTATTGCCGTGGGCAACCGTGGCTACGACCTGGTTGGCGCACCTAAGACGATCACGTCTCGTCTCTTGCTCAACGCGAGCAAGACCCAAATTTTGGCTCAGGCGGTATTAATACCGCGAGCATAATTAAATAAGTTTCTTCACCGCGTCCGGATACACGGTGGAGAATTTGATTCATCAGCACGTGCGATGAATCGAGCGGAGTCAGGAAACTGATTCCAAGCCGAGGTACGGAAATTCCGTAACTCGACTATCGAAAGGAAACAAATGTCTACAACGACAACTTTCAAGCGCATTGCGTTTGTTACTGTTGCGGCTTTGGGCTTTGGTCTGCTTACTGTTACGCCTTCAAGCGCATCAGTTGCAGCCGATACCCTTACCGTTACAGATGGAACTCAATCTGTTGGTGACACTGTCACTGCAACATCAGCTACAGCAACACTCTCATTCTTGCCTAGCGATTACACAACTGACTCAATGACAATCACTGCTTCACTCGTTTCAGGTCCAGCTGCGAACACATTGTTCCCACGCTTAGTACTTGCTGAAACAACAAGCGCGATGGTCAACACAACTACACCAGTTGCTTCAGCTGAAGCTATTGGACAGGACTATGCTGCATACGATGCAGTTGGTATCAAGGGTCGCGCAGCAGCAGTAACTTCTGCTAAGTTCAATGTGATCATTGCTTCAGCATTGACCGCTGGTGGTGGCGTAGTAACTGCAGGTACATACGTAGTTCGTATTACACCTGCAGCACAGCCAACTGCTGGTACAGCAACATTTAAGGACATCACAATCGTAGTTACAGCTGCGACACAGTCCTCATCACGGTCAACAGCACAGATGTCTGCACTAGCTGCAGAACCAGATGACACCACAGATCTTGTGGCTGTAGTGTCAGCTAACACAGCAGTAACTGCTGCTACTTCTGCTGCTGCAAACATTAAGGTGACACAACTTAAGTCATCTGGTTCTGCTGCAAATGAATCAATCACAGCAACAATCACAGGCCCAGGAACAATCGGTGGTGGACCAACACAAGCTGGTGCTGCATCAGCTGGTCGCTCGATCACAGTTCAGACTAACGGTTCAGGTGTTGCATACATCAACGTCTTCGGAGATGGAACATCAGGCACTGCAACAATTACGCTCACAGGTGTTACATCTGGAGTTGTACTTGGTACAAAGACCGTTCTATTCTCAAGCACTACAATTGCTACTTTGACAGCAACAGCTGTCAATCCAGTTGTAGCATCATCTGGAACATCTAAGTCATCATCTTCAACAACTGGTCCAATCTCAGTTGTTGCTAAGGATAAAGATGGGTACCAGATCTACTCACCAACTCTCTACGTTTCATCAGCAAGCACTTCAGTGATTTCTGATGCGTACACAAGTGGAGCATGTGTTTGGTCTAGTGCAGATCTAGTTTCTTACTGCGCAGTTACACCTGTTGCAGCAGGAACAGCTAACATCACAGTTGGTAACCGTGCATCAGCTACAGCAACCTCACCTACAACAGCAGTAACTTCAAATGCTGTTGCAATCCGTGTTGGTTCAACAACTGCAGCATCAATGAAGCTCACAACTGATAAGGCAACCTACCTACCGGGCGAAAAGATTACTTTGACCCTGGCAATACTTGACTCAACAGGACTAGCAGTTGCTGGTTCAGCTGATAACACCACATACGCAAACGTATTTGCTACAGGTGGAATCACTACTGACTATGCGTTCTACACAGGCAGTGACACACTGACTGCAGTAGCTGTGCAGGTCAAGCCAACAACAAGCCTTAAGACATGGACGCTCTATGCTCCAATTCAGGCTGCAGAGCTCACGATGACAGCTATTCCGGGAGCATCATTCCCAGTTGCATACCAAACTGCTAACGCACTTGGTCTAACTGCAAAGATCTCTGTTGGTAACTCAGCAGGCGTCGATGCAGCTACAGATGCAGCTAACGAAGCTACAGATGCAGCTAACGCAGCAACTGATGCAGCACTTGCTGCAGCAGATGCAGCAGATGCAGCAACAGCAGCAGCAGAAGATGCATCAGCTGCGGTTGCAACACTTGCTAAGTCTGTTAACACAGCGCTAGGCAACCTCAAGAAGCAGATCACAGCGTTGACTGCTCTTGTTAACAAGCTCCTCAAGAAGTAATCGGCTAAAACCCGAAAACTTCTAGAAAAGCTCTAGAACCGAAACCCGGTTCTCCTTCGGGAGAGCCGGGTTTCGGCCTTTCTATCGTTAGGATTAGCCCATGTTTAATAAGGCTGCAGAGAAGACTTCGGCGCTGGTATTGCTCATCGGTGCTCCATTTACCACTTTGTTTTTGACTACCCAGGCTGTAACGGATCCGGTCAATGCCACCAAGCTCTTTATCGCGGGCGGTTTTGGTTTCGCATTTATCTTCATTCTTCTCGGTTTCAATGCACGAGCTACCTACGCCAACTTCAAGGTCTATCTTCTCATTTCAATCTTATTCCTATTTGCGGCGCTTAACGCGGTCATTTCAAGTGCTGCTCCGCTAACTCAAAACCTCTATGGCTCATATGGCAGAAATACCGGCTTCGTTGCATACGTAATTCTTGCCTCTGTCGGTGTGGGCATGCTGGGACTACGTGAGCAATCTAGTTTTAGAAAGCTCATCATCGGTCTGCAATTTGCCGGGGTTATCAATGTTCTTTACTGCGCCTGGGTTATCGCTTTTGGTGACTTCTTGTCCTGGAATAACCCATATGGCAACATTCTTGGATTCTTTGGTAATCCAAACTTCATCTCGTCATTTCTTGGCATCTTTATCGCTTCACTCCTTGCATTTATTGCTGATAAGAAATCTTCTTGGCGTTATAGGGCAATTGCAGCAGTTTTTGCGTTAGTGGCTTTCTATGAGATTGTTGATTCAAGTGCAATTCAAGGAATTGTTGTAACAGCTGGCGGTATTGCAATTGTTGGCTTCTTTGTTGTTCGTTCATATATCAAACAGAACGTCTTCACATATCTCTATGTCTTGGGGGTAAGTGGCGTGGGCTTCCTTGCAGTACTTGGGGCGCTCCAAAAGGGCCCCTTCACCTTTATCTATAAGACCTCCGTTTCATTGCGTGGGGCATATTGGAACGCTGGGACCACAATGGGTCTCGATCACCCGCTAACGGGCGTCGGAATGGATTCCTACGGTGATTGGTATCGCCGTGCGCGTTCAGAAAATGCGGCTACCGTGATGCCTGGACCGAAGACATTTACAAATGCTTCACACAACGTTGTCATTGATTTTTTTGCTTATGGTGGATGGCCACTCCTGCTCACCTATGTGGGGCTCTTGGTTCTTGCTGCTATCGCTGCCCTTCGAGTCATTGCGCGCACTCGAACATACGATGCAATCTTTGTCGCCATTTTCGCAGCCTGGGCCTGCTATATCACCCAGGCAATCATCAGCATTAATCAGATTGGTCTTGCAATCTGGGGCTGGTTACTGACTGGCGCACTTGTTGCATATGAATATGCCACAAGGCCAGAGACCCCAGTTGCACAGCCGGTGGCAGCTAAAGGCACACGAAAGAGTGCGAACTCTGGAGTTATTTCACCTCAGTTAGTTGCGGGCCTTGGAGTGATTGTCGGGTTACTGGTGGCTGTTCCACCACTCAGTGCCGATATGAAGTGGAGAGCAGCCCTGGATTCAAAAGATGTAAATAAAGTCATGGCAGCACTGGAACCTGGTTATCTAAACCCGAGTGATAGTCAGAGATTGGCTCAAGCTGTGCAGCTTTTTGCAACTAGTAACTTAATGGAGCAAGCACGGGATATTGCCCTTAGAGGGATAAAATTTAACCCCGATTACTTTGACGCGTGGAGAATTATTTATTTCTTGTCTAATTCAACCGATGCTGAGAAAGCTCAAGCACTGGAGAATATGAAACGCCTAGATCCACGCAATCCGGATGTTCTTGCCCAGTAAATGAAAGTTTCGATAATCGGGCAAGGCTATGTGGGCCTGACCATCTCAGCTTTTGCTGGTGAGTTCTATGAGGTCGTGGGCTTTGATAACAATCAGAAGATTGTGGATCAACTCAACTCTGGTATTTCACATATTGAGGGCGTGGAAAGTGCTGTTTTAAAACAATTGATTAAGCAGGGGCGCTATCGCGCCACTACTAAGGGTGCTGACATTGCCGACTCTGAGATTGTGGTGATTGCGGTTCCAACACCGCTAACCAAAGATCGTAAGCCCGATTTAACCTTTATTGATGCGGCATGTAAGACGGTGGGTGAGAATCTCAACCGATCAGCTCTGGTCATTAATGAATCAACATCTTTTCCCGGCACCTTGCGTGATTACATCAAGCCTGCAATTGATAAGTATTCCGCTGGGAAGTTCGACCATTTGTACGCCATCTCACCTGAGCGCGTAGATCCAGGGCGCCGGGATTACAACCAGAAGAACACTCCTCGTCTATTTGCAGGGCTAACACCAGAGGCATCTGCTGCTACCCGTGCCTTTTATGCAAAGTTCTGTGATCAGTTGGTGGAGGTGTCATCACCTGAAGTAGCAGAAGCTGCAAAGTTATTTGAAAATACTTTTAGGCAGGTCAATATTGCTTTGGTCAATGAGTTTGCTCAGATTGCTCATGCGCTGGGGATTAGCGTCTATGAGACCTTAGATGCGGCTAATTCAAAGCCGTATGGGTTCATGAAGTTCACGCCTAGTGCTGGTGTGGGCGGGCACTGTATTCCGGTGGATCCGACTTATTTGGCGGCTGTCGCTGAAGAACGTGGAGTGCCAGCAACATTTATTCGTAGAGCCAATGAAGTAAATCTTGAGATGTCTAAATACATTGTGGATCGAGTGCAGGCAGATAATGGTGGGTCGCTACAAGGTAAGAGTGTTTTGGTTGTGGGAGTTGCCTATAAGCCCAATGTGGCAGATGTGAGAGAGACAGCCGCTGAGTTAGTCATTGAGCACTTGCGTAGCCGTGGGGCTGTGGTGGCCTGGCACGATGATGTTGTGGGTAGCTGGCAGGGTGAAAGCTCTTCGCCTTTATCGGGTGCTGATATCACTGTGGTGATTACTAAGCATGATGTGGTGGATGCGAAGGCGATTATGGCTAGTGCGCCTTATATTTTTGATACAACCGGAAAGATTGCTGGAGCTAAAGGGCTCTAACTAGTTTTTAAACTTGCGGCAACGCTATCGATAATTGAATCAAGTGAGTGAGTGGGTTCCCAGCCGATAGTCTTTTTGATCTTGCTAATGTCAGGCACACGGCGCTGCATATCTTCAAAGCCGGCTGGGTATGCCTCGGTATAAGGGATATGTTTTATTTGTGACTGTGAGTGAGTGCGCTGAATTATCTTTGTGGCCAGTTCTTTAATGGTGGTCTCTCCTACGCCACCCACGTTGAAGTAATCCCCTATGGTGGAATCAGTATCTGCCAGTGTGAGCACAGCTCTAATGGCATCTTCTATATGGCAGAAGACTCGTGATTGGCTGCCATCGTCATAGATGACTATCTCTTCGTTTTTAAGAGCTGCTTGGATAAAGCGAGGGACAACCATTCCGTATTGGCCTGTTTGGCGTGGGCCTACTGTGTTAAAGAAACGCATGGTGGTGACTTTAAGTCCATGGGTCTTATGCAGTGTGTGAGCAACTGCTTCTTCAAGTGCTTTAGCATCTGCATAGGTCCAGCGAATCTTTTGTGGGGGCCCCACAACACGATCTGATTCTTCATGCAGTGGTTGGTTGGGGTTCTTGCCATAGATCTCTGAAGTTGAGGCGATGATGATGCGCTTGTTGTGCTTGGTGGCGGCATTTAAGACAACTTCAGAGCCAGCAAAGTTGCGATCAATAGATTCAATGGTTTGTTCCATGATGTTCTTAACGCCCAGTGCTGCGGCTAAGTGAAATACGATGTCGGATTGTCCAACTAATTCATTGACTAGGGCTACATCTCTTATGTCACCGGTGTGGATGGTGAGCTTGCCGGCAAGGTGGGCGATGTTGGCTTGGGAGCCGGTGCTCATATTGTCTAGAGCAGTCACTGAATCACCGCGGGCGATGAGGGCATCGGCTAAGTGAGAGCCGATGAAACCGGCGCCACCGGTGATGAATGCACGCATAAGGTGAGTCTATCCTCGATTTAGTTCTTATCTTGATTGATTTCGAGATTTCATGGCGGTGACAGGATCTCCAATTAGCATTCCTTGTCGTGATTGCACAATATGTACGAACTCACCCGCTTCGAGCAAGCTTTCGTAAGTTCCCATGTCCAGCCACGCTGTACCAGTCGGCAGTACTTCTACTGACAATTCGCCCCGGTTCATGTACTCCTTGATTGCATCAGTAATCTCAAGTTCACCGCGTGCACTCGGCTTTAACCCCTTGCAAATTTCCACAATTTTCTCATCAAAGAAATAAAGTCCGGGAATAGCGAGATTTGATTTTGGATTCTTGGGCTTCTCCTCAATGGATACAGGCTTGCCATCGTCATCAATTTCGACGACACCATATTGAGTTGGGTCAGTCACTTGGTAGGCAAAAACTGTCGCACCCTGACGCGCTTGCAAGCCTTGCAATTTTCGACCTAGTCCTGAGCCATATAAGAAATTATCTCCAAGAATTAGGCAAAACCCTTCACCGCCTAAGAATCCTTCAGCAATCAGTGGCGCCTGAGCCAATCCTGCGGGTTTTGCTTGTTCGGCATACAGAATTTGAATTCCAAATTCAGATCCGTCACCTAGCAGCGCCTTGAAAGATTGAGCTTCTTCTGGCCTCGTGATTATGAGTACTTCAGAAACCCCAGCGAGTATCAGGGTTGTTAATGGGTAGTAAATCATAGGTTTATCAAATACTGGAAGCAGTTGCTTTGAGGTTACTCGGGTCAAGGGATGTAATCTTGTGCCTGAACCACCTGCAAGAATCACACCTTTCATGGCACCACCGTAATCTCTCAGAAGTAGGAGCAAATCTATGAACCTGTTGATAACCGGCGGCGCCGGTTTTATCGGCTCAAGATTTGCCGAGCTTTTGGTAAATCAAGAAATTCCAAATAAATATTCAAGTATCACCGTTGTGGACAATTTGGCCTACTCGGGAAATCTCTCAAACCTTGATTCGATAATTTCTACACCCAGATTCTATTTTCAGAAGGGTGATATTTGCAATCAGGAAGGGATAGCCGACATTCTAGAATCGCGCCAAATCGATGTAATCGCCAATTTTGCTGCTGAATCACATGTTGACCGCTCCATTGAGTCCTCCTTTGAGTTCCTTAATACAAATGTAATGGGGACTCAGAATCTCCTTGATTTGGCCAAAAAATTTAAAGTGAAGAGATTTCTTCAGGTCTCAACGGATGAGGTGTATGGATCTATAGAAAAAGGTAGTTGGGAAGAGGATGAACCCCTCAAGCCGAATTCTCCATACTCTGCGAGTAAAGCTGGAGCAGACTTGTTGGTACTTGCTTATGGAAAGACTTACGGAATGAATATTGGAATTACAAGATGCTGCAATAATTACGGGCTTCGGCAGTTTCCTGAAAAAATAATTCCTCTTTTTGTTTCAAATTTAATCGATGGCAAACGCGTTCCAATTTACGGAGATGGTAAGCAAGTTCGAGAGTGGATCCACGTGGATGATCACTGCCGTGGAGTAGCAACCGTACTCGAATCGGGTAGAGCTGGTGAAGTTTATAATATTGCTGGTACTGATGAATTTGAGAACATAGAGCTAGCTCGCAAGATAATTGCATTCTTTAGCAAGAGTGAAGCGGACGCCTTTGACTTTGTAAAAGATAGAAAAGGTCACGACATCCGTTATTCACTCACAGGAAACAAATCTAGAAAAGAGCTCAATATTGCACCGAAGATTAATTTTAAAGATGGACTTAAAGCGACCATTGAATGGTATGTAAACAACGAATCGTGGTGGCGTCCACTTTTGAAGAAATAAATGTCTCGACTACTCATTCTTGGCAGCTCCGGAATTCTCGGCTCAGAGGTGCTGAAAGAGGCGCTAGTTAGAAATATTGATTGTATTTCTCCCCGGTCAGATGAATTAGATATTAGAAATCTGGCTGGGTTAGAAAAGGTTGCGTCTTCCTACAGACCGGACTGGATCATCAATTGCGCAGCTTGGACTAATGTCGACGGAGCAGAATCTTCACCACTGGAAGCACTAGAGCTCAATCGGAACGCTGTTGAAAATATTGCTACAGCGGCGGCAAAGGAAAATTGCGCAGTTATTCACATCTCGACAGATTACGTTTTTGATGGCAGTTCGAATACTGAATATTCAGAGGATGATGCAACAAATCCAATTAATCACTATGGATTGAGTAAAAGGGAGGGCGAGGTAGCACTTCTCAAGGAGCACTCAATCAAGTCCTACATCCTAAGAACCTCTTGGTTGTATGGGGTAACAGGAAAGAATTTTGTAAGAACTATGTCCGCAAGAGCCTTGAGAGGCGAGGAATCAAAAGTAGTAAGTGACCAAGTTGGAAGCCCAACCAATGCTCGCGATCTTGCTAGGGGTATCTTTTCAATTATTGAAAAAGAACCAGAAAAAGGGATCTATCACTTTTCCAATCAAGGCTCATGTAGTTGGTTTGAGTTTGCACAGAAGATTTATGATTTAGCAGGTGTCGATTCTGAATTAGTACAGCCAATCGAATCCAGTCAACTACATCAGGTGGCGAAACGGCCTTCACGCTCGATACTGGACACAAGTAAATGGGTAGATTCCCAACTCGGTAGTATCCCATCTTGGGAAATCTCCCTTGCTTCCTTAATGCCTGAGATAATTTCTACTATTAACCTAGAGGGGCAACCATGAACGTAAAGAGACTAGAGATAGATGGCTGCTTTGTTCTTGAACATAAAGTTTTCCCTGATGAGCGTGGTCTCTTTAAAGAATGGTTTAAGGCAGAAGAAACCCAGAAACTGGCTACCAATTTTGAAGTTGAACAAGCAAACTTCTCAATTTCAAAGCGTGGAGTAATCAGAGGCATTCATTATTCTCTGGCGCCAGCAGGGCAGTCCAAATTGGTCTCTTGCGCCCAGGGTGGTATTACTGACGTCCTTGTAGATCTTCGAAAAGGTTCGCCTACCTACTTAAAAGTTGAGTACGCTTATTTAGCTGAATCATCTGGCAGTACCCTTTTCATAGCATCAGGCGTTGGGCACGGATTTATTGTTGAAACTGAATCAGCCGCAGTTGTTTATCTCACCTCGAGTGTTTACGCCCCACAATTTGAGAAAGCAATTTGTCCTACTGACCCAGATTTGGCAATTAACTGGCCACTTCCAGATGGAGCTGGGTACGTGATTTCACCAGCCGATGCAAGTGCGCCCACCTTGAGTCAGGCTGATGCTGCGGGAGATCTCCCTAAGTATTAACTGTTCGGGGTCGGCTCAGCTTTACGGCAAGATAGCCCCGTGGTTAAGACAGCGGGTGGGCAGTAATGACTATCTGGGTCGGTGGGGAAGTTCTGATTGATCTCATCCCTGGCGCTGATGGTGTCAGAGTTGGGCACGTCGGTGGCGGGCCAGCAAATACTGCAAAGGCACTTGCTCGCCTTGGATGCGATGTGCAATTCATTGCTGGTATTTCAACAGATGTTGATGGTGTTGCAGCACGGAAAGAGCTACTAGAGGATGCAGTGAAGTTAGATCTGGCGCTTAGTAGCGATAAGCCAACATGTTTAGCGATTGTTTCACTTGATGCCAATGGCGGTGCCTCTTATGAATTTAAGATTGCCGGAACTGCCACTTTTGATTTCTCACTTGGTTGGTTACCTGACCCTTCCCGCTATAAGCCCAATGTGCTTCACATCGGCACGCTGGCCACAGTTATTCAACCAGGCGCCGATGTTCTATATGACTGGGCACTGCGGGTAGCTGAGTTTGCACCGATTGTCTTTGATCCCAATATTCGCCCTGCTGTCTTATCTGATCGCGATCTATATGAAGCAGCGGTAGAAAAGTGGGCTGCTATTTCATCTGTGATTAAAGTAAGTGATGACGATATGGCTTGGCTCTATCCGGGACAGAACTACTCCGACGTTGCTGCGCGCTGGATTGACGATGGCGCAGCACTAGTCGTTGTTACCCGAGGCGCAGAAGGAATTATTGGTATTACATCAGAAGGATCTGTGGAAGTAGAAGGTGCGAAGATCACTGTGGCAGACACTGTAGGCGCCGGCGACACTGTGGGCGCAATCATTGTGGAGGCAATGATTGAAAAGGGAGTTCTGGCACTGACAGGTGATGTGCTGCGAGCAACGCTGCACCGGGCAGCAGTTGCTGCTGGCATTACCTGTTCTCGCAAAGGTGCCCAGCCACCGTATAAGCATGAGTTAAAGGGTGTGTAATGCAATTTATTGATGATGCAGAGTTTCAGGTAGCAATCGATCTCGATGGTGGTGGGCGCATTACATCGCTGCAATGGCGGGAGATGGAATTTGCAGTTCCTTTTCGTGGCAGCGTGCTTACCCACGGTTGGTATCCGATGGCGCCCTGGGCTGGCCTGATTAGAGATGGTTTGATTACATCCGCCTCCGGTGTTGAATACCAACTTCCAACAAATATCACGCCACCGAATGCAATTCATGGTTTTGGTTTCACATCATCATGGCAAGAAATTGGTCCAGGGCGCTCTTTATTACACCTGCCAAAGCCATATCAAGGTGCAACAGTGGAACAAACAATTGAAGTATTAGATGATGCAATTCGCTGGTCACTTGAATACGATGACAATGGATGTGATCTTCCTTTCTGGCTTGGCATGCATCCGTGGTTCCCACGCGAT
>JBILAM010000068.1:0-4798 GCA_044354225.1 Candidatus Planktophila sp.
TGAAATCGAACGCGCCCAAGAAACTATCTCTAATCCACTTCCATCGGGGAGATTGATATCAACAACGATGACGTCTGGGTTTAGCTTCGCCATTTGAGCTAGTGCTTCTGATTTTGTTGCCGCTTGAAATATTGCGAAATCTGCCCGCTTTTCCAAAGCCGCACAGATACCTGCTCGAACGATTGCGTGGTCATCGATTACCAGAACCCGCGTTGAGGTACTCATACTGAGATTGAGATATGAGTGCCGTCTCTCTCCTCAATGGTTAAGCTCCCATTGAGAGCGTGAATTCGTTCCGTGATTCCTTGCAATCCCCAACGACTCTCTTTCATTACTGCGCCACCATTTCCGTCATCGCTAATCTCTAGACAAGTGAGATTGTTGACCGAGTAGAGCTTGATGAGAATGAGGGTAGCCCTAGCGTGGGCAACGATGTTTCGAAGAATCTCTGATGCCACTGCCAATAGTTCACTTTGCGCCGTCGCATCCACGGCGACCTCTTCCAGGTCGAAGGAGATTTCAATTCCACTGCAAATCTCTTGGGCACGCTCTTGTAGCAGAATATGCAAGGGAACTTCTGAGTCTCGGCGCAGCTCAAGAATCTCATTGCGGACCTTGATAATCAGAGAGTCGACATGCAACCGTGAGGCTCGAACCTTATTTCGCGAGAGTTCACTGAGCTTCGAATCAGCCATGATGAGATCGAGTTGATAGCCAAGACCAACTAAATCCTGAGCAATACCATCATGTAACTCCCGAGCAATTCGTAGTCGCTCGGGAGTATGTGAGCTCACAATTTACTTCGTAAAGAGAGCTGAAATCTCAGCAGCAAATTGCTCAGCAATAACATGACGCTTAAGCGATAGTTTTGCTGTGAGCTGTCCACCTGCGATGGTGAAATCAACCGGCAGAATTGTAAACTTACGAATTGATTCTGCCTTTGAGACAGCCTTGTTTGCCTCATCAACTGCTGTTTGAATAACAGCAATCAAGTCCGGATCATTTCGTAGCGTCTCAATAGTTGCGCCAGTCTTTGCATTGGTTGCAATCCAGCCTTTGAGCATATCTTGGTCAATAGTTATCAGAGATGCGATGAATGGCTGGTTATCACCGACGACCATGCACTGACTGATAAGAGGATGAGCGCGAAGACGATCTTCAAGAACTGCTGGTGCCACATTCTTACCACCTGCAGTAACAATGATTTCCTTCTTGCGACCGGTGATATAGAGATATCCATCCTCATCTAAACGACCAAGGTCACCCGATTTAAACCAGGCGCCATCGAAGACCTCTTCATTGGCGCCATCGTTCTGCCAATAACCGCGCATCACGATTGGCCCGCTAATGAGAACTTCACCGTCATCTGCAATCTTGATTGAAGTACCAGGAATTGGTTTACCTACTGAACCTACGCGAAGAGAATTAGTGAGATTCAAAGTTGCTCCGGCAGTTGTTTCGGTTAGTCCATATCCCTCGAGAACTGTGATGCCTGCCCCGCGATAGAAATGTCCAAGACGTTCACCTAATGGTGCACCACCAGAGATAGCCGCTTCAACTGCGCCGCCCATACCCGCACGAATCTTTGAATACACCAGCTTGTCAAAGAGTGCGTGCTTAAGAGTCAGAAGTGGATTAAATCCACCTTTATCTCTGCTCTCGCTATATGCGATGGCAACGTGTGCAGCTGCTCTAAATATCTTTCCTTTACCAGCAGCCTCTGCCCGTGCTTCGGCGCCGTTGTATATCTTTTCAAAGATACGTGGCACAGCAAGTACAAATGTTGGTTTAAAAGATGCTAAATCCTGTGGCAGGCGACCTACTGGATCACTGCAATGCGCCAAATGAAGACCGGCATGGATTGATCCAATTTGAACCATTCGACCAAAGACGTGTGCGACCGGCAAGAAGAGCAGGGTTGAGCCGCCTGGTTTTTTGAAGAGATCACTTGCTGCTTCCACAACATTTCCGCACTCTGCTAAAAAGTTTGAGTGGGTAATTTGCACGCCTTTTGGACGCCCAGTTGTTCCAGATGTGTAGATCAACGTTGCAAGCGTGGATGGTTCTAGTTCACTTCGACGTTTTAGGATTTCTTCATCGGTAATCTGCGCACCTGATTTACGAAGTCCCGGAAGGACATCATCTGTCATGACCCAGATGTGCTTTGTGTGAGCAGGAAGAACTGGTGTGACAAATTCTTTGAGCAGAGGAGTCTCAACAATGATGCCGACAGCTCCAGAGTCTTCCAAAATCCATTGGACTTGTTCAGCAGAGGAAGTCTCATAAATAGGAACGACAGAACCACCGGCATACCAAATTGCAAAATCTAGGACGGTCCACTCATAACGTGTGCGCGCCATGATTGCTACCCGATCACCAACGGAAATTCCGGCAGCAACTAACCCCTTTGCAGTGGCGCGGATTTCTACCTCTAATTCCTGCGCAGTCATTGGCTGCCAACCATCACCCAGTGGGCGCGAGATTGTGATTCGCTCTGGTTCAGTTCTTGCGCGATTAGCGATGAGATCGGTGAGATTCCCGGTGGTTGCAGCAGGAATTATGGCGGGTGTGGAGACTAGATTCATGGCGCTAACGCTATATGGGCGAGTCTGGAAAAGGGAAGATTCATTTCAAATAATTGATAGCCTTCGCCCATGTCTGAGAAAAGTTCTTCCACGATAGTCATCGATGCCCCACTTGCCGACGTACAGGCAGCCCTATTTGATATTGCCACCTATCCCGAATGGCTTACCTCCATTAAGAAGGCCGATGTCCTAGAGAAAGACGACCAGGGTCGGGCGATCAAGGCCAAGCTCGCTATCGATGCTGGCATGATGAAAGATCGGGTCACTCTTGACTACGACTGGAGCGCAGCCCCTGCGAGCTTGTCTTTTTCCATGGATGACGCAGATCTACTGACTCAAATGGATGGCACATATTTCATTAAGGCGTTAGATGAAGATTCAACGCAGGTAACTTATGAGCTAACTGTCGCAGTTTCGCTGCCGGTGCCTTCGATGATGATTACCAAAGCACAACAACAGACCATTGATGCAGCACTGAAAGAATTAGCTGCGCGAGTTTCCTAGATGGGCTACACGGTAGGAATCGATATCGGCGGAACGAAAGTTCTTGGCGGAGTTGTCGATGAGAGCGGGGCTGTCATCAGACGAGCACGCAGAGATACGCCTGCCGAAGGTGGAGTCGCACTCACGCAGGCTATTGCAGATGTTGCGCTAGAGCTCATGAAAGATGAAGAGATTGAATCTGTTGGAGTCTCGGTTGCCGCCTTCATCTCGGCAGATCGCAAAACAATTCTGGCCACACCAAATATTAAAGATTGGAACGGCGTCAATCTTGATTACGAACTCACCTCGCGTATTGGCTTACCGGTAGTCATCGAAAATGATGCTAACTCTGCAGCTTGGGGTGAATTTAAATTTGGTGCAGGTCGCGGGAAAGAAAGCATTTTGATGCTTACCGTTGGTACCGGAATCGGTGGCGGAATCGTAGTTGACAGCAATCTCCATCGTGGATCATTCGGTATTGCGGCCGAAATCGGACACCTGCGCATTGTGCCTAATGGTCTGCTCTGTGGATGCGGAGCGCATGGATGCTTTGAACAATATGGTTCGGGAACAGCCCTGCTTCGCCATGCACGCGAGGCGATTGCGGCAAACCCCGATCGCGCCCGAAATATTCTTGATCGTGGCGATGGCACAATTGAAGGAGTCAAAGGAAGTGCAATTACCGAAGCTGCGCGCGATGGCGACGAACTTGCACTCTCAGTATTTGAAATAACTGGAGATTACATCGGCGCAGGTATCGCTTCCCTTGCTGTCATTCTTGATCCAGAAGCAGTTGTTATTGGTGGGGGAGTAATTGATGCAGGTGAGATTCTTCTCAATCCGATTCGCACCAGCATGGATAAGTACATGCCTTTTGCCGGAAAACATCCACATCCACAAATCATCGGTGCACAGTTGGGTAACGAGGCTGGATTAGTCGGAGTCGCCGATCTAGCGCGAATTTAGAGCGCACGGCTGGACTTTTTACACAATAGAAGAGATTCGCGGTAAATTACTTCGGTGAACAATCTTCCTTACGGAACGCTCCGTGCGTTTCTGACTCCCTTCTTGATGTTGTTGTTCAGACCAAAGGTAAAGGGCCTTCGTAATGTTCCGGTTTCAGGACCACTCATTCTTGCTTCAAACCATCTCTCCTTTAGTGATTCCATCTTCATGCCACTAGTCGTTCCACGCAAAGTCACCTTCCTTGCGAAGAGTGAATACTTCACTTCCCCGGGACCTAAGGGTTTTATTAAGAAACTCACCTTTATCGCACTAGGACAAGTACCGGTCGATCGCTCAGGTGGAAGACGTAGTGAAGCGGCGCTGATTACCGGTCTTCAGGTTCTCGCCGCAGGAAACTCACTTGGTATTTATCCGGAAGGCACCAGGTCACCTGATGGTCGGCTATATAAGGGGCGCACTGGAATTGCCCGCTTGGCAATTGAATCAGGTGCACCAGTTATTCCGATTGCTATGTTTAATACCGACAAGATTCAACCCACCGGAACAGTTGTTCCCAAGGTAATGCGGGTAGGAATTACATTTGGCGAGCCGATGTATTTTGAAGGCGATTCAACTGACTTGCAGTATTTGCGCGAGGTAACCGACCAGATTATGAAGCGAATTCAGCAGCTATCTGGGCAGGAATATGCCGATGTCTATGCGGTGAAGGCGAAGAAGTCTGGTATCAATGTTGAAAACAATGAAGAGAGCGATTAATCAATCTG
>JBILAM010000030.1:0-15483 GCA_044354225.1 Candidatus Planktophila sp.
ATTGGCAGAAGCAGCTCCATATGGCAGTTGGTTAGCCGATGGCATGATCAGACTTTCAGATCTTCCGGCGCGCGAACATATTGTTTATCCGCATAAGTCAGTTCTTCGTCGTCAAAAAGCATTTGGATATACCGAGGAAGAAATTAAAATTATCGTTACTCCGATGGCTAAAGGTGGGGGAGAAGCACTCGGTTCCATGGGAACTGATACGCCAATCGCAGCCCTTTCGGCAAAGCCGCGCCTACTCTTTGATTACTTCTCGCAACTCTTTGCACAGGTTACCAATCCGCCACTCGATGCTATTCGCGAGGAGCTTGTAACTAGCTTGGGTGGCTCAATTGGCCCAGAGCACAATCTGCTAGATCCTGGTCCGGAATCATGTCGCCAGATTTCGATCGCTTTCCCAGTGATTAACAACGATGAGTTAGCGAAGATTATTCACGTCAACGCTGATGATAACTATCCTGAACTTGAGTCATATGTTGTCCGCGGCTTGTTCCCGGTAACAGGTGATGGAAACACCCTGCAGACTCGTTTGGAAGAGATTAAGAAGGAAGTTTCACAGGCAATTGCTAATGGTGCACACATCATCGTTCTCTCAGATCGCGATGGCGATGCTGAAGATTGCCCAATTCCTTCACTGCTACTTACCGCCGCCGTGCACCACCACCTCATTCGCGAGAAGACTCGTACCAAGGTTGGTCTCGTTGTTGAGGCTGGAGATGTTCGAGAAGTTCACCACGTTGCACTTCTCATCGGTTACGGCGCCGCTGCAGTAAATCCATATCTAGTGATGGAGACTGCCGAAGATTTAGTGACGCAAGGAGTTATTACTGGCATTACACCGGAGAAGGCAGTTGCCAACGTTATTAAGGCGCTCGGTAAAGGTGTTCTTAAAGTGATGTCCAAGATGGGTATCTCAACGATTGCTTCCTATACCGGCGCTCAAGTATTTGAAGCTATTGGTCTTGGCCAAGAGCTCGTTGACGAATACTTTGTCGGAACAACTTCTCGTTTAGGCGGAGTCAGCCTGGATGTCATCGCGCAAGAGACAATCAGACGTCATCACCTGGCATACCCTGTTGGTGGAGAGATTCCTGGCGCTAAGCGCTTGGCTGTGGGCGGGGAATATCAATGGCGCCGCGATGGTGAGCCACATTTATTTAATCCAGAGACAGTATTTGCACTTCAGCATGCAACACGCAATAAGCGTTATGACATCTTCAAGCGCTATACCGACCAGGTTAATGATCAGAGTAAAACCCTTATGACCCTTCGTGGCCTCTTTGCGTTTAACCCTTCACAGCGCGCGGCTATCTCCATTGATGAAGTCGAGCCAATTTCTGAAATTGTGAAGCGATTCTCAACTGGTGCGATGTCATATGGCTCTGTTTCGCAAGAAGTCCACGAGACGCTGGCAATTGCTATGAACCGTATCGGTGGTAAATCAAATACGGGTGAAGGTGGAGAAGATGCTTCTCGCTTCCTTCCGATGGCTAACGGTGATTCAAAGAACAGTGCGATTAAGCAAGTAGCTTCCGGCCGTTTTGGTGTGACAAGTAATTACTTGACTAATGCCACAGATATTCAAATCAAAGTTGCACAGGGTGCAAAGCCTGGCGAAGGTGGCCAACTTCCTGGATTTAAGGTCTATCCATGGATCGCACAAGCTCGTCTGTCGACTCCTGGTGTGGGGCTAATTTCACCACCGCCACATCACGATATCTATTCGATTGAAGATTTAGCGCAACTTATTCACGACTTAAAGAATGCCAATAAAGATGCACGTGTTCATGTGAAATTGGTGGCTGAAGTCGGTGTGGGAACAGTTGCCGCTGGCGTCTCCAAAGCACATGCAGATGTTGTGCTTATCTCTGGCCACGACGGTGGAACTGGTGCATCTCCTCTGACTTCACTTAAGCATGCGGGTGCTCCATGGGAGCTAGGACTTGCTGAAACACAACAGACGCTGTTGCTCAACAACTTGCGTGATCGCATCGTTGTTCAGGCAGATGGGCAGATGAAGACAGGACGCGATGTAGTAATTGCAGCGCTATTGGGCGCAGAGGAATTCGGTTTTGCAACTGCGCCATTGGTTGTCTCTGGATGCATCATGATGCGGGTATGTCATCTAGACACATGTCCGGTTGGCATCGCTACTCAGAACCCAGAGCTACGTAAGAAATATTCTGGAAAGCCTGAATTTGTTGAGACATTCTTTGAATACATCGCTGAAGAAGTTCGTGAAATTCTGGCATCCCTGGGTTACAGGACTTTGCTGGAGGCAGTCGGCCATGTGGAAAACCTCGATACTCGCGCCGCTGTAGATCACTGGAAGGCAAGTGGTTTAGATCTTTCGCCACTTCTAGTGCGTCCAGATGTTGATTCACCTCTTCACAACACCACAGTGCAAGATCACGGATTAGCGGCAGCACTTGATAACAAGCTGATTGAGCTATCAAAGGCAGCACTTGAGAGCAAAGAACCTGTGCGAATCGATGTGCCAGTACGAAATGTGAACCGCACGGTGGGAACAATGTTAGGGGCAGAGATCACACGTCGCTACGGCGCCGAAGGTCTTCCTGCCGGAACTATCGATGTGACGCTGCATGGTTCGGCTGGCCAATCACTCGGCGCCTTTATTCCACAGGGTCTGACTATCCGTATGTATGGAGATGCCAATGACTATGTTGGTAAGGGAATTTCAGGTGGGCGCGTTATCGTGCGTCCAGATGAGAAAGCCACATTTAAATCTGAGAACAACGTTATTTCAGGAAACGTAATCGGTTATGGCGCAACGTCGGGAGATATTTATATCCGCGGTCTTGCCGGTGAAAGATTCTGCGTGCGAAATTCTGGTGCTACTGCAATTGTTGAAGGTGTAGGCGATCACGCACTTGAATACATGACCGGTGGAACTGTGGTCATTCTCGGCAAAACTGGACGCAATATTGCCGCAGGCATGTCTGGTGGACGCGCCTTTGTGTTAGACCTTGATACCGCAATCGTAAATACCGAGATGGTGGATATCTTGGCGGTGCCAGCAGATCAGCGTGAAAACCTTCGTGCCTTAGTATCTTCTTTCCACGTTGAAACAAGTTCGGCAGTTGCCGAATCACTTCTCAAGAATTGGGATGCAGAAGTCGCGCGCTTCACACTGATTATGCCTCGTGATTATGCTCGCGTACTAGCAGCGATCGAGAAGGCTAACCGTGAAGGCTTACCAGTTGATGAATATGTAATGGAGGTTGCAGCAAATGGCTGATCCAAAAGGTTTTATGACGACTCCACGCGAGACTCCAAAGCGACGTCCAGTTGACGTTCGTATTCAAGATTGGCGCGAAGTATATGAACCTCAGTCGATGGAACATCTGCAAAAGCAGGCAGGCCGTTGCATGGATTGCGGAATTCCGTTCTGCCACTCTGGCTGCCCACTAGGAAACCTGATTCCTGAATGGAATGACCTCATTTTCCGTGGAGACAAGGTCGAAGCTATCGATCGTCTGCACGTTACTAATAATTTCCCTGAGTTCACTGGTCGCCTCTGTCCGGCGCCATGTGAAACAGCATGTGTTGTGGGAATTAACCGCGATGCTGTCACCATCAAGCAGATTGAACTTCGCACCATTGAGGAGGCGTTCTTAGATAACAATGTAAAACCATTGGCACCTGAGCGTCTTACCGGCAAGACCGTGGCTGTTATTGGCTCCGGACCAGCAGGGTTAGCTGCGGCGCAACAACTTACTCGCGCCGGACACACAGTTGCTGTCTATGAGCGAGCTGAGAAAATTGGCGGACTTCTTCGTTACGGAATTCCAGAATTTAAGATGGAGAAGCACATCGTTGACCGTCGTCTTGCACAGATGGAGCAGGAAGGAACTCGATTCCGTCCAGGTGTTGATATCGGGGTGGACTTAACTGGGTCACAACTTCGCAGTACCTACGATGCGATTGTTCTTGCAATTGGTGCAACACAGTGGCGCGATCTTCCAATTCCAGGACGTGAAAATAAGGGTATATATCAAGCTATGGAATTTCTTCCTTGGGGAAATAAGCAAGCCCTTGGAGAAATCGAAGAGTCGCCTATCAACGTTGCCGGCAAACATGTCGTCATTCTCGGCGGCGGAGATACCGGCGCCGATTGCTTGGGAACTTCGATTCGCCAAGGTGCAGCCAGCGTTACCCAAATTGAAATTATGCCGCGACCAACAGATGAACGTCCTTCATCACAGCCATGGCCGACTTATCCCATGATTTATCGCGTATCAAGTGCCCATGAAGAACTCGATAACCGAGTCTTTTCAGTCAGCACTCAGGAATTTATCGGTGATGGAAATGGAAATCTCAAGGCGCTAAAGATTGTGGAAACTAAGTTCGAGAATGGAAAGTTTGAACCAGTTCCTGGTACTGAGCGAGAAATTCCAGCTGATTTCGTCTTCCTTGCTATGGGATTCACAGGGCCAGAAAAATCTGCCATCATCGAACAACTTGAAGTCGGCCATGATGACCGTGGCAATATTGCCCGCGATGAGAATTTCCAATCTACCGAAGAAGGAATCTTCGTTGCCGGTGATGCTGGCCGTGGTCAATCTCTAATTGTCTGGGCTATCGCTGAAGGTCGGGCTGCCGCAGCAGCTGTAGATCGATACCTCGTGGGGGAGACCCAGTTGCCGTCCCCAATCGAACCCACTACTCGTTCACTAATGGTTTAACAACCATTACACCGGAAGTTCATGTCAGCGACGCCATGGCTTCACCACTAACCTAGATAAGGTCATCACATGCGCCGCGCGAAAATCGTTTGTACGTTAGGTCCAGCCGTTGAATCTCCGGAGAAAGTTAAGGAGCTCATCGCCGCCGGAATGAATATGGCGCGATTGAATCTTTCCCATGGCTCATATGAAGAACATCAGGGGCGGTTAGACCGAGTTCGCTCAGCCGCTAAAGATGCTGGTAAAGCGGTGGCAGTCCTGGTTGACCTGCAAGGACCAAAGATTCGACTTGGTCGATTTGAAAACGGACCACACGAACTTGCTCGCGGAGATGTTTTTACCATCACTACCGATGAAATAGCTGGCACAAAAGAACGCGTTGGAACAACCTATAAAGGTCTACCAGGAGATTGCAAAGCTGGTGACCGCATTCTTATTGACGATGGCAGAGTCACGGTTGAAGTATTGGAAGTCAAAGGTAACGATGTAATCACTAAATGCATTCAGCCCGGATTTGTCAGCAATAACAAAGGAATAAACCTACCGGGCGTTGCCGTTTCGGTCCCTGCCATGTCTGAAAAAGATGAAGATGATCTGCGCTGGGGGTTGCGTGCTGGCGCTGATTTCATCGCACTTTCATTCGTTCGCAATGCCGCTGATGTGAAGGTAGTTCACGCGATCATGGAAGAGGTTGGAATCAGAGTTCCGGTGATTGCAAAGATAGAGAAACCTCAGGCGGTAGAAAATCTTGAAGAAATTATCGCTGCTTTCGATGGCATTATGGTTGCACGTGGAGATCTCGGGGTTGAGCTTCCTATCGAAGACGTTCCAATGGTGCAAAAGCGATGTGTGGAACTCTCGCGTGATGCCGCAAAGCCGGTCATTGTTGCAACACAGATGCTCGATTCCATGATGAGTAACTCTTCTCCAACACGCGCGGAGGCTACTGACTGTGCCAATGCGGTACTCGATGGCGCTGATGCACTGATGCTCTCTGGTGAGACAGCCGTGGGTGAATTCGCAATTCAAGCGGTGCAGACAATGGCGCGCATTATTGAACGCACCGAGGAACTTGGACTTGATCGCATCCGCCCATTGACACATAATCCGCGCACTAAAGGTGGCGCAATAACAAAAGCTGCGGCCGAAGTAGGCGAGACGCTAGGAGCCAAATTTCTGGTTACCTTCACGCAATCTGGCGACTCTGCTCGTCGCATTTCACGTCTTCGTTCAGTAATTCCAATTATTGCGATTACACCAGAGATGGGAACCTACAACCGGCTAGCAATCACTTGGGGTATTGAATCTATGTTTACTCCGATGGTCAAGCACACTGATGAGATGGTGCTACAGGCGGATAAAATGTTGATTGACAGTAAGCGAGCCAACATCGGAGAAACCGTATTGATTGTCGCTGGTTCCCCTCCAGGAATTCCAGGTTCAACCAATGCGATGCGCGTTCATATCGTGGGTGATGCCGTCAACGGCGTTGTTCCTGCCTATCGCTAATCCACAGTCTTCCTCTTTTCACCTTTTGCGCCGACTTCTAATACGATATGTACTCACGCCTCGGTACTCCAACGGTAGAGAGGGCAGTCTCAAACACTGCATAGTGTCGGTTCGAATCCGACTCGAGGCACATGAGCAATGAAACTAGTATTAAGAAGGCTGTCAGAATCCTAGTTGCCGAAGATGAGGCACTTATTCGGATGGACCTCGTGGAAATGTTGCAAGAGGCGGGTTATGAAGTCATTGCCCAAGCCACTAACGGTGAAGAAGCAATTGCGTTAGCGCTAGAACACCAGCCAGATCTTGCGATCCTTGATGTGAAGATGCCGGTACTTGATGGCATTTCTGCAGCAGAAAAGATCATTGCAATTGCTCCAGTGTTAATGCTCACAGCATTTAGCCAACGTGAACTCATTGATCGTGCCCGCGATGCTGGAGTAATGGCATACGTGGTTAAACCATTTACTATCGGTGATCTTGTTCCGGCTATTGAAATTGCCATTAGCCGCCACACGCAGATGCAGTCACTGGCAGTTGAAGTTGCTGACTTACACGAGCGACTAGAGACTCGCAAGATTATCGACCGCGCAAAGGGCATCTTGATGAAAGCTCTAAATCTTTCTGAACCAGAGGCATTTTCATGGATTCAACGGGCTGCGATGGACCGGCGCCTGAGTATGAGAGAGGTCGCCCAGGCCGTGATTTCACCCGAAGCTGCCCTGGATAAATAGCCGATTCCCAGCCTTTTTGTAATCCAAAAGTAATAAGCCACGCGGAAAAAGGTTCAATTCCACCTTGTCTCAAGTGCAGGTTGAGCATTACTCTTAGCGCTTCCCTGTCCCGGGACACATGAAAGACGAAACAGGAAGGCAATACATGAACAAGAAGATCGTAAGCGGCTTCGCAATAGCTGCTGTTGCTGCACTTGCATTCAGTGCAGTTGCAACAGCTCCAGCGAACGCTGCAGCAAAGAAGGAAGTATCACTTGCATTTATGGGCCCACTTACCGGACCTGATGCTCAGCTCGGCCAGGATCAATATCCAGGTGCGGAGTGGGCAATTGCGCTTTACAACGCAACCAACCCAGCAACAAAGGTGAAGCTCGTTAAGGCGGATTCACAGTGCGACGGAACTGTCGCAGCGAACATCGCTCCTGGTGTTGCAGCTAACAAGGCAATAATCGGCGTCATCGGAACATCATGTTCAGGTGAAGCACGTAACTCATTCCCTGCATACAGAGCTGCTGGCCTCACAATGGTTGCTCCTTCAGCATCTGCTGTTTCACTAACAGATCCAAAGGCTCCAGATCGTGGATTCCCAGTCTTCCACCGTGTCGTTGCACATGATGGATTCCAGGCACCAGCACTAGTTCGTTACGCAACAAAGGGTGTAACTGCACCTAAGATTTACCTTGTTGATGATCAAACAACATACGGTGCAGGACTCATCAAGTACGCATTGCCATCAGCTAAGAAGATGACTGTAGCGGGTACAGATTCAGTTCCACGCGGAACTGCTGACTGGACATCTGTGGCAGCAAAGGTGAAGGCAGCCGGAGCAAACGTTGTTATCTACGGTGGTTACACCACAGAAGCAGCAAAGTTCTTTAAGGCACTTCGCGATGGTGGATACACAGGAATCCTTGCAGCTGGAGATGGTGTTAACACATCAGACTTCCCAGATCTAGCAGGTAAGGCAGCAGAAGGCGTTCGCCTCACTGCAGCTGATGTTCCTTTCGAGAATCTCCTTACCAAGGATGAACTCGCATCATTTACAAAGATTACAGGAGTTAAGGTCCCAGGACTTTACTCAACAACTGCTTACAACGCCGCACGTGTATTCCTTACCTGTATCGAACAGGGCAAGCTCACACGTTCAGCAATCCAACTCTGCGTGAACAACACCACATTCAAGGGTGCAGGCGGATCATCTATTAAGTTCAACCGTTATGGAGACATCATCGGTGGAGCTGACGTCGGTGGTTACCTCGTAAAAGATGGGAAGATTAAATACGACGGGCTTGCTTAATCCGTTGATAATTTACTCTTCGCTGTAAATATGAAGTAATGCGTGGCTACACCCGGATCTCTATTCGGGTGTAGTCACGTTTCATAGTTCATCTGTAGTTCAACAGAATGGTCAACATGAATTTCTCAGTAATAACGACGCAGTTTTGGTCCCTTGCTTTACAGGGACTAGCACTCGGGCTCATTTATTCACTCGTCTCGCTCGGGTACACCATGGTGTACGGAGTTTTGAGACTCATTAACTTTGCTAATTCCGAAGTATTCATGCTCGGAACTTTTGCTGTTCTTTGGATCGAGATCAATTTTCTTGGTCACCCAGTAAATGCAGAACCCCTGACCGGTTTCAAACTTGTTTACACACTTGTCATCGCCCTCGTTGGCTCAATGATTGCCTGCGCACTCTTGGGAGTGCTTGTCGAGTTTGTGGCATATCGGCGTCTTCGATCTCGTGGGGCAAGTCGATTAGCATCTCTAATCTCTGCAATTGGAGTTTCAATTTTCCTTATGGAATCCATGCGAATGTTCACTGAGTCCAGGCCACAAACTGCCCCACGCCTACTTGAGAAGTGGACATTTGGTGAAATTGCAGGCGCCAACTTCAGAATCGACACGATGTTGGCGATTGTTGCTCCCATCATCATCTTCGTGATCCTGGATCAATTTGTTAACCGCTCCCGTCTCGGGAAGGCTATCCGGGCCGTTTCGATGTCTGAAGAGAATGCAAAGTTGATGGGAATTGATATCAATCGGGTCATTTCACTGACATTCCTCATCGGCGGCCTCACCACAGGTGCGGCAGCTTTCCTCTACACCACCGTATATGAGAACACCGTCTTTAATGTGGGCTTCAATATGGGGATAGCCGCCTTTACTGCGGCAGTGCTAGGCGGCATCGGAAATATCCGTGGCGCTTTTTACGGAGGCCTTGCCCTTGGAATGCTGGAGCAATTCTCGTCTGCAATCTTAGGCTCACAATGGAAAGCAGTGACTGTCTTCGTTGTACTCGTACTCATTCTTCTCTTTAAACCAAGCGGTCTCTTCGGCGAAGCAGTTCAGCAGACGAGGACCTGATGATGAAGCTCAATAATTTTAATCTCAGAGATAAAGGCGCGGCTATATGGGCGGGATGGAGCCGGCCTGTCCGCACTGTCTTTGTTCTAATTGTTGTTGTTCTCGTAGGACTTGTACCGTTCGCACCATCGTGGGGACCTACTAGTTTCCTCAATACGCCAATTACCTCATTTGAAAATGTCTTGGTTTATCCAGTGGGAATGTTCGTCCTGATGGCCCTTGGACTGAATATCGTAGTTGGAAAGTCAGGTCTGTTAGATCTTGGCTACATCGCATTCTTCGCAATTGGCGCTTACTCACAGGCGATTCTCTCCACTCTTCATGGGTGGAACACATGGCAGATCCTTCCTTTCGGAATTGTCTTTGCCATGCTTTCCGGAGTCCTTCTTGGACTTCCAGCGTTGCGCTTAAGAGGAGATTATTTAGCGATCATCACTCTTGGGTTTGGTGAAATTGTTCGAATAGTCTCGCTCAACCTCTCCGTCACGGGAGGCCCCAACGGCATTGCGGGAATTCCAAACCCTCCGACCATTTTTGGATTTGAATTCAATTTAATGTTCCCAGAGCATTTCTTCTGGCTCGTCCTTGCAATGATATTGCTCGTTATCTGGATGATTCGCCGATTTACAGTACGTCGCCCAGGGCGAGCCTGGGAGGCAATTCGTCAAGACGAGGATGTCGCAGCGCTGATGGGGGTTAATACTCTGGTCTATAAGTTGTGGTCATTTGTTATCGGTGCTGCAGTCGCGGGCGCCGCAGGTGTTATTTATGCATCCAAGGTAATGGTTATCTCGCCAGATATGTTCAAGTTCGATGTCTCAATTCTCATCTTGGCATGCGTGGTCTTCGGAGGAATAGGAAATATTTGGGGGGTAGTTCTTGGAGCTTCAATTCTGGCCTATCTCCCAGAGCGCATTCGCTTCATTTCCGATGCCCGTCAGGTTATTTTTGGATTAGTACTCATCATCATGATGAATCTACGACCTGATGGCCTCTTGCCACGTAAAAAGCGGGAAAAAATTGAAGCAAAGAGGACTATGTAATGTCGAAGAAGATTCTTGAACTTAAGAACGTCACTATTAAATTTGGTGGCGTTACAGCGCTGGATCAGGTGAACTTTCATGTGAACGAGGGTGAGATTTGTGCACTCATTGGACCAAATGGTGCTGGAAAGACGACAGTGTTTAATGTTGTGACAGGCGTTTATCCGATTACATCGGGCGACATATTTTTCAATGGAGAAAACCTCAAAGGCAAGAAGCGTCACCAGGTTGTTAAAACTGGCGTTGCTCGTACTTTCCAAAATGTGCGCCTCTTCGGGGATATGACTGCACTTGAAAACGTCATTACCGCGACAGACGTTCACAAGAAGACCGGATTAATCCGCGCGCTCTTTGGAACACCACTGAACCGCCGCGAGGAGCGAGAGAGCAAGGCGCGTGCACTCGAACTACTTGCCTTCATGGGTATCGATCACCGCGCAGATCAACTGGCAAAAAACCTTCCATATGGAGATCAGCGCCGTCTGGAAATAGCACGTGCCTTGGGAACAGAGCCTAAGTTGATTCTGCTCGATGAGCCAGCCGCTGGATTTAACCCAGCTGAGAAGGTTGCCTTAGCGGAAACTATCAAGAATATTCGCGATAAGGGTTACACCGTCCTGTTGATTGAGCACGATATGTCTCTCATCATGGGAATATCTGACCGTGTTGCGGTTTTGGATTTTGGCCTGAAGATTGCAGATGATCTTCCTTCAGTTGTTCAAAATGACCCTCGAGTAATTGAGGCTTACCTGGGAGTGCCTGCAGATGAATCTTGAAATTAAAGACCTCCGAGTTCACTACGGCAAGATTGAAGCAATTAAAGGCGTCTCTGTTCGTGTCAATCAAGGTGAAATCGTCACTCTAATCGGTGCTAATGGTGCGGGTAAGACAACGATTCTTAAAACCATCTCTGGTCTTCGTCCAGTTTCCAGTGGAAGCATCACATTTGACGGTGAAGATATCAATAAGATTCCTGCACATAAGCGGGTAGACCTTGGTATCTCGCAAGTTCCCGAAGGACGTGGAATTTTTCCTGGTATGTCAGTTCTAGAAAACCTTGAGATGGGAAAGTTCAATCGTAAGGATCGTAAATCCGAGATGGATGAAGACCTCGATCGCATCTATTTCTTGTTCCCTCGCTTGAAGGAGCGCACAGCGCAAGCAGGCGGCACTCTTTCAGGTGGCGAACAGCAGATGCTTGCCATTGGCCGAGCTTTGATGGCACGTCCGAAAGTTCTTCTTCTCGATGAGCCATCCATGGGGCTAGCGCCACAGATGATTGCAAATATCTTCCGCATTATTACCGAGATTAATAAGCAGGGCGTAACAATTCTCCTGGTTGAGCAAAATGCCCAACAAGCTCTCCAGCGCGCTCACCGTGCTTACATCCTGGAAACTGGAAATGTCACTAAGGAAGCAAACGCTTCAGAACTACTCAATGATCCAGCTGTTCGCGAGGCATACCTGGGAACAGGTGCTCACTAGCTCGGAGCTATTTATCTAAAATGAGGCAGGTGATGCGAGCCGTACAGGTTCGCTGACCTGCCTCGTTTGTTATTACAATCTCATAGACACATAACGTGCGACCCAATGAAATTGGAGTAGCGACTGCTGTCACCCAGCCACTCGTTGCAGATTTATGGTGAGTGGCGTTGATATCAACGCCAACAATCTTGCGATCCGGACCAGCATGTAATTGCGTTCCAATAGAGCCAAGTGATTCAGCGAGCACAACATTTGCGCCACCATGGAGCAATCCGATTGGTTGCGTGTTTCCCTCAACTGGCATACGAGCAACAAGTCTTTCGGGGGAGACTTCAAGCATTTCGATGCCCATCTTGATGTCGAGGGCGCCTTGTCCGCGTTCTTTGATGATTGCTAGGTAATCTGGTTGCGTCATAGTTGGTGAGTTTATATCTAAGATGAGCCTATGACCACGAAGAGATTACTTCTTATCGATGGCCATTCCATGGCATACCGCGCTTTCTTTGCTCTTCCGGCCGAGAATTTCACCACCGCCCAAGGCCAGCACACCAATGCAATCTATGGTTTTGCAACGATGCTCATCTCCCTTCTTAAAGATGAGAAGCCCACCCACGTGGCGGTGGCATTTGATGTCTCTCGCAAGACCTTTCGAACAGAGATATTTCCGGAGTACAAAGCCAATCGGGCAAAGACGCCAGATGAATTTAGATCCCAGATGTCATATCTAAATGAGTTGGTTAAAGGTTTTGGAATCTCTCAGTTCTCACTCGAAGGATTTGAGGCAGATGACCTGATTGCCACAATTACTAAGCGCGCAGAGAAAGAGGGTGCGGAGGTATTGATATGTACGGGAGACCGTGACAGCTTCCAACTCGTTACCGCACAGACAACTGTTCTCTATCCCAAGCGTGGTGTGAGTGAGATGGCGCGCATGACCCCGCAATCGGTGCAGGAGAAGTATGGGATGACGCCGGATCAGTATCCGGATTTTGCCGCACTTCGCGGAGATCCCAGCGATAACCTCCCATCAATCCCAGGTGTCGGTGAAAAGACTGCCGCAAAGTGGGTTGTGGAGTTCGGCTCTCTTACTGAATTACTCGCACAGGCTGCGACCGTAGGTGGAAAGGTAGGAGACTCACTGCGAGCCAATATCGATAACGTGGTGCGCAACCGTGAACTCACTCAACTTATTCACGATGCACCAATCACCTTTGAGATCGATGCCTTGGCGTGGCAGGGAGTCGATGACTCAAATCTCACTGCTCTCTTTGAGCGGTTGGAGTTTAGAACGCTGAAAGATCGCTTAAAGGCTATTTCTACAACGCCAACGACTGTGAAAGATGTGCAGAAGAGTAAGAGTACTGATTCAGCCCCATCACTCTTTGGTGCTGAGGTAGATACCGAAATTCTTTCGGCTAATGAGGCCGATGCAAAGATTGCCTCGCATACAGGTCCAATCGCCATTGCGTGCGAATTAGAAGGTGACCGACTTCAAAGATATGCCGTGGCTCTATCTAAGAGTTCAGCATTTATCGTTGATTCGGCGGCATTGGGCGCCTGGGCCAGTGATCCTAAGGTTAAGAAAATTGCGCACGATGGCAAGGGCGTTGCGCGCCAAGGAGTTCTCACTGGAGTTGTTTTTGATACCGCGCTGGCCGCGTACCTAGTTAACCCTGGAGTGCGCGCACAAGAAGTTTCAGATCTACTTGAACGTTGGGGAGATGGCAGCCAACTGAATGAAACTTCATCCGAAGAACTATTGCTCACCACAGCATGCGCTCTCTTTGGTTTGCGAGATTCACTGACAACAGAGCTAGAGAACCGCGGGCTAACGAAGTTATATAACGAACTCGAACTCCCGATTGCAGATTTACTGGCGATCATGGAGCACCGGGGGATAGCAGTCGATAAGAAGGAGCTGGAAACTCTGGCATCTTTCTTTGATGCCGAGGTAGCGCGCGAGACCAAGATTGCCCATGAAGCTGCGGGTCATGAATTTAATGTGGCTTCCCCTAAGCAATTACAAGTTGTTCTCTTCGATGAGCTCGGCCTGCCTAAGACTAAGAAGATAAAGACTGGATTTACAACGGATGCCGATGCGCTCTCTTGGTTATTTGAAAAGACATCGCACCCTGTCTTGGCGGCCCTCTTGCGCATCCGTGAGACGAAGAAGTTGGCAAGCACAATTGAAGGACTTGTTGTTGAAATCAAGAGTGATAAGAGAATTCATACCCACTTTGCCCAAACAGTTGCTGCCACAGGGCGCTTATCTTCAGTCGCCCCAAATCTGCAGAATATCCCTGTGCGCACCGAAGAAGGTCGAAGGATTAGAAATTGCTTCATTGCCGGAAGTGGTTATGACGCACTATTGACTGCTGATTACAGCCAGATCGAAATGCGCATCATGGCTCACCTATCAAATGATGAGCATCTATTGGCAGCATTTGAATCTGGTGAAGATCTACATGCAACGGTTGCCGCTGAAGTATTTGGCGTTAAAGCAAGTGATGTTGATCCTGAGATGCGCCGGCAAATCAAGGCGATGTCATATGGCCTTGCCTATGGTTTGAGTTCATATGGGTTAGCTATTCAATTAGATCTAACTCCACCTGCAGCGCAAGATTTGATGGATCGTTACTTCGAACGTTTTGGCGGGATTCGCGATTACTTAAAGACTGTCGTTGATGATGCGCGCAAGGTTGGTTACACCGAAACAGTAATGGGACGTCGCAGATACTTGCCCGATTTGCTTCATGATAATCGTCAACGTCGAGAGATTGCAGAGCGCATGGCACTTAATGCCCCGATTCAGGGTTCGGCAGCTGACATCATTAAGCAGGCGATGCTTAACGTGCAGCAGGCGTTGGTGGCCGGTGAATTCAAATCTCGCTTATTGCTACAGGTTCACGATGAACTCATCCTGGAAGTAGTAAATAGTGAAGTTGATAAAGTCTCAGAACTTGTCCGCACCCAGATGGGCAGCGCCTTTCCACTGAAGGCGCCACTAGATGTCTCGGTGGGAATCGGTGCCAGTTGGAATGAAGCCGCTCATTAGCGTTTTATCGCGATAACTGGCCCTGATAGCCCGATTTTCCAAGCGAGGATTTGCTAGGCAATCACCCGCACACGTACTCTTGCGCAGTCCCATCCCTACTACTTTCTATCCCTACGGAGCACCTTGACTACTCAAATAGCAATAAATGACATTGGTTCAGCGGAAGATTTCTTAGCCGCCATTGAAGGAACAATCAGAAATTTCAGCGACGGTGATCTCGTCGAAGGTACAGTCGTACAAATTGATCGCGAAGAAGTACTCCTTGATGTTGGTTACAAGACAGAAGGCGTAATTCCAGCACGCGAACTTTCAATCCGCCACGATGCAGATCCAAATGACATCGTTAAGGTCGGAGATCGAGTAGAAGCTCTCGTATTGCAGAAGGAAGATAAAGAAGGTCGCCTGATCCTTTCCAAGAAGCGTGCTCAGTACGAGCGTGCTTGGGGAGATATCGAAGGCAAGAAAGAGCGCGACGAAGTCGTCGTGGGAACTGTTATTGAAGTTGTTAAGGGTGGACTCATCGTCGACATCGGATTGCGCGGCTTCTTGCCAGCATCACTTGTTGAAATGCGTCGTGTTCG
>JBILAM010000100.1:0-4733 GCA_044354225.1 Candidatus Planktophila sp.
AAGTCATTCCAGGAGGCAATAAAAAGTACAACGCCAAGGGATGCGATTGCGGGCTTACTCAATGGCAGAATGATTCTGAAAAAAATTCTAAACGCGCCAGCACCATCAATTTTTGCGGACTCATCAAGTTCTTTCGGAATAGATCTAAAAAATTGCCGCAATAGAAATATTCCAAGTGGCGTTATCATCGCAGGTAGAAACAGAGCAGCATGGTTATCGATCAATCCAACTTTTCTAAATGCTACAAAACTTGGAATAACTGTTAGCTGCGGTGGAACCATCAACCCAGCAAGTAAAATCATGAATAAAACTTCTCGTCCAAAGAACTCTAACCTTGCGAATGCATAAGCGGCGAGAGAGGAAATAATTAAGGCACCAATAGTTGAGATCAGAGAAATTTTCAAACTATTGAGGTACTGCTCAGCAATTGGAAATACGTCCCATGCGCGCTTGTAAGAAGAAAAATCAAAATTTGTTGGTATCCATTTTGGGGGAATAGCGAATCTTTCTTCTCTGCTATGAATCGATGTCAGAAGCAGCCACGCAATGGGAAGAATCCAAAGTGTTGCAAAAATTGCAATGGTGAGATTCGCGATTTGAGAGGTAATCTCGGCTCTAAAATTCCGTTTTGCTTTCTTAGTTTTTGCGCTAATTGGTTTACTCATCCTTCATATACCCATCTCTTTGCAAGTCTAAATTGCACAAGAGTAACAATGAGCACAATTAGAAATATTGCGACTGAAATAACAGCACCATATCCGATATCAAAAGTTCGAAATGCAGTCATATGCAAATATTGGACGATTGATAGAGTGGCATTGTCTGGGCCTCCACGAGTCATGATGTACATCGGCTCAAAAATTTGAAAAGCACCGATAAATGCAGTCACTGAGACAAAGAAAAGTGCTGGGGTGCATAATGGAAAGGTCACACTCCAAAAGAGACGCCATCCGGTTGCACCATCAACACGTGCTGCTTCATTGACATCGTTTGGTATCGCTTGAATACCTGCCAAAATTACAATGAATGCGAACCCTAAAGTTTTCCAAAGATCTATCATGATTATTGTCGGCATAGCCCAAGTTTTAGATAATAAAGTTGCTTCTGGAAATCCCAATATTCCAGCGTAGTAATCAATTACACCAAAGGTGGGATCTAGTCCAAAGTTCCATATGATAGATGCTGCCGCCCAAGAGAGAAGAAAAGGGAAGAAGAATACTGTTCGAATAATGTAGGCAAAGAATTTAGGAATTTTTCTATTGACGGCAATGGCTAGAATCAAACCGAGGCCTACGTGAGTGACTATTGAAGCCAGTGTAAAAACAAAGGTATTTTTGATTGCCTCAAGTGCGATTGGATCCTTGAAGAGTTTTCCATAATTATCTAAACCTACAAATTTTGGTTTTGTAAAGAAATCCCAAGAGATAAGGCTGTAGCCAAAAGCGCCAATCAAAGGAAATAGAATAAAACAGCAGAAAAAAAGAATTGCAGGTGACAAAAACAGGAACGGCGTGAACCGTTCCTGTTTTTGTTTCGCCTTTCGAAGGGGCATTTTTTCCTACTCCGTTATTTTGGAATTAGAGCAGCTTTGTTACTTCTTCTTGCATCTTCTTCATGCCAGCATCAGGCTTGATATTTCCTGCGATTATCTGTCCCCATACATCTTCGATCGCACGTTGAGTGAGATTTCCCTTGGTAGGAGATGGGATGGCAGTTGCATAATCAAGTGCCTTATAGAGCTTGTCAGTACCAACTGGAGAATCTGCAAGATAATCTTCGCTTTCAGCAACAGACTTCAAGCATGGTGATGCAGTTCCGCCTGCCTTGGCAAATACTGCTGCGCCTTCAAAACTACTTATGTACTTTACGAATTCCCATGAAGCGTCGATATTTGGTGAAGAATTCATGATTGGGAATGCTGCCCAACCAACTGGTGATCCACGATTTGCACCCTTGTGTGGGAAATCGAAGATCTCGTATTTGTCGACTGCATTAGCTGCACGAACTGCAAGTACTGGCCAACGACCGCCACCGAAAACAGCAAGGTCTCCCTTGATTCCAAGTTCGAAACGATCGTATGTACCGCCAGGTGGTGGACTCAATTTCTCAACGACTAACTGACGGGCAAACTCTGCTGCCTCAATTGCTTGAGGTGTGTCACATGTTGCCTCTGTCCAATCTTCATTCATAGTGCTAGCCCCATTTGTTGTTAGCCAAGGCATGATTCCAACGAAGTATTCAGCAGTGACTGGGAACATAAATGCGCCAGTCTTCTTCTTTATTGTGCGCCCGGCTGCAAGGAAGTCATCCCATGTCCAGTCATCAGTTGGAAGTTCTAGTCCAGCCTTCGCAAAGACATCTTTGTTGACCCATGCTGCCATACAGTTCATTCCACCGCTTGGAATGTAATAAGTCTTTCCATCTGGAGGGCCGTATTTCTTTCCAAATTCAACAAGACGTGGATGTGTGTCTGCTAGTGCTGCATCCATTTCTGCTTGATCGCGAGCAATCAAATCATCGAGTGGAAGTACAACACCTTTATCGGCGAAGAGCAACGCACCTTCTGTTGCAAGATTTAACACGTCATATTTTGCGCCACCTGCAAGTTGTACTGCAACTGCATCTGCAAATGCTGCCCAACTATCGGATGGAATTGCATTCGCTTTAAAATCTATTTGAGGAAATTTAGTTTTAAATCCCTGAAAGAGTGAATCCCATGATGCTGCCTGATCGGCTGAACCATTGAATACGAATGAAACAGTTGCTGCATCTAATTCTGCAGCTCCTTCTTTCTTGCTACATGCAGCAAGTGCTGCAGCAGCAGTAATTCCTGCTGTACCAATTCCTGCTGCCTTGAGAACCGTTCTCCGTGAAAAAACTGATTTTTCTGGAAGGGCCTCAGTTACATTTTTATCAGTCATTACTTCCCCTTTTGTCTCTGTTGTGCCACGAATAACCCACTCGTATGATGAGTGTTCAGGTCGCAAGAGTGACTGTCAACGAATATCTATGCTCATTTAATACAATAGAAATGCTAATAATCCCTATAAATCTATTGAATTCCCGTTAGATAGAAGTTGTAAATCCGACAGAGTCCGATTTTCAAAACCTGGCATTTCGATGGACTTTAATCTAAGTGTTCCTTCAAGGACTGTGATCGTGATCTTCTTTCCATCGTTTTGCACAGTGCCATAAGCATCACCCGTGAAGAAGGGCAGCGCTTCCTTGGATTTCCTTGTAAATGATAATTTTCCAACTCTGCCATCGTATTGTTGACCAGTCCAAGCAAGAATTCCACCCCAGCTAGCCATCGCACGCGAATAATGATTACCGCACTCTGCTTCATTGAATGGGCTGCGCTTTGCGCCGTCGTACCTATCACGAATATTTGAAATGCAGTCAATACCTTCTGCCTCCATACCTTCATAAATCATGCCGATAGCTGCGCTGTATTCAAATCCAGTCATAACTTCGTTGAAGTAAGGAAAAGGTCTCTTAGGTCTATTTCCTCGAGGATACGAGGCCATAACTAAGGCTTTCTCATCACCTAGTACGTAATTTCTCATATGGTTGAATTCCGAGAAAAATTCTTCGCGGTAATTCCATTTATAAATTGTTTCGAGTGTCTTCTTAATATTTTCTTTTTTGGCCAAATACCCTAAGCCACAAATATGCGCTAAGAACTGGCCTACTAATTGATCAACTAAGCAACCTTCTCCTAATTGAAGTTCAGGATCATCCATATCGGATGCCCCCATCGAGGTGTGCCTGAGCCCTGGATAAATTAGATTTATATTTTCAGGCGGAACAATCTTATGAATGTAATAATCTCCATTAAACAACTGGCTATCCATGTAGGCACTGCCACTTTCAAAGAGTTTTTCACATTTGTTTGCAAACTCTGTATCTGAATTTTCAAGTGCCATCTCTTGGGAAGCCTTCAGCGCTGCTAAGTACCAGAAGCCCATTTGTGGATTAGGGCCATAATATTCAACATCCATTGTGTTGTGCTGTGCGCCTTCCATAACGCCATCTTGATCAGCATCCCAACTTCCGGGAATCCAACAAAATTCCAATGATCGCTTAGCTGCTGGCCAAAGTTTCTTGAGCCATTCTGAGTCTCCGGATAATCGCCATTCTCTATAAAGCTTAACTATGCAACCCATCTGACCATCGGCTGCGGCTAATTGCCACTCGCGGGCATATTTTTCCAAGGGCAATCCAATGCGAAAACTCATTAACCCATCAGGGCGCATTGCATGAAGGAATTCGAGTTCGCGCATATCGCGAGCAATAGAACCGAACAAGTGAGACGATGCTTGTTCATAGTTCCAAACATGTGTACAACTTCCGTGACAACTTCCCTTTCTGTCACCAATTCCTTCCCAACCATAATAATGTCCATCGGCAGTTTGGAAAAAGGTCTGACTTCTCAACGTGCTCAGATTGAAGAGTGCTGATTCCTTTATAGGTTCAGGTAATTCTGATTGCGTAATTGAAGAAATAAAATTCAAACTTCTCTTCTCAAGTTCTGGCAGTTTATCGACTACTTGCAATGCGGTATCCCATGCATCCTTGGCTTTTGCGGAATAAGCATTTCCAACCACATCATCGCTGTAAAGGGCTTGTGAAATATCTCCGTAATCTGTACTCATCCAAGCGTGACGATTTGGAAAATTCCATGAAATAACAAATCTAAATGTTGTGGATCCGCCAGCAGGAATTTTACGAAT
>JBILAM010000069.1:0-4730 GCA_044354225.1 Candidatus Planktophila sp.
TACTTCTTGATGAATTACATATGAGCGATGAGGAAATGAGACAGATTAAGAGAATTTCTGTCATTGCCTGCGGCACCGCCTATCACGCAGGAATGGTGGCAAAGTATGCAATCGAAAAATGGGCCAAAATCCCGGTAGATGTTGAGATTGCCTCCGAATACCGCTATCGCGATCCCATTATTGATAAAGATTCACTCGTCATTGCAATCTCACAATCCGGTGAAACTATGGATTTGCTGATGGCGGTGCGCCATGCAAAGGCAGCTGGCGCACGAGTATTGGCAGTCTGTAATACAAACTCTTCCACAATCCCACGTGAGTCAGATGCTGTTCTCTATACCCACGCCGGTCCTGAAATTGCTGTTGCATCAACAAAAGCCTTCCTGACACAAATCGTTGCTATCTATCTCATCGGTCTGAAGCTGGCGCAGGTGCGCGAGCAGCTCACCGAAAAAGAGGTACGCGATCTATATAACGAGATGCTTGAGCTACCTGGCAAGGTGGAACAAATCTTGGAAACAATCGAGCCTTTGCGTGAGTTAACTCGTAAGTTTGTAAAGAACGACACCATTCTCTTTCTGGGGCGCGGAATCGAATACCCAGTTGCACTTGAAGGCGCTCTTAAGTTAAAAGAGCTTGCATATATTCATGCTGAAGGATTTGCAGGTGGCGAACTTAAACACGGGCCTATCGCTTTGATTGAAGAAGGCACAGCGGTGATTGCAATATTGCCTCCTGCTGATGAGCATGGCCTAGATGAGAAGATGCTCAGTAACATTCAAGAAGTGAAGGCACGTGGTGCTCGCGTTGTTGTCATTGCCCCAGAAGGAGCAGAAGTCATTGGCGCAGAACACATTATTCGTATCCCTGTGACATCTTCATTATTCCAACCGGTCCTCGCCACTGTTCCGCTGCAGGTCTTTGCTTATGAAATAGCGGTTGCTCGCGGCACAGATGTTGACCAACCCCGCAACCTCGCTAAATCGGTCACTGTCGAATAACTATGTCAACGATTGTGGATCCGCGCCAGCGACAGATGCGCCGCGCCTTAAAGTGGTCGGCTGGTCTATTTGCTGGATATCTCTTTATTACCTATCAAGTACTCACTAGTGGATTCATCGTTGATATTGATAAGTGGTTTAACGATTTAGATCATCCACGTTTAACTGGTCTGACTCAATTTCTTGTGCGCCGCCTTGATGATCTTGGGCTTCGTGGTGTTTCCGGAATTTCGCTCCTGATTGTTGCCCTCTATATATCCAGACGATTTAAGACGTGGCGGCCAATTAATTTAGGAGTGCTCTCATTTCTTGCCCTCAACGCCGTAGTTGGCGCATTTAAATATGGACTTGGTCGCACAAAACCAAGAGATGGTTTCGATGTTCTACACGCTGGTGGCATGTCCTATCCCAGTGGCCATGCATCTAATGCCATTCTCATCTGGGGCGTAGTTGCTTATTTGATTTATCGATATGCCCATGTCAATCGCTATAAAGGCAGACTCGCAAGTGCTGGTGTTGGCGTACTTGCACTTACCGTTTGTGTTGTCTCCCTGATTCGAAACACCCACTGGTTCTCAGACTTGTTTGGCGGATTGCTCTTGGGTGGCGCTTTGCTGGTTCTCATCATCGCAATCGATAGATTCTTTCCATCCGATAGCCAACTTCACTAACCACTAATAGACTCATTGTCATGATTGATGGGATTGGTATCGATGTCGTAGACATCGCCCGGTTTAAAGAATCCCTCGAGCGCACCCCGCATTTAGCTGAAAAACTATTTACCGAATCTGAAAGGACCAAACCGGTAGCTTCTCTTGCTGCCCGTTTCGCCGCCAAAGAGGCGCTCTATAAAGCGCTGAGCCCAACACATGGGCTGCAGTGGCACGATGCCGAAGTCATTAACCATGAGAACGGCAAACCAGATTTTCTCTTCCGAGGAGCGATTGCAGAACTCATTGACGGTGCCACCGTGCATCTTTCACTTTCACACGATGCTGGCATGGCATCGGCGATGGTGGTGATTGAGCGATGAGGGCAGAAGCACTAGTTGATCTGAGCGCCATTAAGCACAATGTGCAGTTTCTTAAAGAGCGTTCCGGAACAAATCTTCTAGCAGTTGTGAAAGCCGATGCCTACGGTCATGGACTAATTCCAGTTGCTAAAGCAGCGCTATCAGCGGGTGCTACATATCTTGGCGTTGCACTCCTGGAAGAAGCGGTGACATTACGCGAGGCAGGAATCACTGCGCCCATACTCGCATGGCTGGTGCAGCCTGGATCAGATTTCGCGCAAGCTATAGATTTAGATATTGAAATCGCTGTTGCATCAATCGCTGCACTGCAAGAAATTTCAGCAGCAGCTAAGTCAAAGCCGGCTCGCATCCACCTGGAAGTTGATACAGGAATGAGCCGTGGTGGTTTTCTCAATGAGTGGAATCAACTAACTGCAGAGCAGCTAAAGGGTGTGGACGTTGTTGGAATCTTCTCGCATTTCGCCCGGGCAGATGAGCCAGATGAGAAACAAAATAGTGATCAATTGATGCGATTTAATACTGCAGTTGATCACCTGCACTCTTTAGGTCACAGCCAGGTCATTCGGCATTTATCAAATTCAGCTGCCACGCTGAAAAATAGCGCGGCTAGCTTTGACATGGTGCGCACTGGTATTTCACTCTATGGACTTTCTCCGGATGTGCAGACACTCGGTAATTCCGCATCTCTGGGCCTACGCCCGGCAATGCAACTACGTGCTGCACTCTATTTAGTAAAAGATGTTGCGGCTGGTTCACCTGTTGGTTACGGGGCCACGCAGAGCACGAGCGTCGACACGAAGTTAGGTGTAGTTGCGATGGGTTACGCCGATGGAATTCCACGTATCGCACGCACTGCCGGGGTATGGGTAAATGGCAGGCGCGCACCGATTATTGGGAGAGTATCTATGGATCAATTTGTGGTTGATTTAGGGGCCGATTCCAAAGCCCGCTCGGGGGATTGGGTGACAGTTTTCGGTAACGGTTCACACGGTGAATACTCAGCCGATGATTGGGGATTGGCATCCCAGTCGATTAACTATGAAATAGTCACACGATTGGGACCGCGTGTGCCTAGAATCTACGCGCCCCATGTCTACTGATTTCATATTTAATTGCATAGTGGTGAAGAAAGAGAGGTTGCTATGAGTGCTGGAGCTGCTCTATCGATTTCTCATCTCACTGTGAGGTTCGGTGGCCTTACCGCACTCGATGATGTATTCCTTGAGATTGCACCCAACACAATTGTGGGACTTATTGGTCCCAATGGCGCAGGTAAGACAACAATCTTTAATGCGATTTCAGGACTTGTGACGCCAGCTTCTGGAGAAATTTCAATTCATGGCAAAGATATGAAATGGCCAGCAAGTCATGATTTGGCCGGACTAGGTATAAGTCGCACACTGCAAGGCGTGGGTCTCTTTAGCGGACTTACAGTGATCGAAAATGTAATGATGGGCGCCAATCACAGCAGTGGTACCAACTTTTTTAGAGATTTATTAGGACTCTCAGGGCGAGCAGAAGCAAAGCTGCGCCGGCGTGCAAGTGATGCACTTGCTTGGGCTGGGGCGCTGGATTTAGCCGAGAAGATGCCGAGCGAACTTACCTATCCAGAGAGCAAGCGAGTATCAATTGCTCGCGCGCTAGTTTCCGAACCGAAGCTACTACTCCTGGATGAACCTGCTGCTGGATTAGGTCAGGATGACATCGATAAATTTGCCGCACTTCTTAAGCAGTTAAAGCAACGCTGTGCGATTGTGATTGTTGAACATCATGTGGACTTTATTGGATCAATTTCAGACCAGGTCTATGTTTTAAACTTTGGAAAAGTTATCTCCAGTGGAAGCTTTGACACAGTAAAGCGCGATCCAGCTGTGCTCGCTGCCTACCTTGGCACCTCACAGCAAACCGGCAGTGAGAAGTTGGGAGGTGAGCATGCTTAAGATTGAAAATCTCGTAACTCGCTTCGGTTCTGTTGTGGCCATTGATGGCGTATCAATGCAGGCGCAAGAATCAATGATCACTACTGTGATTGGTGCAAACGGTGCCGGAAAGAGCACGCTACTGCGCACGATTTCAGGTCTTGAACATCCAAGTTCCGGTTCCATCACGTGGAAAGGGCAATCAATCATTGGAAAGCGTCCCGAAGATATTGTCCGTTTGGGAATCGCACATGTTCCTGAGGGACATGCAGTTATTTCAGAGCTTAGCGTTGAAGAAAATATCTCAATGGGCTCCCTGTTTCGCCGCAGAAAATTTAAGTCAGATATCACACCTGCGATAGATGAAATGTATGAACTCTTTCCGCGGCTGAAAGAGCGCCGTAAACAATTAGCCGGGACTCTCTCTGGTGGGGAACGTCAAATGTTGGCTATCAGCCGAGCCTTGGTGTCGCGCCCACAACTGCTACTTCTTGATGAACCTTCGCTGGGATTAGCACCTCTTGTTGTTGAACAAATTATTGATTCCGTAAATATTCTGTGCCGCAGCACTGGGCTTTCGGTTCTGCTAGTTGAGCAAAACGCGAATACCGCACTCGGTGTTGCAGACCATGGCGTACTTCTCGCACTTGGAAAAGTTGTGGCAGATCGCCCAGCATCAGAGCTCAAGGCTGATGCAAAACTACGTGCTGCATATTTGGGGTACTAACAAATGAATACTTTCTTAGCAGCCCTATCTTTAGGAACGTCTCGCGGCGC
>JBILAM010000031.1:0-15363 GCA_044354225.1 Candidatus Planktophila sp.
GCAAGAGTAAGGATGAAGCCAATACACATGCCACACAGCTTCTTAAAAGATTTGATTTAGCCGATAAGGCAGATCAATATCCAGATCGCTTAAGTGGGGGACAGCAACAGCGGGTAGCAATCATTCGCTCACTTGCGGTAAACCCTCGCTTACTTCTTCTGGATGAGGTTACTTCAGCCCTTGATCCAGTCTTAGTCAATGAAGTTCTTTCTGCTGTGCGTGACCTAAAAAGTGATGGCATGACCATGGTCCTGGCAACGCATGAAATGGGTTTTGCAACGCAGGTGGCTGATGAAGTCTGCTTCCTTGAATCAGGTAACGTCATTGAACGCGGGAGTGCGGAGCAAGTACTACATAACCCCCAGAACCCAAAGACGCAAGAGTTCCTTAAGCGAGTGCATCAGGCGGGTCGGTTGTAGAGAAATGTCTGAATCCACTTCAATTCCAGAAGAGATAAATTGGAAGACACTCTTTAGTGGTAATCCACATGATGGATGGATGCACTCGGGCATTGGAATCTTTAGCGATGGCCAGATAGTTTTTGAGTCTCCTGGCGGACGTGCATTTATTGTCTTAAATCCCGAAGATGAAACCTTTATTAAGGTCGATGTAGATGCCGCCATCCTGCATGGGATTACCGTCGTTTCCAACTCAAGTGATGACTCTTTCTGGATTTGTGATCCGGGTGGTACTGAAGCTGCACAAGTGCTCTTAGTTAATCGCAAAGGTGAGGTTCTGCGCACAATCTCAAGACCCAACACTTCCGAAGACGATGCCGTCACATGGAAACCTACAACGCTTGCAATAGTTGAAGAAGAAGGCCCCTACAAGGGAGATATCTGGATTGGTGATGGTTATGGAGAAAGTTTAGTTCACCGCATCAAGGCCGATGGCAGCTCGGAAACCTTTGATGGTTCTTCAACTTCTCTGGTCTTTAACTGCCCACACGGCATTCTGATTGATACCCGTGGGCCGCAATCACTTGTGGTCATTGCTGACCGACGAAATAAAAGAATTGTCTTTTTCACACTCGATGGCGAATATGTTAAATCGTTAAGTTCTGAAGCCATGATTGGTCCTTCATCCTTTGCCATTCGCAATGATCTTCTTATTGTGACCGATCTTTATGGGGCAATGCTCTCGGTGGACCTTGCCGGCAATGTGGAAATTCTCGTTCCTAGTATTAAGCCTGAACGCGGTGAGGGTTGGCCCAATCAGATAAAGGATGGCGAAAGTGTTGCTCCCGATGTAATAGACGGCGCAGTAAATAGCCCACATGGGGTTGCAGTTAATTCAAGTGGAACAGTCTTCTTTACCGAGTGGTATTTCGGGGGCCGAGTAGTTCGTATTTACTGATTAACTCAGCTTTAACGGCTCTTATCTGGCTTTCGCGCAGCCCTTGCTAGAAATAGGCCGAAGACAAGTGCCAGAACAATTCCGGTGTTAACGCCCATCTCAATGAGTGCGCGATTGAAGTATTGATCTGTTTTTTCCTCTTGCATCGTAAGAGATGCACCCACGGTAAGGATGTGTCGGACTGCGGCAATAACACCGATGATAAGGAAGTTTTCGAGTTGGAAAATTCCATCGGTAAATCGCACGATGACGGTGCGCATGATTTCAAGGATGATGACTACAAATAAAATATCGTTAATTCCTTGAATCATTCCTAGTGGGAAAAATGGTCTGGTTTCGATGAGGCGTTGCAAGGTGTAGCCGGCAGCCAAGATTGAGATGCCGAAGAGAACTATTCCGAGAAAACCATGTAATAGGTCTTCGAGCTTATCGATCAAATTTGTTGGGATAAGCGACTCATCGTTGGTGAGCAATCCCTTAACAGACTTATATTTCACAATTACCACCCTTGTTAGCCATAACTAAGGGTAGGTGCAGGTATAGCAGCCCGCAACATGTTATTCAGGCGCGTCCTATTAAAGTCTGTTGGAGAAATCTTTTTAATTACCCAATTCTCGTAGGCTCGGGTATTTTTGGCTCCATAGCGCGGTTGGAGGAGTCTGAGATGGAAGCAATTAACGAGGACGAACTCAAAGCACGCCTTGATCCGCTCTCTTATGCAGTGCTTCGCGAAGGTGCCACCGAGCGAGCATTTACCGGTGAATATACAGATACCGACACAATCGGTAGTTATCTCTGCAAAGTCTGCGACAACGTTCTCTTCACATCTGACACTAAGTTTCATTCCGGATGTGGATGGCCATCTTTCTATGCACCATCTGCCGATGATGCGGTAACGCTGATTGAAGATCGTTCACTAGCACCGCGCATTCGCACAGAGGTTCGTTGCGCGAAGTGTGATTCACACCTTGGACATGTATTTTCAGGTGAAGGCTATGACGTTCCAACAGATGAGCGTTGGTGTATTAACTCGGTATCACTTGTGCTGCAAGAGAAAAGCAACTAGTAAATACTTTTTAGTCTGCTTACCTGTGACTACAAGAAATTGATGTAATCAACCTTCAGGCACCGATCCATCACGACAGACAGCCCTGCTTCGGTTCCTCTTGCTAAAACTTCCGGGCTAGTAATTCCAAGCTGAAGCCAGATTGCATCTGCGCCTACTGCGATTGCCTCCGCCAGAACTTCACTGCAATCTGCAGGTTTCCTGAAAACATCCACCAGGTCGATATGTTCGGGGATTTCACTGAGTGAGTGGTAAACCTTTTCTCCAAGAACTGTCTCCAGCATCGGATTTACAAGAAAGATTGTGTAATGCGAGTGCTCGAGTAGGTATTTAGCGACTCCATAACTTGGACGATCAGGCTTATCTGAAACCCCCACTATTGCAAGAGTTTTTGATTCTTTGAGTAGCTCACGAATCTGGGTGTTATCAGTCACGGCGCCAGGCATGGGTTAATCATAAAGGGGATAGTGGGGCGTAAACTGCGCTCTAATGTTTAGAAAAATAGTTAACCTCTTTAAGAACCGGAAGAACTGGGTTCGCCAGATTTTGGTTGCCGGTTTAGCAGGTGGCGTTTCTTGGTTTGTGGGAGATCTACTCATCGAAGATGGCGGGGTAGTAGCTGCCATCGTCTGCACCTTGAGTATTCGCATCTCGCTACATAAATCCATGCGCGAAGGTTTTGGCCAGATTGTTGGAACGGCCGTAGGAGCGGGAATCGCACTCTTTACCGTAAGTGTCTTTAACTTTGGCTTTATCGCAGTTGCCACAACAATTATTTTCTGTGCTGTCATCGCAAGAGCCCTGCATCTTGGTGAAGTTGCTTCGGTGAACGTGCCTGTCACAGCACTAATTGTTATTGGACCAGGGATTTCTCAGAGCACTGCCGTTCATAGGCTTGGATCAACTCTTATTGGTGCGGCAATCGCAATTCTCTTTTCATACTTCTCACATCCCAATACTCCGGTGGGACGTGCGCAAATCCAGATAAGAAGTGTGAGCACTAAAGCCGCTGCCCTTTTAGCTGAAATGTCAGAAGGTGTTGCTGCCGGTTATACCCAGAAGGATGCTGGCAGTTGGTTAGCAAGAGCACGTTTATTAGTGGAAGAAGTTCCTGCCATCCGTGCGCAATCAGTGGAAGCCAGAAGTCATGCGAGATGGTTTCCCACAGCAGAGAAAGATGAAGCAGAAGAGATCTACATTGAAGGAATTGCCGCCGAGCACACCTTGGTTCAGGTGCGCATGATTGCGCGAACACTCTTTGATTCCGCAGTAGAGGGAGGAATTGCAGATTCGACGCAGAAGCAAATAGCAGTTGCACTCTCGGCTGCAAGTTACGCAATTTCAGCTCACGTTGAGATACCGGATGACATAAATGATGATGCCTCTTCACCAACTGACGATGCCCGCGAGGCAGGCTCAGCCCTTGCTGAAACTCTGATTGAAGATGGAGATGATGTTGACCAAGAGCAGATTGTTCGTGGGCTCTCCATCGTTGCCAATATCGGCAGAATTGCAGATTCACTTGATCAGAACTCTCCCGCTATCACAGATGTCATCACACCCGATGAGCCAGCAAAGGACCGAGTGCTCAAGCTTTCGCCTATGCAGCAAACTTCTACGATAAGGAATAAGATTAAGAAGTTTTTCAGAAAGTACTTTTAGCCAACTGTGGCTAGAACTACGTGAGAGGGTCGATATGTGTAGCAAAGTTCAGTGCACCAAATGCGCAAAGCCAACATGGGAAGGCTGCGGCGAGCATGTGGAAGAAGCCTTAGTGGGCGTCGCCATAGAGGATCGTTGCTCCTGTAATTAACGCTTCTGCCAGCGCAATTTTTCACTTTAGGCCTTAAGCCCTAGACTTCACTCTCTACCATTGCCCCCCTAGCTCAGTCGGTAGAGTGTTTCCATGGTAAGGAAAAGGTCACCGGTTCGATTCCGGTGGGGGGCTCGCAGTAAATAAGTAGTACAAAGTTCGATAATTTAATATGCACGCCCTTGGCGGGGTAGCTCAGCTTGGTAGAGCAAGCGGCTCATAATCGCTGTGTCGTGGGTTCAAATCCCGCCTCCGCTACTAATAATCAAGTGCGAAATACGCACGGATTTCACCAATGAAGGGCGCTCGGGTAATCTAAGCGCTTCAATCACGAAGGAGTTAAGACCATGGCAAGTAAGAGCGCGGACGTACGTCCAAAAATCACCATGGCATGCGTTGATTGCAAAGAGCGTAACTACATCACTAAGAAGAACCGCCGCAACGATCCAGACCGCATGGAACTCAAGAAGTTCTGTCCACGTTGCAAGTCTTCAACTCTTCACCGCGAAACCCGCTAATGCTCAACCCCGATTCGGTCGGGCGCACCTTCGCCGGTACAGATGTAATAACAATTTCTCAATCTGAAATCGATGCCTTTTGCGCCGTCATTGGCGAAACTGATACAACGATTGCTCCCCCCACATTTTCTATCCGTATCACGCTTTCCCAATACGAAAGCATTCTCACTCAACCAGATATTGGGCTTGATTGGTCTCGCCTAGTTCACGGCGATCAGAAGTTTGAAATCATCGCACCTATCAAAGCCGGTGATGCACTTACATGTGCAGCAACGATTGAAAACTACCGAGTTGCTGCCGGCAATGAAATTGTCACGGTTCGCTCTGATCTACATCGCGGCGCCGACCTAGTTATCTCTTCCTGGTCCACATTGGTGGTGCGGGCATGATTGAAGTGGGCACAGTGTTGCCAGAACAAATCTTCTTTATTGATCGTTCGATGCTCAAAAGCTATGCCGACGCCTCAGGTGATCAGAATCCAATTCACCAAAATGAAGAGTTCGCAGTATCTGTGGGCCTTCCTAACGTCATTGCGCATGGCATGCTCACCATGGCACTAGTGGGTAAGTACGTCTCTGACTTTGCCGGTGGTGCTGGGCAAGTTCTGGAATTCGGTGCTCGTTTTACCAAGCCAGTCCTTGTTGCCGCAGGTGAAAAAGTAGATCTCACGGTGAGTGCCACTGTGAGTGAAATAGTCGATGGAAAGATTTCATTAACTTTAAGTGCAACATCTGCTGGCGTGAAAGTACTTGGAATGGCGAAAGCGGTGGTGCGAAAGTGAGTGCACCAGATTCGGTACATGAGTTAGCCAAGGCCCGCTTAGTTGCTCGCGCTGAACGAAACTTTGCTCTCTCTGATCAACTGCGCGATGAGATTGCAGCCCTTGGTTTCGAAGTTGTGGACAGTGCTGGGGAATATGAATTACGTCCCAAGAAGCGTTTTCCAGTCTATGAATCCACTCGCGATATTCGCCCGATTAATTCCGGCAAGTATGAGATTACGGCGGCAATCATTGTGGAGGGATTCCACGAGGATGCCGTGACCTGCATCGAATCGATTAAAGCCCATAGCCAATGTGCCATCGCTATCCTGGTAATTGGCGAGCCTGGAATTCTTGTGGATCAATTAGATTCACGCACATCACTGGTTCAGGTCAATGAAAACTTTGGCTGGGGCGAGAATGCCAATGCGCTACTGCGCAATGTGACAAGTGAATTTATTATCATTATGGATCCGTCGACAACCTTCACCGGCGATGCAATTACTCCAGTACTTGCCGAGCTCCAGAAAAGAGAGTTTGTAGCTGTTGGCTGGCGCGGGGGGTTAGTAAATCTGGAAGATGAATGGCGCAGCACGGAAGATAAAGGTGCTGGGGAAGTAGATGTTCTCTTTAGTTACTTCATGGCGATGCATCGTGAGGATGCTTTGGCCGTGCGCGGGTTTAGCAATCGCGCACTGTTCTACCGCAATGCAGATATCGAATTCTCGCTCACCTTACGTCATGGAAATGGCCGGTTACTGCAGATGGATCTACCTCTAGAACAAGGACGTCATCACGGTTATCACGATAGCGAGCCCGAATATCGTGACTCACAATCGAAGAAAAACTACGACCGTATTCTGGAGAGATTTAGAGGCAAGACTGCAATATTGAGTCCGCGCAGGTAGCCTAAGCACATGGCCGATTTACGCGATTACACATCACTACGCGTAGGCGGGCCTGCCAAGAAGTTCGTCGAAGTAGGCACTGAAGCCGAGATTATCGCTGCCATTGAAACTGCTGGTGAATCCCCAATTCTCATTATTGGCAGTGGAACAAATATTTTGGTTTCAGATACTGGCTTTGAGGGCACCGTTATTCGCATCGTTAATCACTCCCTGCAAGCCGAAGTCGATGCTTGCAGCGGTGCAACGCTGACCATTGGTGCTGGCGAGAATTGGGATGATTTTGTAAAGACCACACTTGAACGTGGCTTTGCCGGCCTGGAATCTTTAAGTGGAATTCCTGGCAGTGTGGGAGCGGCTCCTATCCAAAATATTGGCGCCTATGGACATGAGGTTGCAGAATTTATTACTCGGGTGCGCACTTATGATCGCCAGCAGAAAGAAATCAAGACTTTCACCAATCTTGAGTGCGAATTTGAATATCGTAACTCTCACTTTAAATCTCATCCAGGGCGCTATGTCATTCTTGATGTGCAATTCAACCTGCGCACAGGTGAGATGACATCACCGATTGCATACTCTGAACTTGCGGCAAAGCTAGGAATTGAAGTTGGCGAAAAAGCACCCGTTGCAGCCACTCGCAAAGCGGTATTAGAGCTGCGTGCAATGAAGGGGATGCTGCTCAATAAAACAGATCGTGATTCTTGGTCTGCCGGTTCATTTTTTACCAACCCTATTGTTTCTGCTGAAGTTGCAGCAAAGCTTCCGCCAGAGGCACCGCAGTGGCCAACTTCCGATGGTCGTGTGAAAACAAGTGCTGCCTGGCTGATTGAAAACTCAGGAATACATAAAGGTGACGCGCATGGTGGCGCTCGAGTTTCGACAAAGCATGTACTGGCACTTACCAATGCCGGCAATGCAACAGCTAACGATATTGTTGAACTTGCCCAAGATGCGAAAGGGAAGGTCTATGCCAAGTTCGGTATCACTTTAGAGGCCGAAGTTAATTTAGTGGGCGTTACTCTGTAAGTAACTTCTTGATCCGCCCAATACCTTCAACGATATCTTCATCGCTGGTGGCATAGGAGAATCGCAAGTATCCGGAAGGCCCGAAAGCTTCGCCTGGAACAGCAGCAACTTCCACTTCTTCTAAGATGATTGTGGCAAGCTCGGCCGAAGTATTTGCTACCTTGCCGCGAATGGTTTTACCGAGTGCACCCTTTACTGATGGATAGACATAGAAAGCACCTTGAGGTGTTGGGCAGGTAAAACCAGGAACCTCATTAAGTAGATCAACAATTAACTTACGGCGACGGTTAAAGGCTTCACCCATCTTGTGTACTTCATCAAGGTTGCCGGAAACGGCCGCGATAGCTGCGCGCTGTGAAACATTTGAAACATTTGAAGTCAGGTGAGATTGCAGATTTGTTGCCGCCTTGATGGCATCTTTTGGCCCGATCATCCAACCCACACGCCAACCAGTCATCGCATAAGTCTTGGCAACGCCGTTGATGATGATGCAGGTATCAGCAAGTGCTGGCACCAACACTGGAAGTGATGGAGCCTTGGCACCGTCATAGAGCAGGTGCTCATAAATCTCATCTGAGATTACCCATACGTTATTCTTCACAGCCCATTCGCCAATTGCCTTCGCTTGCTCAGGTGAATAGACAGAACCAGTTGGATTTGAAGGAGAGCAGAACAATAGAGCTTTAGTCTTTGGGGTTCGGGCTGCCTCTAACTGTTCAACTGTCACTAAATAATTTTGTGACTCATCTGCAAATACTTCAACGCTCTTTCCACCAGCAAGCTTGATTGCCTCCGGATATGTGGTCCAAAATGGTGAGGGCAGAATGACTTCATCACCTGGATCAATGATTGTGGCAAATGCTTGATAGACCGCTTGCTTGCCACCGTTGGTAACAAGAACTTGATCGACAGTAATTTCATAGTTTGAGTCGCGCTTTGTCTTTGCCACAATTGCTTCACGTAATTCGGCAAGGCCAGGTGTTGGTGTGTAGCGATGATTTGCGGCCACGCGTGTGGCAGCAGCAGCCGCTTCGATAATGTAATCAGCTGTTGGGAAATCTGGTTCACCAGCTCCGAATCCAATGACTGGTCGACCTGCTGCTTTAAGTGCTTTCGCTTTTGCATCTACTGCCAATGTGGCTGACTCTGCGATAGCTGAAATTCGTGCGGAGATTCTGCTCATATGCGAAGTCTGCACCATGGCCCACATCTCTGGCACGCTCAGAAATGGTGGTACTGCCCACCCTAAATTAGCCAGTTTTACTCCGGCCGCCCCCTGCCCTTACACTTCGACGCTCACGATGATTTTCTTCCTCGCCTTGGCGCGCCTGAAAATTCGTCGCGAAGGGCAGTAGCTCAATTGGCTAGAGTTGCCGTCTCCAAAGCGGCCGGTTGGGGGTTCGAGTCCCTCCTGCCCTGCAAGATGTTTTACCCGAAGTGAACCGAATGAACTGATTGAAAGATGAAAGCGAAGGAAGATCATGACTGATGCAGTTGAAGTTACCGAGGAGAAGCTCGGGATTTTTGCGCGCGTTGGACTTTTCTACCGCCAAGTTCTTTCAGAGCTAAAGAAGGTTGTTTGGCCAACCCGAAATATGTTGACCACTTACACCGCCGTTGTGCTCGTCTTCGTAACTTTTATTATTGCTGTCGTTTCAATCATCGACTTTGTTCTTACCAAAGTTGTCTTCTGGGTATTCGGATAAGGAATTGAGCGAGATGACTGAAGAGATTACTTCTAATACTCCGGCGCCAGACGCCTTTGAGGCAGCCCTTGCGGCCAACGCTGATGATCTCGCGACTCCAGTTGCTGAGGTTTTAGAAGCACCTGTTACTGAATTTGTGCCAGAGGCAATCGCTGAATCAATCGATGACCAGTCAACCTCAGACTTGGCGCTCGCAAGTGATGAAGATGGCGATATTGAATCTGATGAGAATGATCCCAACGCTGAATTCCGCCGCACACTTCGCGCCGCAATCGGTGATTGGTATGTCATCCACTCTTACGCTGGATATGAGAAGAAGGTAAAGGGCAACCTGGCCAACCGTATTCACACCCTGAATATGGAGGAGTACATCTTCCAGATTGAGGTTCCAGAAGAAGAAGTTATGGAAGTTAAGAATGGTGCGCGCAAGATGGTTAAGCGCAATATCTATCCTGGCTACGTCCTTGTTCGCATGGATCTCACTGATGAATCTTGGTCAGTTGTTCGTAATACTCCTGGAGTCACAGGCTTCGTTGGTAACGCACATAACCCAAGCCCACTGAGCATGGTTGAAGTTGAGAAGATTCTTGCACCACGTCCAAAGAAGGCTGCCGATAAAGCAGATATTAAATTTGTTGATTTCGAAGTTGGCGAATCAGTCACCGTTATGGATGGCCCATTTGCCACACTTCCAGCATCAATTTCAGAGATCATGCCAGAGCAGGCAAAGCTCAAGGTATTGGTCTCTATCTTTGGTCGCGAGACTCCAGTAGAACTTTCATTTAGCCAAGTACAAAAGCTCTAACGAACTTTACGAAAATACGAATAGGAAAAGAGAGAAGAAATGGCACCAAAGAAGAAGGTCACCGGCTTTATCAAGCTGCAGATCCAAGCTGGCGCAGCAACACCTGCACCACCAGTAGGTCCAGCGCTCGGCCAGCATGGTGTCAACATCATGGAGTTCGTCAAGGCATATAACGCTGCGACTGAATCACAAAAGGGCCAGATCATTCCGGTTGAAATCACCGTCTATGAAGATCGCTCATTCGACTTCATTACCAAGACACCTCCAGCATCACGCTTGATCCTTAAGGCAGCTGGCGTTGAAAAGGGATCTGCTATTCCTCACAAGACTAAGGTTGCAAATATCACCATGGCTCAGGTCAAGGAGATCGCAACTACAAAGATGGCTGACCTCAATGCAAACGATATCGATGCAGCAGCAAAGATTATCGCTGGCACTGCCCGCTCAATGGGAATCACAGTCTCGTAATTAAATTTCTTCTTGCCACGGTGGCGAGAAGATGTGGGAGAACCGCGCTGGTTCGCTAACCACAACCGAAAACTTGTAGCGATACAAGAAAGAAGGAAGAAATGAAGCGCTCAAAGAAGTACACCGAAGTAGCAGCGAAGGTCATCAAAGACCACCTCTACACACCTCTTCAAGCAGTAACCCTTGCGAAAGAGACAACTACAACTAAGTACGACTCAACTATTGAAGTTGCACTCGTACTCGGCGTGGATCCAAAAAAGGCTGACCAAGCAATTCGCTCAACTGTTAACTTGCCTCACGGCACCGGAAAGACAGCTCGCGTTTTGGTATTTGCTAACGGAGAGCGCGCTGAAGAAGCACGTGCAGCTGGCGCAGATATCGTCGGTGGCGATGAACTTATTGATGAAGTATCAAAGGGTCGCCTAGATTTCGATGCCGTTGTTGCAACACCAGATTTGATGGCCAAGGTTGGTCGTCTCGGTAAAGTTCTTGGAACACGTGGCCTCATGCCAAACCCAAAGACAGGAACAGTGACAACAGATGTCACTAAGGCTGTTAACGACATCAAGGGTGGAAAGATTGAATTCCGCGTTGATAAGAACTCAAACCTTCACTTCATCATCGGCAAGGCATCATTTACTGCAGATCAACTCGCAGATAACTATGCCGCTGCTCTTGAAGAAGTTCTTCGCGTGAAGCCAAACTCATCAAAGGGTCGCTACATCGCAAAGGCTGTTGTCTCATCTTCGATGGGACCTGGAATCGCGGTGGATCCAAACCTCACACGCGAACCATCAGCTAACTAGCTCTATTGAGCAGGGGATTTGACCAGTTCCAATCCCCTGCTTAAGATTTACCCATAACCAAAGACCGCAGGTCTTAAGCTCGCAAGAGCTCAAGATAATTGAGGAATCTCAGCCCGCGTAGGTGTTCACATTAATCCGTGCGCATTTACGCGTCACGGATTTTTTTATTGCCTGCGGTCACCTTGAACAACTAACGAAAGGTGAACCGAATGGCTCGCCCAGATAAAGCAGCAGCAGTTGCTGAACTGACTGAAGATTTCAAGTCAGCTACAGCGACTTACCTCACCGAATATCGCGGTCTAACCGTGACTTCGATGAAGGCGCTACGCCGCAGCCTTGGTGCAGAAACCAAGTACAGCGTCGTAAAGAACACTCTTACCAAGATTGCAGCAAAGAATGCTGGCGTTGAGATCTCTGATGATCTCCTTGCTGGCCCATCAGCTGTTGCATTCATTAAGGGCGATGCAATCGATGCAGCTCGTAACCTCAAGAACTTCCAGAAAGAGAATCCACTCCTAATCATTAAGGGTGGAATCTACGAAGGAAAGTTTGTTACAACAGCAGAGATCATGAAGCTCGCAGACCTCGAGTCTCGCGAAGTACTTCTTGCAAAGCTTGCTGGTGCTATGAAGGGATCGCTTGCTAAGGCAGCGCGTACCTTCGATGCACTTCGCATCAAGATGGAAGCAGGAGCACCAGTTGCAGCACCAGTTGCAGCGGCAGCTCCAGTAGCAGCGGCAGCTCCAGTAGCAGAAGCAGCACCAGCTGCAGAAGCTCCAGCCGAGGCACCAGTTGCTGAAGCAGTTGTAACAGAAGAAGTTGTCGCTGAAGTTGCTGCAGAAGCAACAGATGCAGCAGAAACTCCAGCGGAATAAAGAAAAGGAAATAGTAAAATGGCAAAGCTCTCACAAGCAGATTTAATGACTCAGTTCAAGGAAATGTCACTTGTTGAACTCTCAGAGTTCGTCAAGGCATTTGAAACAGAGTTCGATGTAACAGCAGCAGCACCAGTTGCAGCTGCAGGTGGCGGCGCAGCAGCAGGTGGCGGCGCAGCAGAAGCACAAGATGAATTCACAGTCATCCTTGAAGCAGCAGGCGGACAGAAGATTGCCGTTATCAAGGAAGTACGTAACCTAAACTCAGCACTTGGTCTTAAGGAAGCAAAAGATCTAGTTGATGCAACTCCAGCAACCTTGCTTGAGAAGGTAAATAAGGAGACAGCAGATAAGGCAAAGGCAGCCCTCGAGGCAGCTGGCGCAACGGTCACTGTTAAGTAATTTCTCACCTAAAAGGCCCGGCTCCCGCGTGGAGCCGGGTTTTTTTATCCCCAAAGGGCAGACAAGCGGGGGGATTTGGGGGTATAAGCACTCGGTTTGCCCCAACAGGGGGTGAGGAGTTACTCTTCCCCTTCGCATATTTTTCTAGAGGTCTTTGCATATAGCGGCGGCGACCTTCTAATTGTGCGTGTCCACATAAAAGTGAATTTTGTCTGGAAGGACATCTCTTGGCCGCGAAAAAGAGTTCAACTGCCCCCCGTCGTATTTCGTTCGCAAAGATCCGTGAACCGCTAGAAGTTCCTAATCTGCTCGCGCTGCAAGTTGAAAGCGTTGACTGGTTACTAGGAAACGATCTATGGCGTGCACGTCTTGCGCAATCAACCAACACAAATCGAGGAGAACTCCCTTCGAAGTCCGGCTTGGAAGAAATCTTTGAAGAGATTTCACCAATCGAAGATTTCCAAGGAACGATGTCACTTTCATTCCGTGATCATCGCTTCGAGCCACCTAAGCATTCAATTGCTGATTGCAAAGAGCGCGACATGACATATGCGCAGCCACTCTTTGTGACTGCAGAATTTACAAATAACGAGACCGGCGAAATTAAGTCTCAGACAGTCTTCATGGGTGACTTCCCTGTTATGACACCACGCGGAACATTCGTTATCAACGGAACAGAGCGTGTAGTTGTTTCACAGATTGTTCGCTCACCTGGCGTGTACTTCGAACGTCAGATCGAAAAGACTTCAGATAAAGATGTATTTACTTCAAAGATTATTCCTAGCCGCGGTGCTTGGCTTGAATTTGAAGTTGATAAGAAGGATCTCGTTGGCGTTCGTATCGACCGCAAGCGTAAGCAATCTGTCACCGTATTCCTTAAGGCACTTGGTTGGACCGATGAACAAATTCGTGAAGAATTTGGTGACTTCGCTTCCATGATGGCAACACTTGATAAGGACACAGTAAAGACTCAGGATGAAGCGCTGCTTGATATCTATCGCAAGATGCGTCCAGGTGAGCCTCCAACTAAGGAAGCTGCACAGAACCTTATTGAAAACCTTTACTTCAACCCTAAGCGTTATGACTTGGCTAAGGTCGGTCGCTTTAAGGTTAATAAGAAGCTCGGTCTTGACCTTGAGCTTTCCCAGAGCATGCTCACCATTTCAGATATCGTCGCAACACTTCGCTACCTGGTAGCGCTGCACCGCGGAGATCTCACAATGGATTACGGCCGCGAAGTTCGCGTGGAGAAGGACGATATTGATCACTTCGGTAATCGTCGTCTTCGCACAGTAGGCGAGCTCATCCAGAACCAAGTACGTATCGGACTCTCACGTATGGAACGTGTTGTTCGCGAACGTATGACAACCCAAGATGTGGAAGCAATTACTCCTCAGACTTTGATCAACATCCGCCCGGTTGTTGCATCAATCAAGGAGTTCTTCGGAACATCTCAGTTGTCACAGTTCATGGATCAGACAAACCCACTTTCAGGACTAACACACAAGCGTCGTCTATCAGCCCTCGGGCCTGGTGGTCTCTCACGTGATCGTGCCGGCTTTGAAGTGCGTGACGTTCACCCATCTCACTACGGACGTATGTGTCCAATCGAAACTCCGGAAGGACCAAACATTGGTCTTATCGGTTCCCTTGCAACATACGGTCGCGTTACTGCATTTGGATTTATTGAAACTCCTTATCGCAAAGTTGTAAAGGGTAAGGTCACCGATCAGGTTGACTACCTCACAGCTGATGAAGAAGACGAGCACATCATTGCTCAGGCAAATGCGCCATTGACAGATGACAATCACTTCGCAGAAGCACGCGTACTTGTACGTCGTCGTGGTGGCGAAGTTGAATACATCATCGCCGATGAAGTGGATTACATGGACGTTTCACCACGTCAGATGGTTTCTGTTGCAACAGCAATGATTCCATTCCTCGAGCACGATGATGCAAACCGCGCACTCATGGGTTCTAACATGATGCGTCAGTCAGTTCCTTTGATGCGTGCAGAAGCACCATTTATTGGTACTGGTATGGAATTCCGCGCAGCTGTCGATGCTGGTGACGTGGTCATGGCAACAAAGGCTGGCGTAGTCACTGAAGTTGCTGCTGACGAAGTTAAGGTCATGGGCGATGACGGTACATACCAAACATATTCACTTGCTAAGTTCACCCGTTCTAACCAAGGTACTTCTTACAACCAGAAGGTTGTAGTTACTGAAGGTCAGAAGCTTGAAGTTGGTTCAGTAATCGCCGATGGTCCATGTACTGAAAACGGCGAAATGGCTCTTGGTAAGAACCTACTCGTGGCATTTATGTCATGGGAAGGCCACAACTACGAAGATGCGATCATTCTTTCTCAGCGTCTAGTGCAAGACGATGTACTTACCTCAATTCACATTGAAGAGTACGAAGTCGATGCCCGCGATACCAAGCTTGGTGCTGAAGAAATCACACGCGATATCCCTAACGTCTCTGAAGAAGTTCTGGCAGACCTCGACGAGCGCGGAATCATCCGCGTTGGCGCCGATGTTGTGCCGGGCGATATCTTGGTTGGAAAGGTGACTCCTAAGGGAGAAACTGAACTAACACCAGAAGAGCGTTTGCTCCGTGCAATCTTTGGTGAGAAGGCTCGCGAAGTTCGCGATACATCTCTTAAGGTTCCGCACGGTGAATCAGGAAAAGTTATCGGCGTAAAGATCTTTGAATCAGAAGAAGGATTCGAGCTTGCAGCTGGCGTTAACCAATTGGTTCGCGTCTATGTTGCACAGAAGCGCAAGATTCAAGATGGTGACAAGCTTGCTGGTCGCCACGGTAACAAGGGTGTTATCTCAAAGATTCTTCCAGT
>JBILAM010000032.1:0-15104 GCA_044354225.1 Candidatus Planktophila sp.
GGCATTTAGGGCCGAGGTTGGCTCATCTAAAATCAGTAGCTTAGGTTTTTCAATCAGAACACGTGCTAGTTCAATCAGTTGTTGATCTGAAAGTGGAACTTCGCCAACGATTCGATCCAGTGGAACGTCGAGCCCAATTGACTTAAGGACCGGTAGCGCAATTTCTGCCATCTTCTTTCTGGCAATAAATGGCCCGATGCGCATTTCACGATCTGGAAAAAGATTAGTTAATACATCGCGATGCTGAAACAATCGCAACTCTTGATACATGATGCCGATGCCGAGTTTTGCGGCCGATTGCACCGTAAAGGAGGAAAACTTCTCCCCCATGACTTCGATACTGCCCTCATCGGGGGTAACTCCACCCGAGAGAATCTTCATAAAAGTTGATTTGCCGGCGCCATTTTCACCAACAATGGCATGGACTTTATTCGCAGCTAAATCTAAATCTAACCCGTTCAATGCCTTAACCCCGCCGTAGCGCTTGGCCAGGCCGCGAACGGAGATCACGTTATGAACACTTTGAGAATTCAATTCGTGATCTCCATTCGTGGTTCTTGTCCCGTTTACTTAATAATTAAGCAGATTCATCTGTGATTGGCTTTAGGTTCTTCTGCCAATCCTTGATGTAACCCTTAACTATTGGGTCGTAGTACTTACGAGTCAAAGCCTTTGATGCTGACATTTTCTGCAGCTCTTTGAAGGTAAGTGGTTTTGAATCAAATGGCTCTATGACCTTAGTTGCGGTAACAATTTCTGTTCCTGAGTTCAAGAAGCCAGGCTTGTTAATCTTGACCTTGTTCCGGATGCTATCTACCAACACCTGAACTGGAAGATATCCCTGAACGAATGGAGTCTGTCCCAAGCTGATGTGGGCAGTTCCATTTGCAAGTGCTTCGAGGTTTCCGGTTGTAAGGTCATAGCCTCCACCAATTGCCTTTGATGATGGCGCAGCCTTATTTACTTTTCCGATGCTTTCCACATCTGGAGCGCAGAGACCGACCATTGCAAGTGCATTTGGATTTGCAGCAAGCAGACCTTGCCATGCGGCGAAGTTAGCTACTGAGTCAACCTTGACATCTGATGGTCCAACAATCTTGACACCAGGAGCCTTAGCAAGACTTTCTAGCACACCCTTTTGGCGGTTTTCCAAGACTGGGAATCCTGGGTAGCAATTTCCAACGATGACATCACCCTTAGCGGTGGTTCCACCGATCTTATCCAAAACCATCTTTCCAAGAAGACGTCCGGATTCAACAGACTTTTCACCAACGTATGGTCCGTTAACGCCTTCGCCAAGTCCGTTGAACATGACGATAGGGGTTCCGGCCTTAATGATTGCGTTAAGTCCCTTTACCATTGAGGCAGCAGGTACAGAAGTTGCAATTCCAGCAACACCAGATGCGGCTAGGTTCTGCACCGCAGTGAGTTGTGCATCGCCTTCAGCACCAGCTGGGCCAGTTACTATGAGCTTTACATTGAGGTCTCTAGCAGCCATTTGCGCTGCATCGATAATTTGCTGAATGAATGGGTTACCGATTACGTGTACTACGAAACCGATGGTCAGTCTCTTCTGCGCAGCCTGCGCAGGAGTGGCTACTGCGCTAGCAGAAAAAACCAACGCTGTAACAACTGCTATTGCACTTAAACGTGCATGACGGCTCTTGCTTTTCATCTTTTCCCTCTCCTTCTTTTCTATTCAAGCAATGCCCCCGATGAGCAAGGTTGAAACTTGGTTTAACTAGCTCGATTTTTTCGAACTCGAACGATTTGATCTACCCCGATTGCAAAGATAATGACGAGCCCAGTTACCAACGTGCTCCACACTGCATCGATTCCTAAGAAGACAATTCCAACGCCGATGACTCCCACAATGAGTGCGCCGACGAGTGAACCCCAGACCGTTCCAGCGCCACCGGAAAGCGGAGTTCCACCAATGATTGCTGCTGCCACAACTGGCAGCAGCAAGTTAGCTCCAGTACTTGGGTCAACTGCTCCTCGGAAACCAAGGAAGAGAATTCCACCTATTCCAGATACAACTCCCATGAGCGTGCAGGTGAGAATCTTGATTTTCTTGGTAGGGATACCCGCTAAGCGAGCGGCTTCCGGATTACTTCCGATAGCAAGAATTCGATAACCAAAACGAGTCTTATGTAAAGTTAAGTGAAGTACAAGAAATGCAAATACTACAAAAATCAAAATAAAAGGCACTGGTGTTTCAATATCCCCACCGAGAAGTCTAAAGAAAATATTTTCAGTAAGTTTCTTATCAGTAGGAACAACTGAACCTGATTTATTTGAGATCAGAGAAATTCCCTGGAATACCGAGGCGGTACCTAAAGTAACAATGATGAGCGGAAGTCTCATCATTACAGTCAGCACACCATTGATTGCTCCCATAAATCCGCCGGCACAGATTCCAAGAATAATTCCAAGCCAGACAGGAACACCAGCAATCATGGAAAGGCCGGCAACCACAGCTGAAAGATTTAAGATCCAACCAAATGAGAGATCAATTTCTCCCATGGAAAGTAAATAAACAATGCACCCGGCAAGAAGAGCTGAGATGGAATAACTAGCTGCAAGATTGAGAAGGTTTTCAGGTTTTAAAAATGTTGGGCGCATTGCACCCACGATGCCGACAAGAACCAGGAGTGCGAAAATGACGCTCGTCTCTTCTGGGAATTTAAACCGACGAGATTTAACCTTCTGGGACATGCCGTGCTACCCCCTCCATAGAGTGCGCCTGTGGAATCCTTTCCAGGCGCAATATGGGTATAGAACTCCCTCCTATCCTGAATGTCAATAGGTTTTGGGGTGTTTCAACGGGTTTCCCCTAGCCAGGAATCACTTCCCCGGTCTGATGCGCATGCGCATTCCTATTGGTTACCTATCAGTAACTTTTAGTCTCAGCGCTACTCGTATCTGAAATTATCTCTATGCCGGCACTAGTACCGAGCAAAGATGCACCAGCGGCAATCAACTCACGAGCTTGCGCTAAATGTTTAATCGATCCGGAGGCCTTAACCAAAACCCCGCCCTTGGCACGCTCTACTAAATATCGCACACTCGCAGGGTTAGCTGTCTCTATCTGACCACTGCTTGCATTCTTTAAATATGCAACACCGGCTTCCATGGAGAGCTGCACTGCCAATTCCTTCTCTTCTGCAGTAAGCATTGGGAGTTCCAGCATTACCTTAATTGGAACTCCGGATGCGCGCACAACGCCTGCAATGTCTTCTCGGAACTCGTCATACATTCCAGATTTGAGCCAACCGATTTGAACCCCAATATCAATCTGGGTTGCGCCTAGTCTAACCAGTTCGGCTGCCTCTGCCGCTTTGCCAGCACTCGTCATCACACCGACGGTGGGAAAATCTAAGGCTGATGCAACTTCAATTCCTGTTCCTTTAAGAATTGAAGCGGTGAGTGGAACCCATGATCCGGCAACCATTGCGGCGCTAAAGCCATATTTCATGGCATCTTCCACATGCGCAATCATCTCTTGTCGAGTTGAACCGACCTCAATCTTGGTATGTTGAATATATGGAGCAAGTTGAGCTGGGGTTAAATTGGCGGCAGCTACTGTGCTAGACATTTTTCAATCTCTTCTCTGGTAGGTAGCGAATCAATAACCCCTGCAATTCCAACAGAGTGTGAACCTGAAGCCGTTGCAAATTTCACACACTCATGAAAATCACGCCCTTCAGATATGGCAACAGCTAAGGCTGAGGTGAAACTATCTCCAGCACCAGTAGTATCAACTACTTTCTTAGCCTTAATGGCCGGCACGGCATAGAGAGCGCTGCCATCATCAACAAGGGATCCTTCCGAGCCCAACGTCATAACTATCTTGGCGCTGGTCTTTAGCCGCATTTGAGCAATGAGTTCCTTTGGGGAAAGCCCGTGATCACCCGGGAGTCCCAATAAAACCGGGGCCTCTGTTCGGTTGGGAGTAATGACATCAAACATCGACCATGACTCTGGCGGCAATTTCACTGCTGGTGCTGGATTAAGAACAATTAGGCAGCCTTCTTCTCGTCCTATTTTCAGAGATGCCAGCACAGCGGGAAGTGCCAACTCCATTGAAACTACGAGCACATCGGCGGCAGCGATTTGTGGGCGAAAATCTTCAACATGCTGCGGGGTTAATTCATCAAGTGCGCCAGCGGCAACAATGATTCTGTTTTCGCCATCGGCTTCGACCAAGATAAATCCCACCATGGTGTGGCCCTTGCCGGTAACAACACATGAATCATCGACGCCCTCATCTTTCCAGAGCGCACGTGCACCTTGTCCAAAATCATCAGGACCAATAGCGGTCAGAAAACTTACTTCTGCGCCAAGTCTGGCCGCACCTATTGCTTGATTTGATCCCTTACCGCCTGGTCCGGCATCAAATTCGCCACCCATGAGAGTTTCTCCGGCTTGCGGAAGTTGCGGAATCCGCATCGTCATTCCCACGCCATAACTACCAACAACTGCAATTTTCATCTGGCTCCTAGATTCGCCTGTCACATCCCGGCAAAAGTACTGCGTTACCAGCCAATGTCAATATCCAAAGAGCGTGGTGAAGTGAAGCTGCCTCTTTGGTTATTTGCTGAACTTAGGCAGATGCAGATCAAATTGAATTGAGATGACTCGGGTAAGTATCACTACTACTCCCCCAATAATTGCCGCCAGATTATCGGTAGCGTTCAGCTGATGCAGGGCAACAAAGGTAATCGCACCCATCATCGCTGATGTGCCAATGGTTTCTCGGTGGAGCAAGACTGGCTCTAATTGGCAGAGGATGTCTCGTAATAACCCACCGGTCACAGCTGTGATAACTCCGAGCAAGATTGCGGCATACCAGGCAACATTTTCTTGAAATGCTAATTGAGTTCCAGAAAGTGTGGCAACGGCAAGGCCGAAGGTATCCATAATAAGTAGCGTCTTACCAATATGGGTGACACGTCGAAATACCAGGGTAAGAACTACGGCAGCGACGATGCTGATAACAATCCAGCCATCTGTGATCCAGATCGGAGTCAGACCCAGAAATACATTTCGCAGGGTGCCACCTGATACTGATGCAATCGCTGCAATAAATGCGATGCCGCCGTAATCAAGACCCTTATCTGCAGCCACCCGGGCCCCCACCAGTGCAAAGACAAAGGTAGAGAGCAGGTCCAGGATATGTAGCAGGGTCATGGGTACAGCCTAGAGAAGGGAGCGCAAAGAGTGCGAACTCATTTAGCCTTTTATCAGCCCATTCTTATATAGGTAGTCAGCCGATTCCAGAATGCTCACCTGCGCCGGAATAAAGCTGATACCCAGCAATCGCTCTGCCTTTGCATGGCTGATCAACGATGGCTTTCCAAGGTTTGCTACGACTGACTTAATTGCCGAGTCAAAGAGTGAGAGAAACTTGATCAGCAGATTAGGTGCCAGCACCGTCTTGACCTTAGATTGTGGATAGTTCACTTTTAGAAGCTTTGCAATCTCCATAAATGATTTGGTCTCAGAAACAGACAGGATTCGCTCCCCTGCTGTGGCGGCGACTTTGATGGATCGCACGTGCATTCTCGCCACATCTTTGACGTCCACAATCGGCATGTTCAAATCAGGAACCATAGGGTCTTTACCTTTGAGCAATCTTTCCACCAAAGATATTGATGCTCCAAAATTATTATCTAATGGAGCGCCCAGTACGAGTGCTGGGTTGATAACTGTGAGCCCAATTTCAGGTGCTTGGTTCTTAATGAAATCCCAGGCAGCTTGTTCAGCTAAAGTCTTTGAGCGAATATATCCATCTTTGCCGGCTGGATGATTCACATCAGTCCACATGCTCTCGTCATAGGCGTTAGCGCCTGCCGGTAAATCACGAGCAAAAATTGCAGCCATGGAAGATGTGAGAATCACTCGGGTAATTCCGGCCGCTTTAGCTGCGCGCAGCGCACGCAGAGTTCCTTCAACAGCCGGGCGAATCAATTCATTCTCGTCTTTTGGTGATCCAAGTGGGAAAGGAGATGCGGTGTGCATTAGTACATCAATACCAATTAACGCTTGGCTCCACCCGGCATCTTTTTCTAGATCAAGTTCTACAAATGAGAGCTGGCTAGCAAGATCTACTCCATGAGTGATGTGGGGGGCAACTGCGCTATGCACCTCATCGCCTTTACTGAGCTTGCGCACAGAAGCACGCACTGTGTATCCATCGTTAAGAAGTTGCAGGGCGATGTGTTTGCCGATGTATCCACTGGCACCAGTGAGTAAAACCGTTGTCATAGTCAAGAACCTGTTCTCTGAAGCGGGAGGATGAAACTTCATAGAATCCTAATCAAAAGGGTGAGACTGCACAAAACTGCAAATACATTCCATTTACATCACATTTGTGCTCTTTTCGACAATTGCCTCGGACTCCTTCCGTAGAGTAGAGCCCATGCCTAAAAGCGTTGGACTCTCAAAAGATAAGAATTGGTGGCGCCAAGCGGCGATCTACCAGATCTACCCACGAAGCTTTGCCGATTCAAATGGCGATGGGATTGGCGATCTCAAGGGTGTTACTTCTCGTATTCCATACTTGAAATCACTGAGCTTTGATGCGGTCTGGTTAAGTCCTTTCTATCCATCTGCTTTAGCAGATGGTGGCTATGACGTTGATGATTATCGCGATGTGGATCCAAAACTTGGAACCCTTGCAGATTTTGATGAGATGCTCACAGAACTACATAAGGTCGGTATCCGAGTATTTGTCGATATCGTTCCTAACCACTCCTCTAATTTGCATCTCTGGTTTAAAGAAGCGATTGAGGCAAAGCCTGGCTCTAAAGCTCGCAACCGTTACATCTTCCGTGATGGGCGAGGCGAGAATGGGCAACTTCCACCCACTGATTGGGTCTCACATTTTGCGCCTAGCGCGTGGACCCATGAATCTGCCATGGGTGGAAAACATAACCAGTGGTACATGCATTGGTTTGCACCAGAGCAACCAGACTTCAACTGGGATAACCCAGAAGTGGAGAAAGAGTTCCTTAAGACATTGAAGTTCTGGGCCGATCGTGGAGTCGATGGTTTCCGCATCGATGTGGCACATGCGCTGAAGAAAGATCTCTCTGAGCCTCTTCGTAACTCGGCAGTCTTTGAAACTCTGGAAGAACGCGGAAATAAGGGCAAGGGAATCCTGGCTGACCGCGATGAACTCTTTAAGATCTATAAAGAATGGCGCAAGCTCTTTAATAAGTATGACCCGCCACGAGTGGCAGTTGCAGAAGCATTTGTGCACCCGGAGCGACTTCCACTCTATGCAAGTACCAAGACTTTAGGTCAGTGTTTTGATTTCCGCTTTATTGAGACACCATTTGAAGCAGCCACATATAAGGAGAGCGTGCAAGACGCGCTCGAACTTGCGGCAAAGAACAAATCTTCTTGCACCTGGACGCTTTCAAACCACGATCAGATCCGACATGCGACAAAGATGGGACTCAATGCCGCCGTTGATCGTCGCTCCTGGATGCTCTCTAATGGAAAGTCGCATCCACTAGATATGGCCTCTGGCACACAGAGCGCACTTGCGGCAACGCTATTTATTTTGGCTCTTCCCGGTAGTACATATATGTATCAAGGTGAAGAACTAGGCCTGCACGAAGTAACTGATATTCCGGCAAGCCAGATTCAAGATCCGCAATACCTACGCAATCACAAGATTGATAAGGGACGAGATGGCTGCCGGGTGCCACTTCCTTGGGAGAAATCAGGTTCCTCCTTTGGCTTTGGAACAGGTGGAGCGCATCTGCCACAACCTCAGTGGTTTGCAGATTACTCAGTTGAGGCGCAGGAAAATGATCCAAACTCGGCGCTCTCTATTTATCGCATCGCACTTGGACTTCGTAAATCACTGATCACTGAAGAAAAGATAAAGTGGCACAAGACCGGAAATTCTTCTGTGCTGCACTTCTCGCGGCCAAATGGATGGCATTGCATCACCAACTTCCGTGGCGCGCCATACCCAATGCCCAAGGGAGAAATACTTATCACTTCTCACCCGTTGGCCGATGGGAAAATTCCAGCCGGCACAACTGTTTGGTTAAAGAAGTAGAACTAATTCTTTAAGCGACACCAATAATGTCGACGGCAAAGATCAAGGTCTCATTTGGGCCAATTGGTCCGGAACCAGCTGCGCCATATCCCATCGATGGTGGAAGTATCAGCAAGCGACGTCCGCCCTCTTTGGAACCAGGCAAACCTTTCTGCCAACCTTCAACTACCCCCGCTAGCGGAAATGTTGCAGGCTGGCCGGCCCATGATGACTCAATGATTTTTCCAGTTGACCACGCCATGAGTGTGTAGTGAACAGTCAAAGTAGATGTGGGAAGAACTTCCGCACCTGTTCCCACGATGATGTCCTTGGTAGTTAACTCTGTTGGAGCTGCACCTTCTGGCTTAGAAATTGTTGGCACTTGTCCTGCTACAGCAGAAACTACTGGCAGAACTGTTGCATCTGAACCTGAACCTGACATGTTTATTCCCCCTACGACGGCTAGTCCTATGAGCATGGCGGCAAATACCCCAGCTAATACTTTGCGAACGGTCTTATTAATTTTCTAACTCCTTAATCAGGTTGAAATCGCCGCCACCGAGTTGGCCTTGATCGCGATACATCTCTAACTTTGCCCGGGTATCGGCAATATCTAGATTACGCATCGTTAACTGCCCAATCCGATCTGTTGGTCCAAAGGCAGCATCTTCTGTGCGCTCCATCGATAACTTATCTGGGTGATAGCTCAAAGCAGGGCCAGTTGTGTTGATGATTGAATAATCATCTCCGCGGCGCAGACGAAGTGTTACTTCGCCAGTGACAGCCGATGCCACCCAACGTGTGAGTGATTCACGGAGCATCAAAGACTGTGGATCAAGCCAGCGTCCCTCATAGAGCAGGCGACCAAGTCTGCGACCTTCAGCATGGTAGTTGGCAATAGTGTCTTCATTATGAATTGCAGAGATGAGTCGTTCATAGGCGATAAAGAGCAGCGCCATACCTGGAGCTTCATAGATGCCACGAGACTTAGCTTCAATAATTCTATTTTCTATCTGATCGCTCATGCCAAGGCCATGGCGACCACCAATTTTATTTGCTTCATTCATGAGCGCCACGACATCACTAAAACGTTGACCGTTAATTGCAACTGGGCGTCCTTGCACAAATTCAATCTTCACATCTTCGGATGCCATGGAAACTGAAGGATCCCAGAACTTCACGCCCATGATAGGGGTGACGATTTCAATTGACGCATCAAGGCTCTCTAAATCTTTCGCCTCATGGGTTGCTCCCAAAATATTTGCATCGGTTGAATATGCCTTCTCGGTGCTGTCACGATAAGGCAACTTGTTGGCAACTAACCACTCAGACATCTCTTTGCGGCCACCGAGTTCGCGCACGAAATCAGCGTCGAGCCATGGCTTATAGATACGTAGATTTGGATTAGCAAGCAGGCCATAACGATAGAAACGTTCGATGTCATTACCTTTATAGGTAGAGCCATCTCCCCAGATTTCAACTTTGTCATGCAACATCGCACGAACCAGCAGCGTTCCTGTTACTGCGCGGCCAAGCGGTGTTGTATTGAAATAGGCCTTACCGCCAGAACGAATATGAAAAGCTCCGCAGGCAATAGCAGCAAGACCTTCTTCGACAAGTGGAGTCTTGCAATCAATAAGACGCGAAATTTCTGCGCCATACTCTTTGGCGCGAACCGGAACTGAATCAATATCGGTCTCGTCATATTGGCCAAGATCTGCGGTGTAGGTGCAGGGCACCGCACCTTTTGCGCGCATCCAAGCCACGGCGACCGAAGTATCGAGTCCACCAGAGAAGGCGATTCCGACTTTTTCACCGATAGGAAGTGATGCAAGGACTTTGGACATAGTGCGAAGTCTAACCTTTGATGAGCGATGCTAGAGCAGGTTTAACTTTCCAGAGCGCCAGCATCTCGTCATATTTCTGCTTTTCTGATGCATCAGCGCCGGCGCCAGTCTTTACTGCGCGAATCATGAGATTTCGTGGGGTGTGCTCTCCTCCAATAAATTCAATCGCCTCTACCCGATATCCACGCAATTTCATGATCTGCATACGTAGGCCATCGGTGAGCAAATCCCCGAGGCGCTCTTTCATAATTCCATTGCGGGTAATAATCGACCATGGCTCAGGAGCCTCGTGCATCTGTGCCTGAATGTCATGATGACAACAGGGAGCTATTAGAGCTAGCTTGGCATCAGAATTAATCGCCCACGCGATTGCATCATCAGTTGCTGTGTCGCAAGCATGAAGTGCAATGGCGATATCAGCGCTAGCAAGAGTGGTATCTGCAATTTCTTCGGCTCGAAACTCGATAGTCGAAGAGATTCCCAATTGCTGCGCAATTTCATTATTGCGATCACGGGCTGATGTGCGCACATCAATACCGATGACCTTCACGGGCATACCTTGGCTACGTAGATATTGATGGGCTGCAAATGTTAAGTAGGCATGACCGCAACCAAGATCAACGATAGTTAAAGGCTTGGCATCACTCGGTTGGGCAATATGCCCCGCCTTGATTGCACCGGTCAAAGTCGGGGTGAGTAAGCGCAAGAATTCTTCTACCTGCTTGTATTTATCTGACTTGCTAGCTTTGAGATTTCCTTGACTATCAGAGATTCCAATTGCAATTAGATAAGGATCAGATGGGTCAAGTAAACGAGACTTTGTGCGGTCGTGGGCAAGTTCTTGTTCACGCTCGGTAGATTCACGGTGGACGAGTGCTTCACCTTTCTTCGTGATCCGAACACTGATTGATTGGTGGGTCTGCTCCAGCAGAATATTGGCGTAGCCAGAGCGCACTAATTCGTTAAAGGGTGCTTGGCCTGCCTCATAATTCTTCGTTGTCATCTGGCGACCATCACTATGGCTGACTTGAATAGCAATAGAATCTTTAATTGACACAGGTCGCATATCAATACGCTCGTGCGCGGTCTGCATATTTCTGCGGCGACCGGAGAACACAACCCTGACTAATGAATTGGTATCGTCAAATTTTTCGGCGAGCTCATTAAATATATCTTCGAGATTGGCTTCGCTCACAGGGACAAGTTTAGTCTTTAGCTAAAGGAAGGCTCACCACTACCGCTAAGCCACCCAGGGTGCTCTTGCGCAGCGAGAAGGTGCCATTCAGTTTTTCAATGACGGCAGACATGATGCTCATACCCAACCCGGAGCCACCATTTTCACGTGAGCGAGATTTATCAAAGCGATTAAGTGAGCGAATATTCTCAGCATAGGCGCTCTCGGGTAGTCCTTGTCCAGCATCTTCAATCATGATCAGGGCGTTCTTTCCTGATTTAGTACATGTAATTGTCACCCCTGCATCAGCACTGGTATGACGCATGATGTTGGTAAATGCATTTTGAATAAATCGAGAGAGATAATCCCTGGAAGCCACTACCGCTAAGTCATTCTCTATCTTTAGTAATACCTTGCGCCCAGGATTAAGAGTCGTGAAGTCGGTGCCATGGGCACTTAACAAATCACTTAAATCCATTTTTTCGATATCTCGGCTGCCGCTCTCGCCCAGTTCTGCGAGAAGCAGCAAATCTTGGATCAAATTCTCCATCCGATTAATTTCGGTTCCTACGCGATTAAATGCACGATCTTGATCTTCAGCCGATGCCAGCTGTTTCTTACTTAGCATCTCTACATAGCCTTTGATTACGGTGAGTGGGGTCCGCAATTCATGGGAGGCATCGCCGAGAAATTCCTGCATGCGAGCAAGGGATGCATACTCATCTCGACGGTTTGTTCGTCTGAAGTAGAAAAACAATAGTAGTCCTGCGATGAGATCTACTATGAAGGTAACAAGTGCCAAGGCACGTATATTGACCTCAAAGTGTTCATCAATTGCGTTAGTAGAACGAGCAATCAGAATAAAATCTTCGTCATCAAGGCGCACTGTGCGCAATTGATAGGGGTCATCAGCTCTGATTGTTATCGGGCGGACAGTAGCTTTTTCAATCAGATCTTTCGCGGGCGCTCCTAGATATATCAAAGACGATTCACGAACAAGTGTCTCTTGACCTTCCTCGGTCAATAGCGTCAGAGTTGCATTGAGGGTTTGCTGCTCAATAGCAAAGAGGGCCGCTCCGATAGATTGCTCTGGATTATCTAGAGCAGCTTGTGCCACAAAATCGATTGAGGCATTTACCTCAGAAAATTCAGCGCTGCGGGTGTGAAATACGGAGTAGCTACCGATTCCCAAGGTGACCACTGTGACCAGCAAAATTGTAAATATGCTGGTCCTGGTGCTGTTTGAAATCTTCAATTCTTCTCCGTAAGAAGTTGGAAGCCGACCCCTCTAATCGTCTTTATGCCTTCATAGCCATCTCGGTGCAATTTCTTTCGCAGGTAGGAGATGTAGGTATCTACGACTGTGCTCTCAGATTCGAAGGTGATTCCCCAGACCTCATCGAGCAAATAAGTCTTAGTTAATACACGTCCCTTGCTTTCCAGCAAGACGTGCAAGAGACGGAATTCTGTGGGAGATAACTCAATTACTTCATCATTAAATGTCACTTGATGTGTGTCGTTATCAAGTTTGATAGGACCGCTGCTCAAACTCGAATCTGAAGTAACGGTGAATTGAGTCCTTCGCAAGATGGCTCTTACGCGAAGTACGAGTTCTTCCAGACCGCGCCATGGTTTTGTCACATAGTCATCGGCGCCCAAAGTTAATCCACGAGTAATGTCGGCGCGATCGCCGCGAGCACTTAGCATGAGTGCAGGAGTGTTATCTCCATTACTTCTGATGCGTTCAATAAATTCAAAACCATCCATCATCGGCATATTTATATCTACGACGAGCAGATCTGGTTTAGTTGTGCGAAGCAAAGTCAGAGCAACCATGGCATCAGGTGCCACGACAGTTTCAAATCCAGCGAGTTTGAAGGCATCGGCGAGTACCTCGCGGACGCCGACTTCGTCGTCAATAATCATGATGAGTTGGCTCATGTGCCCAGCCTTTCACGCAATTCCCCCTTTTTCTACCACTTCACGCGCACGCACACGAAACCGATAGGTGATTCACAGAAGATTCACACCACCTCTTTAATACTATTAAGTCATGAAAAGAGGCGTATCCGTAGCGGTCATCATCGCCATCTGCTCGCTCTCATCTTTTGGTCAGTCTGCGGTTGCAGAGCAACGGACTCCACCTCCGCTACCGTCAGGCATTCTTGAGCAATTTAAGAAAGATATGGATGCCTTTAATTTTGCAATGGCGCTTCGCGACCAGCAAATCAGTGAGATAAATCAGAGCTTCTATTTAGCCATCAACAAAGCTAATCAAGATGCTCGATTTGCGATGCAAATTGCAAGTAAGCCAGAGCAGAAGATTTCAGTGATTACAGTAAAGAAGGGTGCAGTTGCGGCCGCAATTTATGCTCGAGAGAGTGCAATTATCGCACTTGGTCAACCGCCTATGCCTCCAATAGATCCAATGCGAATGCAAAAGGGTTCATCAAAACAAAAAGAGAAGCAAGAGCGAAAAGAGAGACAGTCCCGCTAATTACTCTTGCGCATCTACTTTCATAGTGCGCAGCGTGTGACGGTCATGGCTCTTCTCACGTTCATGTATCTTTCTAATTTGTAGCTCAATACTTTTAACGGCTTCATCAAATGCTGCCACATCATTAAATGAAGCAGCCTCTGCACGCAGTAGTGGACCAGAACCGTGTGAAGTGATTACTACTTTATGAGAATGTTTTCCTTGACGTGGGTTCGCCTCGTGTAGTACTTCGACTTCAATGCGATCTATGACCACGCTAAAGCGATTCATAGATAGTAATTTCTCTTCTGCTATCGTTGAAAAGTCACTGGCAAGTTCGGCGTGGCGAGGATGAATGATGATTTTCATTTCAAAAGCATCCCACTACCTAGACAAAAATGTAAGGGTAAATTTATTTGGAAAGTGGCAGCAGATAAATTACTGCGGTGAACACTGCGGCAAGTGAGAGAGATTGAGTCAGAATGACCAGTGCGGTCTTTCGATCGGCTGCTAGCGCTGCTTTATCCTGCACGCGCGAGAGCTGACCCAGCTTGCCAAAATTAAATGTGCCCATCAGGCCATATGCAAGACAGAATTTTCGTTGCGATTGCACCCAACCAATAGCTGCCACAGCCAAGGGGATAAAGATTCCAAGCCGCAGCGAGGGCTCTGCCTTTGTTGATATAAATCCAATGAGGGCGCTCACACTGAGAGCGCTTCCAATAATGGCAACTACTTGGCGGCGGCGAATTTCTCCAGTGCCGATATTGCAAGAGCCAGCTATGTACTGGGTGTCAGACATTTAGGCTTCTTCGAATTCGTCTTCATCAATCCAAGCATCAGTCTCATTCTCATCTTGTTTTTCAACCCAGGATAAGAATGATCCGACAGCGCGGAAGGCAAGAAGAGCAACAGTGATTGCTGCAAGGGTTCTTCGGAGCGCTTTCATGAGGATAAAAATACTCCACTTTGAAAAAAAGTGCGGGCTTTAACCCTGGGTGAGTGCAGTGTCGATATCGTTCCAAAGGTCTTCGATATGTTCACACCCCACTGAAAGACGGATGAGATTCTCCGGCACGCTATGGCTCTCGCGTTCCCACCGGCGCCGGCGCTCCCAGGTGGTTTCGACTCCCCCGAGACTTGTTGCATTGGCAATCAGAGTGGCTGCATCACAGATGGATTCGGTCTGCTCAACCGTTGCACCTGCCTCAAAGGAGACAACTGCGCCGAATCCTGGGTAGCGAACATTTTTCACTGCAGGGTGTTCAGCTAACTTCTTTGCCAAGATAGCCGCACTTTCTTGGGCACGATTAAAGCGAAGTGGGAATGTGCGAAGTCCGCGCAGGCCAAGCCAGACTTCAAAAGGACCGGCAACGCCACCTAAAGTTGTGCGGGCCTCAAGTAAGCGGGAATAGAGAGCAGGGTCTTTGACTGAAAGCGAACCCAAAATAACATCGCTATGGCCAGCCAGATATTTGGCAACCGAATGCATCACAATATCGGCGCCAAATGTAAGTGGCTTTTGATTGAGCGGTGTCGCAAAAGTGT
>JBILAM010000071.1:0-4420 GCA_044354225.1 Candidatus Planktophila sp.
CATCGGCTGGAACAACATCTAGATGACCGTGGACTACCAAGCCACCGAGCGAACTATTCTTTCCAGAAATACGCGCAATCACATTGCAGCGGTTAGGCGCCGATTCGAAGATCTCCGCCTTGATACCTACTTCAGCAAGGGATGCAACGACATATTCTGCACACGCCTTTTCATCTCCTTTACCTTCACCAAAATTTACTGAAGGGATGCGAATGAGATCCTGGCAGATAGAAACAACTTCGCTCTCAATACTCATCGACTGCTCTGCGCTACTCATGGTCGTATTCTGCCGGTTCATGGCTCTTTTTTGCGCCGATGGCGCCAGGTTGATATCGTTACGCCGTTATTTCGACTCGAGCGCATAAGATTTATCTTCTAGCGAGCGGGTACTCGTCCGGGTGGCGGAATTGGCAGACGCGCTAGCTTGAGGTGCTAGTTCTCGCAAGGGATTCGGGGTTCAAGTCCCCGTTCGGACACAGTTACGGTGGTGCAGCAATGGATATCAGTCAATCACTTGCACTGATTAGATCTATCCCCGATTTCCCTAAGCCTGGGATCCTCTTTCAAGATATCTCCCCTTTGTTAGCCAACCCAGAGGCATTTGCCGCTGTGATTTCTGCCCTCTCTGATCTCGGTGATGATATTGATTATGTTGCCGCACTCGATGCCCGTGGGTTCATCTTGGGAAGTGCGGTAGCACTACAGAAGAAGGTCGGATTCATTCCAATACGTAAAGCGGGGAAACTTCCTCACGCAACTTTGTCACGTAGTTATAGCCTCGAGTATGGAGAGGACAAGTTAGAGATCCATCAGGATGCGATGGTTGCTGGTTCGCGCGTTCTACTCGTAGATGATGTTTTAGCTACCGGGGGAACTCTCAAAGCTGCAATTTTGCTCATTCAAGATCTTGGAGCCGTCGTTGCTAGCACCGCAGTTCTCTTGGAGATTTCAGAATTGGCAGGTCGGGACAATATTGCCCAATTAGATACAGCTCCCCCAATTTATTCACTGTCAAAGGTATAGATGTGCTGAAAGTGGACCCGGATTTGGGATGGAGAATATTGAGACGATTCATGGCAGGATTCCCACGTGGCTGAGCTGATCTATTACTGCGGAACTATGGATTCCGGTAAGTCAACCCTGGCGCTGCAGACCGCGCATAATCATAAATCACGCGGACGCACAGGACTTATATTCACAAGTAAAGATCGCGCTGGAGCCGGGCTTATTAGCTCTCGATTGGGTTTGCAATCGGAGGCAATTGAAGTTGAAACCTCACTAGATATTCATAAATTTGTAGTTGACCATTTATCTGCTGGCGATCGCATTGATTACATTATTTGCGACGAGGCTCAGTTCTATCAGCCCCATCAAATTGATGGCTTGGCAAAGATCGTAGATGGACTCGGCATTGATGTGTATGCCTTTGGAATCTTGGCTGATTTTCGCACAAAACTATTTCCTGGATCGGCTCGACTTGTTGAACTTGCTGATCGCGTAAACACGCTTCAGGTGGAAGCCCTGTGTTGGTGTGGATCAAGAGCGACGCATAATGCTCGTACGATTAATGGCGTCATGGTTACCGAGGGCGAACAAGTGGTGGTTGGAGACGTTGGCAAAAGTGATGAAATAGCCTATGAAGTTCTATGTCGCAGACACCATATGCGCCAAGTAACAGCTCGCGCATCACGGGCTGGTCATATAAGTTCTGACCCGTTGCCATTTACTCAAATATAGAGAACGAGAAAAAAGAGGAAATATGAATACACGTGCCTATGCCGCTATGTCAGCTGGAGCAGAACTAGTTCCCTATGAATTCGATCGGCGCGAGCTTGGAGCTCATGATGTGGCACTTGACGTCGCATACTCGGGAATCTGTCACTCAGATATTCATCAGGCACGCGAAGAATGGGGCCCTGCCCTCTTTCCCATGGTTCCAGGCCATGAGATTGCTGGCACTGTCACAAAGGTGGGTAGCGCCGTCACCAAGTTTAAAGTGGGCGATCTCATTGGCGTAGGGGTGTTCGTTGACTCTTGTCGGGTGTGTGAGAACTGCGAAGCCGGCTTACAACAATATTGCCTTGAAGGAATGACTGGAACATATAACAGTTACGAGCGAGATAAAACAACACTTGCAATGGGTGGTTATAGCAACTACTTCGTGATCAATGAAGATTACGCAGTCCATATTCCTAGCAACCTTGCTTTAGAAGGTGTTGCTCCACTTCTATGCGCTGGCATAACTCTCTACTCCCCTATTAAGCATTGGAGCGTTGGACCCGGAAAGAAAGTTGCCGTTATGGGTCTCGGGGGCCTCGGACATATGGGCGTCAAGTTTGCCGTGGCGATGGGGGCAGAAGTAACGGTCCTTTCACATTCTCCGCATAAGGAAGCTGATGCGCGCGCGATGGGAGCCCATCACTTTATTTCAACTCAGGATTCTGCAGCATTTGCAGACCATGAAAAAGAGTTCGATGTCATCCTCAACACGATCAGTGCTGAGCTAGATATCAACCAGTATCTATCACTTTTAAAACTCAATGGAACACTCGTCGTCATTGGACTGCCAGGTAAGCCATACGCAGTTGAGGTGGGCGCACTTCTCGGTGCTCGTCGTTCTATAGGTGGGTCAATGATTGGCGGCATTCCAGAGCTACAAGAGATGCTCGATTTCTGCGGCAAGCACAATATTGTCAGCGATGTTGAGGTTATTAAGCCTGACTACATCAATGCTGCATACACAAGAACTGTGGCGAGTGATGTGAAGTATCGCTTTGTGATTGACACTTCAGCGCTTTAAATCGAATGTAGAACTGTTGCCAGTATGGGAGCAATCACCAGGGCTGGCAGCAGGTTCGCCACGGAAATCTTCTTAATATTGAGAAGTCTTAGTCCGATGCCGACCAACATCAACCCCCCACAGATAGTCATCGCATCGATTTGATACTGCTCCAGTACTGAACCCGCAAAGAAACCGATAACGGTCCAGAATCCCTGGTAGATCCCGACCGGAATAATTGACGCCATCACACCAATTCCCAAGGTCGATGCGAAAGCCATTGCTGCAAAGAAGTCGAGCGATGATTTCAGAATCAACTGATCTAAACCCTGAGACATGCCATCGCTGACACTGCCAAGGATTGCAAGCGGGCCGATCACAAACAAGAGTGAGGCGCTCACGAATCCCTCAACAAAAGGGCTGTCACTAGATGCCTTAAATCTCTTTCTTAAGTTTTCACCAAAACTTTCCACGCGCTTTTCGATTTTAAGAGCGGTGCCTAGCAAGCCTCCAAGGAGCATCGATGCAAGGACGAGAAGAAGTGGTGAACCATCTGGAAGAGAGTCCTTGAACTCCTTAGACCATAGCGGAAGCAGCGCGGAGGTTGCACCTAGAATAGTGATGAGCCCAAGCACATCGGTAATCATCTTCTGCGACCTCTTCGGCAATCGTCCGCCTAAGGCGATACCAATCGCACAACCTAAAATAATGGTGAGCAGATTTAGTACTGTTCCGAGACCCACAAACATTTATCCACTATAGACTCACCAAGTGAATTTCGCATCTATCTTCAATAGTCTGCGTCCCCATAAGACGGTGCCGATAACTCCATGGACAGCTCAGGGACTTTGGGATCTGACTCCCCTTCGTACGGCAATTCTTATCTTCGGTTTAGCTATTTTTGGTCTCGGTGATTCGCTATTAATCCAGGGTGGAATTGGAAATGCACCATGGACAGTATTCGCCGAAGGCCTCACCCTAAAAACCGGCCTGAGTATTGGATGGGCAACATTCATCATTAGCGTTGGTGTGATGTTGCTCTGGATTCCCCTTAATGAACGCGTCGGTTTCGGGACCATCTCGAATATCGTAATCATTGCCGCATTTATTCAGATAGGCACAATCATTTTTCCTAAGCAGGATAACTTTGCTATCGGAGTGATCTTTGATTTCATCGGGATCGCACTCGTTGGATTAGGATCAGCGCTTTACATCACCTGTGGACTCGGTCGCGGTCCCCGGGATGGCGCTATGACTGGAATCCACTACAAAACCGGGGTTCGAGTCGGCCGTGTTCGCATGGGTATTGAAGTCACGGTCTTGATTATCGGCTGGTTCCTCGGAGGCACAGTAGGGCTCGGAACCGCCCTATTTGCGCTCCTGATAGGCCAATCTGTGGCCATATTTTTGGGGCTTCTCGCGCGTTTAACCCACAAGTACGTCTAAGCACCTACTAGCGTTTGGCCCATCTTCCCTTGGTCTGTGAGCCGTTATTTCACACGAGGTCGCAAACACCCTCGTTAAAAAATTAGAAAGGTCCATTTATGTTGGATTCCTACTTCAAGATAAAAGAACGAGGCTCCTCGGTAGCCCAAGAGGTTAGAGGCGGGCTAGTTACCTTCTTTACAATGGCATATATCG
>JBILAM010000073.1:0-4119 GCA_044354225.1 Candidatus Planktophila sp.
CCTAAGAATCTTGAGTATGAACGACGTGGCAAGAGAATAGTTAACTCAACATCAGGCTTCTCAGTCTTGCGAATTGCGTAGTCGAGGGCAGAGTTAGCGAGACGTCGGTCCGGGCAATCGATGAGTTCAAGCTGAACATCTTCAAGTGCAACAGATGCTGCCCATGCCTTTTGAATATCTTCAGCTCGGCGATCATCGATGACGAAATGCACTGCTTTAATCTTGTGTGGCTTAAGGCTTCGCGCATATCGAACCGCTCCTACGGTTGCGATGTCAACGCTATCTATGAATATTGTGACATCGTGGCGAGCCATAGAAGTGGCACGTTCTTGATACTGCTTCACTGCAAGGGCTGCTTGTTCACGCGTGTACTGATTGTTGAATTTGAGCATGAGTAGAACAACAAGCGGTGTTCCTACGACTACAACCCAAGTTCCTTCTGAAAATTTAACGAGGGATAGGACGATCACCGTAAATGCTGCGATCCCCGTGGCTGTCGCATGGAGCATTACTTTTCTCATTCGATTTGGAGCCCTTGAGCCAAAACTCTTTTTTGTCATTCCGGCCCCAGTTAAAGCAAATCCAACGAATACAGCCAGTGCATAAATAGCAGCTAAAATGGTGATGCTTGCACTTGTTGCGATTACCAAGATAGATGCAACTCCAGCTATGAAAAATACTCCGTTAGAAAAAACTAATTTGTGACCGCGCTGAGTTAAACGTCTAGGCAAGAAACCATCATTGGCAACCATATTGACCATATTCGGGAAGGCGCTAAAGCAAGTATTTGCTCCGGCGAATAAAATCAACATAGTTCCTAGTTGTGTTAAAACAAAGAGGATGTCCCCGATAAAACTATCTCCTAGTGCTGCTTTTGCAACCAAAGAAATCACTGTTGGTGTTCCATCGGCATATGGAATGGCTTGAGTTTCCTTGGCAAGCCATGCAATTCCAAGAATCAAGATGCCAAGAGTCATGCTCATCAAAACAAGAACCTTCTTGGCATTCACATGCTCTGGCGCTTTAAAAAGAGGAACGCTGTCAGATATTGCCTCTATGCCAGTCAAAGATGCGCTTCCATTGGCAAATGCTTTTAATAATAAAAGCATGGCTGCAACCGACAGCAATCCTTGAGCTTGTCCAATCGGTATCAAACCCTCGGTGTCAACGCTGTACACCGGTAAAGAATTGTTGAAATACCTATAGATACCAAAGATAAAGACCACAAACATGCTTCCCATAAATAAATATGATGGAATTACGAAAATGATACCTGCATCCTTGACGCCTCTAAGGTTTACGTAAGTCAAAATTATTACAATCAAAATTGTTAGCTCAACTTTGCGCGAGGTCAATTCAGGGAAAGTTGAAAGTAATGCAGCAACTCCAGCCGCGGATTGAATGGCAACGGTAATTATGTACCCAAACATTAACTCCACTGCAGCAATTTGGGAGACTACTCGACCAAAATTTTCTCGCGACACCAGATATGCGCTACCAGAGCGGGTGTATGTACTAATCACATCTTTGTATAAGAGAGTAATTGCTACCAGCATCAGCAAGATGATGCCGATCATTGGTGGAAATATGGTGAAAGCGGCAAGACCAAAAGCTGGGATTAAAGCCACTAAAATTTGCTCTCCACCGTAAGCAGAAGAAGAGATGCAATCCGAGGAAAGAATTCCAAAAGCATTTCGCTTGCTTAATCTTTGTGATTCCAAGGTGTGTCGATTGAGTGGAATTCCAAGCAAGCGGCGCTTAATCTTGTAACTAAGGGAATCTTTCAAGTGGGAGTGCTCCTGCTTAACAACCGGAGTGGGAGCGTTATCAGTCCAAGACATAGCCACTTCTACTCCCTCGGGTGTTGCAGTTAAGGCATCACCGCTGCGTAGGAAACCATTTTAGGTGACCCATCGATAACTCGTAAGTATGCTTATCTTATGCGCACTCAGTTATATATAGATGGTCAATGGGTAGATGGAAGCGGCACTTTGGACGTTATCGATCCCAGCGACGGCTCGGTTATAGCCAAAGTTGCCACATCCAGTGACGAGCAGAACCTCGCCGCCGTTGACGCCGCCGACCGCGCGGGCCCATCGTGGGCTAAGACTGCCCCACGCGTGCGGAGTGAAATTTTGCGGAAAGCTTTTGAGATGATGATTGCCGAAGCTGATTTCTTGGCAGAACTCATATCAAAAGAAAATGGCAAAGCCTTGCCTGATGCAAGAGCCGAAGTGAATTACGCAGCAGAATTTTTCCGCTGGTTTGCCGAGGAGACTGTACGCATCTCAGGTGATTTTCGGATGGCACCGGCAGGGGATAAGCGAATTCTTGTTACGCACCAACCTATTGGTGTTTCACTCCTGATTACGCCATGGAATTTTCCTGCCGGAATGGCAACTCGCAAGATTGGTCCAGCAATTGCCGCGGGCTGCACCATGATTTTGAAGCCTGCTGGTGAAACACCACTGACAGCGCTCGCGATCGTTGACATTCTGGAGCGATGTGGATTGCCTAAAGGTGTCCTCAATGTAATTCTTCCAGCGCCAACCGGTCCAGCAATTAGCAAAATACTTCACGATGATCGAGTTAAGAATTTGTCTTTCACCGGCTCTACCTTGGTCGGAAAAATTCTGCTCAAGGAAGCGGCAGACCAAGTAATTCGTTGCTCGATGGAAATGGGTGGTAACGCACCATTTGTTGTTCTAGATGATGCAAATATCGAAGAGGCGGTAAAAGGTTTAATGTTGGCAAAGATGCGCAACGGTGGCGCCGCATGTAATGCGGCAAACCGCATCTATGTCGCACGTGCTATCGGCGATAAATTCATTGCAGAATTTGCAAAGGCGATGGCTGCTATGAAAATGGGCGTTGGTCGAGAAGCAGGAACACAGCTTGGAGCAAGTGTTTCCATCAAGGAACGTAACAAGATTGCAGAACTTGTCGATGCAGCTAAAGCGCGCGGTGCCAAGGTCCACCTCGGTGCCGCTACCCCTGATGGTCCTGGCGCTTTCTATCCTGCAACAGTTCTCGAGGTTTCCAAAGATGATGACCTATTGGCCAATGAAATCTTTGGCCCAGTTGCACCTATTGCACTCTTTGATACTGATGAAGAGGCCCTCACCCTTGCCAATGACACTGAATATGGGCTCATGAGCTTCGTGTATTCGCAGGATTTAAAACGCGCAATTCGTTTTGCAGAAGGTATCGATGCTGGCATGGTCGCAATCAACCGTGGGTTGATCTCTGACCCTGCTGCGCCATTCGGTGGCGTAAAGCAATCGGGCCTCGGGCGTGAAGGCGGCTTTGAGGGCGTTCATGAGTTCCTGCAGACAAAGTACATTGGCGTAGAGATCTAGATTCTTCGCTCATTATTTACCGGACATTCACCTTTGGCGCATAAGTAACTCTGTGGCTGAGCGGAGAATTTAACTGCTTCCCCAGCCGATTACTTGCTAAAGAAGGGGTTGCTGTGTCACAAATCAATGATCTACCAGAGTGTTTCTTGTGTCGTTCGCAAGACCTCGAACTTGTTATGAATGCAGAAAAAGGACCAATGGTTCTCTGCGATGAGTGCGGGTATTCAAGCTTGATGTCTAATAAACATCTCACGCTGCCAACAGTTTTCACTATCGCTTCATAATCTGGGCCAAATACTTTCGGCCCACCTCTGAGCGGAGGATGAGGGATTTGAACCCTCGATAGGTTGCCCTATACACGCTTTCCAAGCGTGCGCACTCGGCCGCTATGCGAATCCTCCTGAGTCATACCCACCTGCTTCAATGAAGCCAGTGCATCCGACCGGCTAAGGGTATCGGTGTCCAAGTGCGGGCTCTGACACTTAAGATTGGGCCAGATCTCCGGTGCGACGCCATCGTGTCGAACTCCCCCAGGGTAGGAATACAGCAAGGGTAGGTACGCTCTGACGGGTGCACCGGAGGTCCCAAATAACTAGCTCGCAGCCAATTAGAAGTGAATTGAATTGCGACCTTCACGAGAGTAGAAAAAGATGTCGTTAGCGTTATATCGAAAGTATCGCCCCTCTGTATTTGCAGATGTAATCGGGCAAGAACACGTCACTGTTCCTTTATCTAACGCGCTGGAATCTGGAAAGACCCA
>JBILAM010000103.1:0-3982 GCA_044354225.1 Candidatus Planktophila sp.
CACGCGTTGAAGTTGGCCAGAAGATGGTCGTCGGCGCAATTGATCCTAAGCAGGTACTTCGTATCCTCGGACCACGTGCAACTCAAGTTCACTTGGTTAACGAGATCCAATCTGTTTATCGCTCACAGGGCGTAGGCATTCACGATAAGCACATCGAAGTTATTGTTCGCCAGATGCTCAAGCGCATTACCGTGCTTGAAGCTGGCGATACTGAAATGCTTCCAGGTGAACTCGTTGAACGCGGTCGCTTCGAGGCTGAAAACCGTCGCGTTGTGACAACTGGTGCTAAGGCTGCATCTGGTCGCCCAGAACTTATGGGTATCACCAAGGCATCCCTTGCAACTGAGTCATGGTTATCTGCGGCTTCATTCCAGGAAACAACTCGCGTACTAACAGATGCTGCGCTCTCTGAGAAGTCAGATCCACTCTTGGGTCTGAAGGAGAATGTCATCATCGGTAAGTTGATCCCTGCCGGAACAGGCCTTGCCCGTTACCGCAATATCCGTGTTGAACCTACTGAAGAAGCGAAGGCAGCGGTCTATGCCGCCTACGACGAGTACGACTTCACTCCATTTGATCAGCAAGGATCAGGAGAAGCAGTACGTCTTGATGAGGTAGAAATTCCTCGCTAAGTAATTAGCTAGAAAGGAGCCGTCGCATAATCTGCGGCGGCCCTTTCTCTTTCTCGGTAACATTCTTTTATGGCTAGCGTGATTAGAGAAGGTAATGAATTAATTCTTAAACTTTCATTCTGGGAAAAACTTGGAGCACTCAATTCAAGTCCGCGCACATCACTTGATTCCATTGAGAAAATCGAATTCATCGATCAGCTCTGGGGCTCTTCCACCCTTAGAGGAGTGCGCTCTCCTGGAACAGCGATTCCCTATGTAGTTCTCCTAGGAACGCTGCGGGGCCGGGCCTATAAGGACTTTGTAGCAATGAAAGGCAGGGGAGAAGGGGTCGTGATTACGCTCAAAAGCGGCCCTTTTGCCCGTTGGATCTTCACCCTAGAGCAGCCAAAATCGGATATTTCTGCCCTCCTATAGCGACACGCCCGAACCCCAAAAACCCTGAAAATAGGGGTGTGTTGGGGCCTTGCGGAGTAAAAGGGCCGTTTTGACCTTTGCATCACTGCTCGGATACCTTTCTCCTCTGCGCTTTTTAGCGCGCTTGTTGCTTCCTCCTGTTAAGAAATTAATCGGGCGAAATGCGAATCGGGTGCAACACACCCGACCGCGTGGGTCGGAAGTATGAGCGTGAAATTAAAAAGTTCAGTAAACGAAATGGAGAAAAGTAGTGCCAACAATTCAGCAGCTAGTGCGTCGTGGTCGTGCAGAAAAGACTACGAAGACATCAACACCTGCGCTAAAGGGTTCCCCTCAGCGACGTGGTGTGTGCACACGTGTTTATACAACAACACCTAAGAAGCCTAACTCTGCGCTTCGTAAGGTTGCACGTGTTCGTCTTACTAGCGGAATGGAAATCACTGCCTACATCCCAGGTGAAGGTCACAACCTACAAGAGCACTCCATTGTTCTTGTTCGCGGAGGCCGCGTAAAAGATCTTCCTGGTGTTCGTTACAAAATTATTCGTGGATCACTTGATACACAAGGTGTAAAGAACCGTAAGCAATCACGTTCACGTTACGGTGCTAAGAGAGAGAAGAAGGCTAGCTAATGCCACGTAAAGGTCCGGTAGTAAAGACTCCTGTAGTTGCTGATCCTGTTTACAACTCACCAGTTGTAACTGCACTTATCAACCGTGTACTTCTTCACGGTAAGCGCTCAACAGCTGAAGCAATTGTTTACAACGCACTAGAAGGCACACGCAAGAAGACTGAAGTTGACCCACTTATCACGCTTAAACGCGCACTTGAGAACATCAAGCCTGCGGTTGAAGTTCGCTCACGCCGTGTTGGTGGAGCTACATACCAGGTGCCAATTGAAGTAAAAGCTTCACGCTCTTCAACTCTTGCACTTCGCTGGCTCGTTGACTACTCACGCGATCGTCGCGAAAAGTCAATGTCAGAGCGTCTTCAGAATGAACTTATCGATGCCGCAAATGGTCTTGGAGCAGCTGTAAAGCGCCGCGAAGATACCCACAAAATGGCGGAAGCAAACAAGGCGTTTGCTCACTACCGCTGGTAATAGTTAAAGAATCTAAGACTTAAAGAATCCGACGAGAAGAGGAATATACGTGTCAACGTCTACAGTAGAGAAGATCGATTTAGCTACGGTTCGCAACATTGGAATCATGGCTCACATCGACGCGGGCAAAACCACTACTACTGAGCGCATCCTTTTCTACACAGGTATTTCTTACAAGATTGGTGAAGTGCACGAAGGTGCAGCAACCATGGACTGGATGGAGCAGGAACAAGAGCGCGGTATCACTATCACCTCTGCTGCAACAACTTGTATGTGGAAAGACCATCTCATTAACATCATTGATACACCAGGCCACGTTGACTTCACAGTTGAGGTAGAGCGTTCACTTCGTGTTCTAGATGGAGCAGTTGCAGTATTCGATGGCGTTGCTGGTGTTGAACCACAATCTGAAACAGTATGGCGCCAAGCAGATCGTTACTCAGTTCCACGTATTTGTTTCGTTAATAAGCTAGACCGCACAGGTGCTTCATTTGATAAGTGCGTAAGCATGATCAAGGATCGCCTGAATGCAGTGGCGCTCGTTCTTCAACTTCCTATCGGTAACGAATCAGATTTCATTGGTGTCGTTGACCTGATCGCCATGAAGGCTCTCGTATGGCGCGGGGAAACAAAAAAGGGTGAAGATTACACAATCGAAGAGATTCCAGCTGACATGCTCGATAAGTGCAAGCAAGCTCGCGCAGAAATGCTCGAAACTCTTGCCGAAAACGATGATGCTCTCATGGAGAAGTTCCTTGAAGGAATTGAAGTCTCTGAAGAAGAAATCATTGCTGGTATCCGTCGTGCAACAATCGCGGCCAAGCTCTCACCTGTTCTTACCGGTTCTGCATTTAAGAACAAGGGGGTTCAGCCAATGCTTGATGCTGTAACTCGCTACCTTCCATCACCTCTTGATATCGATGCCATCGTCGGTACAGATATGAATGATGCGACAGTTGAGATGAAGCGCCAGCCTAAGAATGAAGAACCATTCTCAGCACTTGCCTTTAAAATCATGACAGATCCACACCTTGGAAAACTTACATTTATCCGTGTTTACTCAGGCGTTCTTGAGACAGGATCAACAATCCTTAACTCAACCAAGAACCGCAAAGAGCGCATCGGAAAGATTTACCAGATGCACGCTAACAAGCGCGAAGAACGCGACAATGTTGGCGCCGGAATGATCGTTGCTGTGATGGGTCTTAAGGACACCACAACCGGTGAAACTCTCTGTGATCCAGCAAAGCCAGTAATCCTGGAATCAATGGACTTCCCAGCACCAGTTATCTCGGTTGCAATTGAGCCAAAGACAAAGGGTGACCAAGAAAAACTTGGCGTTGCTATTCAGCGTCTATCTGAAGAAGATCCAACATTCCACGTTAATACTGATGAAGAGACCGGCCAGACAATCATCGCTGGCATGGGTGAACTTCACCTTGAAATCCTGGTCGATCGTATGCGTCGTGAATTTAAGGTTGAAGCAAACGTTGGTAAGCCACAGGTTGCATACCGCGAAACACTTCGTAAGCCAGTTGCACGCCATGACTACACACACAAGAAGCAGACCGGTGGTTCTGGACAGTTTGCAAAGATTCAGATTGCTATCGAGCCACTTCCAACAGGTCAGGTTGAAGGCGGATATGAATTCGTTAATAAGGTCACTGGAGGCCGCGTTCCACGCGAGTACATCCCTTCAGTTGATGCCGGATGTAAGGAAGCGATGACAGCAGGACCACTTGCTGGATATCCACTTACAGATGTACGAGTAACTCTTCTTGACGGCGCGTATCACGATGTTGACTCATCGGAGCTCGCATTCAAGGTGGCTGGTA
>JBILAM010000003.1:0-41956 GCA_044354225.1 Candidatus Planktophila sp.
TTTCTAATAAAGATGGTGGCGTTGTCAGTAGCGGCCGGGAAGTACTCGATCGCATTGTCAATCAGATTGCTAACCCGGTGCGCTGGGATCTCTGTATGCAATCGCTACTCGCCCAAGGCGTTACTGGAGTGGTTGAGCTTGCTCCTGCCGGCACGTTGGTAGGCCTGATCAAGCGCGCAACTCCGAGCATTGGACAGTTCGCTCTGAAATCTGGTGCAGACTTAGAATTAGCAGGTGAATTCATTGCTCAACACGGAGGCAAGTAATGGCTAAGGTAATTGCTTCAAAGTCAGGTGCTGAGAGCAGAATACTTTCAGTTGGCTCTTATCGACCAAAGCGATTGGTGCCTAACTCGGAAATTGTTGATCGCATTGAATCAAGTGATGAATGGATTCAGCAGCGCACAGGTATTGAATCCCGCCGCTTTGCAGATGATTCAGAATCTGTGCTTGATATGGCAACGTGGGCTGTGGAAGATGCACTGGCAAAAGCAAAATTAAGTATTAGCGATATTGATACTCTCATCGTCGCCACCGTCACTTTCCCTTTTCAAATGCCCTCTGCCGCAACAGCGATCTTGCAACGACTCGGCCATCCAACAGCAGCTGCCTTTGATATCAACGCCGCGTGTGCTGGCTTTTCATACGGCATCGCCATGGCACACGATTTTATTAAGGCCGGGACTTCTAAAACTGTGCTGGTTGTGGGCGCGGAGAAGATTTCAGATTTCACAGATCCCGATGATCGGGCAACAGCATTTATCTTTGCCGATGGCGCCGGCGCTGTTGTCATTGGTCAATCACGTGATGCTGGCATTGGCCCAGTTGAGTGGGGCTCTGATGCTGAAAACCGTGATGCAATCCAGATGAATCCTTCCTGGATTGATGTGCGCGATGTCGAGACACAATTAACAAAGGCTGGAAGTAAGTGGCCGAATATTTCCCAAGAAGGTCAGAAAGTTTATCGCTGGGCAGTTTTTTCTATGAGTAAAGCGGCGATGAAAGCGCTGGAGGCTGCCGGACTTACCGTTAATGACATCGATGCATTCATTCCTCATCAAGCAAATATGCGCATCATTGAAACGATGGCAAAAGAGATGGGCATGCCCGATTCAGTTGTCATTGCCGATGATGTGCGCGTCAATGGAAATACATCGGCGGCCTCAATTCCACTTGCGATGGATGTCCTGCTTGATCAACACCCAGAGCTACATGGAAAACTGGCGTTGCTCATTGGCTATGGCGCAGGTCTCGTTTATGCGGGCCAAGTCGTTGAATTACCCCCAAAACCATAATTTTTTGCCAAATATTTACCGATTTACTGGGAAGTAGAGCCCCTTTTCATAGACAATTACTCACCTGTCCCCCATACGTTGGTTCACTTAAGTAAAGGAAAAATAATGGCGCTTTCACAAGCAGATGTACTTGCAGGAATTAAAGAGATCGTTGAAGAAGTAGCGGGTATCCCAGCTGCATCAATCGAACTTAATAAGAGCTTCACCGATGATCTAGAAGTTGACTCACTGAGCATGGTGGAAGTTGTAGTTGCCTGCGAAGAGCGCTTTGGTGTGAAGATTCCTGATGAGAAGGTAACTGAGCTTGCAACAGTGGGCGACGCAGTTAACTTCATCGTTAACGCTGCCGCGTAAGTAGCTTAGGTAAAGAATTTATAGCTCTATGTCACAACGTCGCGTAGTCGTCACCGGCCTAGGAGTAACAACTCCTATCGGTGGCGATGTTGCCACAACCTGGAAGGCGCTTTTAGCTGGCCAAAGTGGTGTTCGACTTCTCACTGAAGATTGGCGAGAGCTCCTACCCGTTCACTTTGCGGCGCGCGTTGCAGTTGAACCTGCAGATCAGATGGAGCGCGTTGAAATGCGCCGGCTTGATCGCTCTGAACAATTCGCACTCATAGCATCGCGTGAAGCCTGGAAGGATGCTGGCTCACCCGATGAGATTGATAAGGAACGTCTTGGTGTTGTAATCGCATCAGGCATTGGTGGCGTCATCACCCTGCTTGATCAATTTGATATCTTGAAAGAAAAAGGTGCGCGCGGTGTTAGCCCGCACACTGTTCCGATGTTGATGCCCAATGGGCCGGCGGCAAATGTTGGTCTGGAACTTCAGGCAAAGGCTGGCGTTCATACTCCAGTAAGTGCCTGCGCATCGGGCGCCGAAGCAATCGGTTACGCCTTCGAAATGATTAAGAGTAATCGCGCCGACATTATTGTTGCCGGTGGTGTGGAAGCAGCGATTCATCAGCTGCCAATGGCTGCCTTTGGTCAGATGAAGGCGCTATCTACTCGTAATGAGAATCCAGCTGCCGCCTCTCGTCCCTATGACATTGATCGAGATGGCTTTGTACTCGGTGAAGGTGGCGGAGTACTTATTCTTGAAGAATATGAATGCGCTAAAGCACGTGGTGCCAAGATTTACTGTGAGATAGCCGGACAAGGGCTCACATCCGATGGTTATCACATCGCTGCCCCTGATCCTGATGGCGGCGGGGTACAGCGTGCAATTAAATTCGCGCTAGCTAATTCCGGCCTTTCTACAAAAGATATTGTTCACTTAAACGCTCATGCCACATCGACTCCAGCAGGAGATGTTGCCGAGGCGAACGCGCTTCGTAAAGCGCTCGGCGCCGATGCCGACCACGTTGCAGTTTCTGCCACAAAATCAATGACTGGTCACTTACTGGGTGGTGCTGGCGCAATTGAATCTGTATTTATTGTCAAAGCACTGCAAGAGCGGCTGGCTCCCCCAACAATTAACATCGAAAACTTAGATCCTGCGGTGACGGTCGATGTTGTGCGCGGTACGCCGCGCGCCCTTCCTGCGGGAGATATCGCAGCGCTCAATGATTCATTCGGTTTTGGCGGCCACAACGTAGTACTTGCATTCAAATCGCTCTAATCTATAACCATGACACTCCCAGTCACTTCGCTAGATCCTGAGGCACGCATTGCCAGACTTACAGATGACGGTGCATTTGAATTACTCCTTCCTCGCACAGATTGCGGAATGGTTGCAGCTACCGGCTTAGTAAAAGGAAATAAAGTAGTTGTATTTGCATCCGATCCCACAATAAAGGGTGGCGCACTCGGTATTGAAGGTTCGCAAGTAATTGTGCAGGCATACCGCGCCGCCATGGGCGCGCAAGTTCCTGTTATTGGAATCTGGCATTCCGGTGGAGCGCGCCTTAGCGACGGTGTTGCATCTCTGAATGCATTCGGTGAAGTCTTTCAATCCATGGTTACAGCTAGTGGTCGCATTCCACAGTTATCACTTGTCGTTGGTCCCACCGCAGGCGGCGGTGCTTATGGCCCAGCTCTGACAGATGTTGTTGTCCTAGCACCAGAAGGTCGCATCTTTGTTACTGGTCCTGATGTCGTTAAATCTGTTACCGGCGATGTTGTTGATATGGCGCTACTTGGTGGCCCGGAAGCACATAGTAAGAACTCTGGTGTGGCTCACGTTATTGCCCCCACCGAAGATATTGCTTTTAACGAGATTCAAGATTTAGTCTCACTCTTTGCTAATCAAGGTCTGATGTCGCCAACAGTGGCAGATGTTCCACTTGCCCATTTAGTGCCTGACTCTAAGAAGCGGGTCTATGAAGTGCATCCGCTAGTCGATGCGATTTTAGATACCGATGGCGAAAAACTAGAGCTACTAGATATGTGGGCACAGAACATGACAACTGTTCTTGGCCGACTTGGCGGGCGCACAGTGGGTGTGATCGCAAATAACCCACAAGTTATTGGTGGAGTACTTGACTCAGCAGCTGGTGAAAAAGCAGCACGCTTTGTGCGCACCTGCGATGCATTTGGCATACCGCTGATTGTGATTGCAGATGTCACCGGTTTCTTGCCCGGCATCGGTCAAGAGTGGGAAGGCGCCGTGCGACGTGGCGCCAAGTTACTCCATGCATTTGCTGAATCTGTAGTGCCACGTGTCACTGTTATTACCCGCAAGGCATATGGTGGAGCTTTTGTTGCGATGAATTCAAAGTCACTAGGTGCAACCCGAGTCTTTGCCTGGCCCCAAGCAGAAGTTTCAGTGATGGGCGCAGTTGCTGCTGTGCGCGTACTACATCGCAGATTATTGGCAGATCTTCCAGAATCACAACGTGAAGGTATGGAGTTAGAACTAGCTGCCGAGCACGAGAAGGTTTCAGGCGGTGTTGCCCGCGCGATTGAAATCGGGGCGGTCGATGAAATGATTGAGCCTGATAAGACTCGCAGCGCGATCGCTAAAGTATTAGGTGAAAGTGAATACCGCCGTGGATCTCACGGCAATATTCCGCTCTAATAACTCTTACTTAACGTCGAAGGTAACTGAGACTGTAGAAGTCACAGTCTTTTCAATACTTGATGTGTCATACGCACCAATATCTTGCGTCATCGTTGAATCTGGCGTTGTCACCTGAAATACACCAGAGCGCACAGATTGCACCCCGCCAACTTTTCCGCCAACAGCCTTAGTAATCGCCTCTGCGCGGATCTTGGCATCCTGCATCGCTTCCTCTAATAGCTGTGGGCGTAACTTAGGAAGAGTTGATAGGTAGTACTGCGGACCATAATTGTTAACGCTCACACCCGCTTGCAAGATGGTGCCGATTCCTTGAGATAACTTAGAGATGAGTTCCACATCTTTTGAGCGGACAACTACATCGCGTGATGCGCGGTAGTTAATAATCTTGCCTGTGCTATTTCCATTGACATACTGCTCATTGGCATATGTAGAGACGGAGCCGAGGGTGAGCTCACTTGCCGGAATTCCACCATCTGTCAGGTATGCACTTACTGCTGCCACATCGTTACCAACCTTTGTCACTGCCTCAGAGACAGTTTGGCGAGCGAGTGAAACATTAAGTGTCCACACAGCGTTATCGGCAGTTGCTGATGTTTTTGCCGAGCCAGTTACTGTGATGCCATTTGCACTGCGTGCGGCAAAACCCGCACCGACTTTCACAAGTCCCCCGCCGACTGCGATTGCAAGAATAAGTGCAATCGCAATATAGAGAATTGATCGGCGGCGTTCGACTGAAGTCATGGGTGCTTGGGTTGTCATGAATAGATTATATAGCTCTCAATCTTTGAACTTCCTGTAAATCAACTCCGCGCATCGGCTCCAGCGCTAATTCCCAGGCACTTCCGAGTGCTGCCTCTAAATTCTCACGAATTTCTAAGTCATCAAAGGTTTCCAAAGACTTACGAATCACATTTTCTGAAATCAATATCGAACCAGTCCCATCGGTGAGCGCTCGATGCATTCCAAGTTCGGGAGTGAATCTAAAGAGTTCAGCGCCTTCGCTACAGAATTCTTGAACCTCAAAACGCAGGTAATGCCAATTTTTAAGTGAGGTCGCAATCTTTGCCGCAGTGCCTAACGGTGCGCGATATTCAATAATGGTGCGCAGCGTGCCAGGTGCTAGTGGTTGATCGCGCCATGAATACTCACCTGTGTAACCAAGAATGGCATTTAGACCCCACTCAATGTGTTGGCGCAGCGCTGATGGCGCCGAGTGGATCGTGAGTAATCCGGCGTAGCGTTTGTCGTTCATGTGAAAACTCCTACCAAGGCTGCCTTGTGCGACCTTCCCCGATCCACAAGTGCTTACTCTTTGGTAGTTGAGTACCTCATTTATACAACTTTCTACTGACTTTGTGAATCCCCGGCCGTTTTTTGAGCGTGATCTGGAGCTGGAATGCGCTGTTGACGAATAGGAATACCCATCTATTGCCGGTACGCTTTTCCCTAGTCGGACGCTTTATCAGTACCCGTTGTTAGATTTACTTCTTTACTCGGTATGGCTGAACGCAAGACGAAGACTGGTGGTCGAGGAATTCTCGAACACCTACACATATCGAAGGAATAGTAAAAAATATGGCAACAGGTACAGTTAAGTGGTTCAACTCTGAAAAGGGTTTCGGTTTCATTGCAGTTGATGGTGGCGGACAAGATGTTTTCGTTCACTACTCAGCAATCCAAGGAAACGGTTACAAGTCCCTTGAAGAGGGTCAGTCAGTGTCATTCGAGGTTGTCCAGGGTCCTAAGGGTCCTCAGGCAGATGCAGTGAACGCTAACTAAATTCACTTATAAATATGGCCCGTACGAGAAATCGTACGGGCCATATTTTTTTGCCAGATTACTTTTTAGGTAGTGGCGGTATCTCGCCAACTTTTGCCTTTCTCTCAGCAACTTCCTTCACCGGAGATAAATCTTTTCCGGCCTTCCAGGCATCTAAATATTTCCACGGCAATACTTCTCCGCGGCGCACCCACCAGGTATCAGCAGGTGTTGGCCAAGAAATTCCAAAGTGAAGATGAGGAGATGTTCCGCGCGCACTTCCAGTAGCTCCAATTGCTCCGAGTACGCGTCCGGCCGTAACCGAAACACCAGTTTGAATACTTGCCGGGATAGATCGCAGATGTGAACCGTAGTAACGAACACCGTCTTCACCAATAATTGATACGGATAGACCACCCCGCGTGATTCCTAGATTGGGTGGGCTTCTCCAGGTATCTACCCGATTTACTTCATCAACAACGCCGTTAATCGGTGCTACAAATTTACAGCCCGCCTTAGCCAAGATATCTGTCGCGGCATAGTCATGATGCGCTCTGGCATAGTTCACTTCGCAATTTGCTACCGGGAAGATATAGATAGGCGCCGCATGAGCCGAAGGCGCAGAGCTAAGAAGAAGGAGCGCAACAATTAATTTCTTAAGCATGTGCGCAAGAGTAACCAAGCAGTACTTATTTCTTGAGTGCGGCGCGGTCTAACCTAGCTGTGACTATCATGTGAGGAACGGTAAGGGCCCAGATTGTGACCAAGGTCAACCATAAGAACTTATCGCTCAGATCTTGTTGTGAAAAACCAGCTAAGACAATGACAAATATGAAAGTTCCAACTAGCGCCGGTAGTCCCGGAATAACCGCTGCGGCAAAGGCCTGACCAGGGCGCCCTCGAAGATATGCGCTCTCTGGATTAGGAAGTAGTGAGGTAAGACGAGCGGTATGGCGCATTGCATGCCAACAACCAAAGTAGACGGCAAATGCCACAAGCGGTGGCGCAAATGAGGCAAGGGCGGCCAAGAGCAGAATGTCGAGTGCATCTCGATAGCGTTTGCGTTGTAAAAGGGCTAAGAGTGAGAGCGTTGTTATTACGGCAACTCCCATCAGAATTTCAGTGGTGAAACCGCTATGCCAATTAATCAGTGCAGGGTTAACTTTTTCCAGCGCATCGGTGCTGCGGCTATTGACTAGTGGGATGGCAACTGGAAGCAGGCCTGCTGCCGGAGCATAGAACCAAGCTGGAATTCGGGAGCTGCCATCGAGTGAATCTTTCTCACTTAAGAAAGCGGCATCTCCAATTCCAAAGTGGGTTGCGCTCATCAGAACAACAAAGATGAATCCCCACACGTTCCATCGCAAGATCGCATAAATAGCCAGCAGCGCGATAGCGACGTAGAGCATGATAAATAGCGCCATCCGGATCGGAGCTGCCTTGGGAAGTGTCACCAGGTGATCCAGGGCGCCATGTGGAATACCAATAGCCAGTGCGATAGTTGCCAGAACTAACTGCCAGCCCAGTGAGTTTGTGCCGAGCCACTGCGAGAAGAGCAGTGAGAGCACGGTAGCGATGGCCACGGCCGCGCTGGAGAGAGTGCGAACTCGGTTGAAGAGCCGTAATTTAGTCTCGCTCATAGCGAATACAGTAGCAATTTTTCACAGAGTTATGTGCAAAAATGCAGGCATGAAACAGTGGTCTTATATGGCGATGCTCATATTTACCTTCTGCGGCTCGGCTTGGCTGGAAATCTATTTAAAGACCGGCGTCTTGCGTCGTATTAAGCGAGTTGCAATAAGTGTTCTGCCCATTAGTATTTTGTTTCTCGCATGGGATGCCTATGCAATTTCACAAGGGCACTGGTTCTTCGACCGCGAGCAAATATTAGGAATTTATGGCCCGTTTAGTATTCCGCTAGAGGAATACATTTTCTTTATGGTGATTCCAATGGCAGCTATCTTTACCATTGAGGGCGTCACCACCGTCAAACCACATTGGCGTAAAGATGAGTTCGGCGAATGAATTACTCTGATATCGCAATCACCGCCTTCGCCATAGCGGTCATGGCCGATCTCTTTCTCTTTAAAACGTCCATGCTTACCCGCCCAGCATTCTGGACTTCCTATGCAATCATCTTGCCATTCCAATTCCTGACTAATTGGTGGCTCACCTCAAGAAATATCGTCATGTATAACCCAGATTCAATTGTGGGGCTGCGATTCTTCTCAGCACCGGCTGAGGATGTTCTCTTCGGGTTCGCACTTGTGTTGAGTGTTATGGGCCTATGGGAAGTCTGGGGACGAAAAGGCTTTCAGCGAAATTAATCAGGCGCTATGCGCAGCAGCAACTGCGGCATACATAATTTTTCCCTCATTAACATTGAGCCCCGCAGCTAATCCAGCATCGTCAGCTATCGCTTGCTGCCAACCTTTATTTGCCAAGGCGAGTGAGTATTTAAGTGTTGCATTTGAAAGTGCCGCGGTAGAAGTGGCTGGCACAGCACCAGGCATATTGGCAACACAGTAATACAGTGAGTTGTGCACCTTAAATGTTGGATCAGCATGAGTAGTTGGATGCGAACCTTCAAAGCACCCACCTTGATCGATTGCAACATCTACCAGAACTGAACCGGGCTTCATCTTGGCCACCATGGCATCGCTTACCAACTTAGGTGCTGCAGCACCAGGAATAAGTACGCCGCCGATAACAAGGTCTGCTTGAGTCACATACTCTTCGATTGCGTACGGTGATGATGCGACTGTCTTTACTCGGCCCTGAAATATGTCATCAATTTCTGCCAGCCGCTTTAGGTTGATATCAAGTAACGTGACATCGGCGCGCAGACCAACCGCCATGGATGCCGCAGATACACCAACACTTCCACCACCCAAAATAACTACCTTGCCTGGCGCGACTCCTGGCACTCCCCCAAGTAATACGCCGCGACCGCCATTGGGGCTCTGCAACGCAGTTGCACCCACTTGAATAGACATCCGTCCGGCAACTTCTGACATAGGTGCAAGAAGTGGCAAGGTGCGATTAAATTCCACAGTTTCATAGGCGATGGCGGTAATGCCAGATTTAATAATTGCATCTGTGCATTCACGGGATGCGGCTAAATGAAGATAGGTAAAGAGAATCTGTCCTTTGCGCATGCGGTGGTACTCCTGGGCGATTGGCTCTTTCACCTTGATGATCATCTCAGACTTAGCCCACACGTCATCTGCGGTATCAAGAATTGTGGCGCCCGCTTTTACATACTCGGCATCAGTAATGGCAGATCCAACGCCAGCTGACTTTTCCACAAAAACAGTGTGGCCGGCGAGGACAAGTGCGTGGACTCCCGCTGCTGTGGTGGAGACTCGAAATTCATTGTTCTTTATCTCTTTGGGGATACCAATAAACATCATTAACTCCTAAAGTCATCATGGGCAGGACTTATGTGATGCTACTCCTTTATTCGAGCCCCGAAGATGCCTAAGGATTACCGGCGTCTGCGTAGGGTTTTGAAGACAATCTGGCTATCTACATACCAATAAGGATTTTAGGCAATTTCCTATCTGGGTTAGCCAGTAACTTGATTGCATCACCAAACTGGGCAAAGTCAAAGACCTGATCAATAATTTTAGATGACTGGATAACACCTTTGGCAATCAGTTCTAGTGCCTCGTTATACAGACCAGGCCCATTGAGCACTCCATAAATAGAGATCTCCCGTAATACCAGATCGGCAATATCAAAGCTTTCCATGGGCTTATCTGGAACTCCAAGAAGCACAACCTCGCCACCGGCAGATACAGCCTTAAATGTGGATTGGATAGAACGATTTGTGCCCGCCGCCTCAACCACAACGTTGACCGAAATGCCTTCCATTTGATGTGGCATGACAGGTTCAAATCCCAGCGAACGCACACGCTCTGCACTTACTTCGTTGAGAACTGCTATTTGCACCTTCCAGCCTCTGTGGGCAAGAACTTGCGCAGCAATTATTCCAATAGTGCCATCTCCCACTACAAGCGCGCGACCCCCAGTGGCTTGGATTCTAGATACGCCATTAATTGCAGTAACTGCCGGCTCTGCAAGAGTTGCATCACGAAGTGAAAGCCCATGTGGAATCGGATAAACATTTCCTACGGGGACTTTTACAAACTCTGCCAATGCTCCAGGTCCTCCGCGTCGTACTCCAATTTCAATGCGCTCCTGACACCACGTCGCACGATTTTTGCAGCCTTCACAATTACCGCACCCTACGATGGGATCCATAATCACTTGCGTGCCAACAGGCAAAGCTGGATCCATGGATTGAACAATTGTTCCGCTCATCTCATGCCCAATTTGCATTGGGAACGAAGCGTTATTTGTTGAAAAATATGGATGCTTTCCGTTTAGTAGCTCCAAGTCAGTACCGCAAAGTCCGACAAAGCCAACGCGAAGAAGCACTTCGCTTTCAGTAATTTCAGGAGTAGGAACTTCTAAAATTTCCCACTTTTGAGGAGCAGTGATAAAAAGTGCTTTCATCGCAACCTTAGGATTTTGCATGCTTTAGGAGCCACATGCGCAAAGTCTCACGCTGTGAGTCCAAGAAGACGGCGAACAAAATGATAAATCCTCGAATAGGTTCTACCCAGAATGGATCGATAGTAGTGAGGTTTAGAGCATTTGCGATTATTGATAATAAAAGCACTCCTCCTAAGACATCGAAGTAAGACCCACGTCCTCCGGAAAGACTTACCCCACCAATAACTGTCGCAGCAAATACTTCAAAAATCACACCTTGACCAACATTTGCTGGCGCTGATCCAAGTTCTCCGATGATGAGCAACCCGGCAACGCCGGCAACGCCTCCGGCAACCATAAACATGCGACGCTTTACCGCACCTGGATCAATACCTGCAGCTCGTGCAGCTACTGCATTGCTTCCCACTGCATAAAGACGACGTCCACTACTGGTAAAGCGAGAGATTATTACCGCAAGTCCAAAGGCGCAGGCAGTAAGAATTACTGAGTTAGGAACTCCAAATGATTTCTCTCCTCCTAAAAACAAGAGGGTCGGGTCGATTCCGTTCAAAGTTCTGGCCTGATTTAACACATAGGTAAGTCCACCCAAAACAATAAGACTTCCGAGAGTTACAAGGAAACTATCCATCTTAAGTCGAGTTACTAATGAGCCATTTACCCATCCAATTCCAACACCCACGGCAATACCAATAAATGCTGCAAGAATTGGATTTACACTCCAACCACTACCGACATCTCCGTCGCCTAAAGATATCCAGGCAACCAGATAACCAACAAAACCCATATTCACACCGAGTGAGAGATCCTGATCTCCGCCGATAATTACCGTTGCGGCAGCAATAGATAAAAGACCCAGGACTGTGCCGTGAAGCAGCACATTAGAAAGATTACTAAACTGGAAGAAGTTTTCAATTGTCAGGCCAATCACCACAACTGTTACAGCTAACACAACCCAAATTAGATGGTCAACCAATCTGTTGATCCATGTTGATCTTTTCATGCGTTGATCCCTTCGATTGCTCGGATAAGTGTTTCGCCATCTAAATCTTCAGTGTCAAATTCGTTTACTTTACTGCCCTTATATAAAACAATGACTCGGTCTGTTACTTGCAAGAGAGTCTCTATTTCATCTGAGATGAGTAGCACTCCTGCGCCCCGCTCGCAAGCCTCTGCGATGATGGTCGTAATGCTCGCTTTGGCTGCAATATCAACACCTTGCGTCGGCTCCTCAAGTAGTAGCAAAGATGGACCGGTCTGCAACATTTTGGCAAGCGCAACCTTTTGCTGGTTGCCTCCACTCAGTGTGCCGACTTTTTGGTCGGGACCCGTGCAAACAATGCTGTAAGTATTAATTGCATCCTTAGCTACTTTTCTAGCCTTACTTGGAAATTGAATGCCCCATTTATTTTGTAACCTATCAAGAACTGTCATCGTTAGATTATCTGCAACATTGAATTTTTCGAATACACTCTCTCCTCGACGGTCCTGGGATAAATACCCCACTCCCCGTGAAATCGCTTCTTTGGGGCGCTCTGCAACGCTACTTGCACCACCATATTCAGCGCTACCAGATGTCGACCCTTGCAAACCGTAAAGTGTCTGAACTAATTCATGCTTTCCACATCCCTCTAGCCCGGTTAATCCAACAATTTCACCAGATCGGATTGTGAGGGAGACTTGGCTAAAAGCATTTTCTTTACTTAAATCTTTTACATCAAGTAAAACTATGCTTTTTTCGAGATCCGAATCTGATTGATGATTCTCTGATTTACGAGCTCTTTTTGTTAGCGCAGAACTAGCACCCATCTCTCTAATTAAATCATCGGATGAAATTTTAGAAGTTTGAAAAGTCCCTCGCGATAAGCCGTCTCGTAGGACTGTCACTCTCTCTGTAATAGCAAAAACTTCTTCAAGGTGGTGTGAAATATAAATTATTGAGACACCGGAGTCAGACAAATTCTTTATCAGTTTGAAGAGTCTATCAATTTCAGGTTTTGCTAAGGCTGCAGTTGGTTCATCAAGAATTATAAGTTTTGCAGATCGAGATAGTGCCTGCGCAATTGCAATCATCTGTCGGGATGCAACTCCGAGGCTTGCCATACGGACTCTTGGATCAACATCAAGACCAACTAATTTTAAGGATATCTCAGCCATCTCCCAGACTTGTGTCCAATTAACCAAACCGTGCTTACCCATAGGCAGGCGGCCAACCAATAAATTTTCCCCTACCGAAAGAGTAGGGAATGAGCTCATTTGTTGAGGAACAAGTGCGATGCCAGCCTTGAGTGCAAATTCAGGATTGCCTGGTTCAAGTTTTAGGCCATCAAAAATTACATGACCGTGGTCTAGCGTTACAAGTCCGGTTATGCCACCTACTAGCGTGGACTTCCCGGCACCGTTGCGACCAACAAGCCCATGAATCTCTCCCTTAGAAACATTCATAGATACGTTCTGCAAAACCGTTGTCTTGCCATAGATCTTGGTAGCTTCAATAGCTTCCAAGCACATTTCATTCTTCAAGACGAATCCTTTTCCAAGCAACTAATTATTAAAAGACTACGCCAATCATCCCTATAAAAGTGTTAATTCTCCTCGGAGAGATTATTGCTAATCTCTCCGAGGAGAACTTTTAACTTAACTACTTAGCATTACCCCACAAAGCTGGGTTGTCGACATTTTCCGGTGTAACAGGAATTGTCTTCAACGCCAATGTTGGGCCAGCTGGGCCGTTCTTGATCTTTCCAGCGATTGGTCCTGAAGCTCCGTCAGCAGCAAAAGCGCCTTCAGAGATTGAACCACCTTCGAGGACAATCTTGACAAGATTTGTTACTGACCCGAAATCAGGTAGTGCCTGACTTGAGGTTGCATCAAAATAGCCATCGCGGAAGACCTTCATTGTGGCTGAGCATCCATCTACTCCAGCAAGGAATATGTGTTTTGCATTTCCACGCTTGAAGAGCTTATTAACGGATTTCAGCGCCGTTGTTACTACAACAGAACCGACGCAGTCGGAGTGCATGTAGATACCATCAAGTTTCTTAGTTGATGCAACGTCACGTGTGGCCTTGGAGAATTCTGCCTCAGTCCATTTAGTTGGCTTCTTGATGTGAGTTATCTTTGGATACTTCTTAATAACATCATCAAATCCGCTTCCACGGTCTTGAGCAGTAATACTTGACATGTCGCCTTGAATCTGAAGGACGATGCCCTTAGCTGATCCATACTTCTTGGTAAGAAGCTTGACCATTGCCTTACCGGAGTCTTGGCCAGCTAGGTAATTATCTGCCAACACAGTTGCGGCAACTTTGCAGCCATCTGGCAATCTGTCGATTGCGAAGACAGGAATTCCAGCTGCTTCAGCTTTAGCTATAGGTGCGCAAATTGCTGCTGCATCTGCTGGAACCATGATAATCGCGCTAACTTTTTGCTCAATTAGTGCTTCAATTTGTGTTGCCTGATCTTTGGCGACACCATTTGCGTTCTTAGCAACGAGTGTCCAGCCTTGCTTTGCCACCCAGGTCTTAACGCCAGCTGCAATTACTTGCTGCCCGGCATCTGCAAGAGATGGTGAACTCATTCCGATCACAACTTCAGCGCCTTGTGCGCTAGTTGTGTTTAAACCCATTCCAAGCAGTGAGGCCACGGCGAGTACTGAGACTGTCTTCGTCAAACTCTTCATCTTTCCCCCTTGATTCTAGAATCGTTTCCAAAAGAAACTAGGTGTAGTTCAGACCTTTATCACCTGAAAGTCAATAGGTAAACGCTATATCTTCAGACTATCTCTTTCTGCTAGCCTAGGAATCGTTACCGATACGCTCAAAAAAAGGAATTCTGATGAAAATAGTTAAAGTTGAGCCAATTCCAGTCGCCTACCCTGAGCCCAATGACTACGACGCCACCAGGTATCTCTGCCTTGTGAAGATTACGACGGATGAGGGGGTTGTCGGCTGGGGCGAGTCAATCACGCAATTTCCAGAGGCAAACCCGGCCACCGCTGCAATTATCACCGGCATGGCCGAACTGCTCATCGGTAGCGACCCTGTAAACACTGAAGCCCTCTGGCGTCAGATGAAAGATCGGGCTTGGTGGTATGGCTATGGCGGCGGAATCGCCTCCTATGCAATCTCGGGAATCGATATCGCCCTTTGGGATTTAAAAGGAAAGATTTTAGGCAAGAGCGTTCTTGAACTCCTGGGTGGATCCGTTCATGAACGCCTTCCCGCGATAGCCGACTCGCATGCCCATCATGAATCAATTCCAGCAATGGCCGATGAAGCAATCGAGTGGCTCTCTACTGGAATGAAGGGCATGAAAGTCGGACTTGGTAAGCGCGGAAATGCCCGGTTGGGTTACGAGCACGATCGCGATGTCCAGTACATGAAAGCGATGCGAGAAGCTGTAGGGGACGATAAAAAAATAATGCTGGATTGCGGTATCGCAATCAAATGGGATGTCGCTACAGCGGTTAAACGAGTACAAGCTTTTGATGAATACAACTTGGAGTGGATTGAAGAACCTCTAGGCGCTTGGGATCCGGAAGGGTATGCCTCACTCAGAGCTAAAACTCAAACACTTATCGCTTACGGAGAGCGGGAATGGAATGTTGCCGGTTACGAGCGAATCCTAGAGACGGGCACCTGCGATGTCTTTGGTGTCGATCCAGCTCGCGCTGAGGGGATAACTGGATTTAAAAAAGTTTGTGATCGAGTGGAGCATTACAAGAGACAAGGTAATGCTCATGCATGGTCATCGGCAATTGTGACAGCGGCAAGCCTGGCTGTAAGTTTTAGCTCGCCTTCCTGCAAGCTCTTTGGGCTAAAACCACTTCGTAATCCGATGCAGCATGAACTTGTTGAAAATCCAATCGAACATGTCGATGGATGGCTCTATCCGCCAACCACGCGACCAGGCCTGGGAATTGAAGTCCGGGAAGAAGTTGTTGATCGATACCGTCAGTAGTGAATAATAGTGACAGTCCGAGTGGGGCCATTTAAGTTCCATCTCTTCTCCGAGACCGATTAAAGGGAATTGCTATGGCGGATTCACCAAGGGTAACGATTCATGATGTTGCTAACGCTGCCGGAGTTGCAGTGTCATCGGTATCTAGAGTTTTTAGCAATGATCCAAGTGTCAGTCCAAGCATGAGATTGCGAGTCGAAGCAGCTGTTAAAAAACTCGGATACCAGCCCGATCTTGTTGCGCAGAGTCTTCGCACAGGCACAACTCGAACAGTTGGACTCATGGTCAGAGACTTCTCTAATTACTTCTATGGCGAAATGATTAAAGCCATGGTGAGTTCAATGTCGGAGGCAGGCTACAACTTGCTCATCATGAACAGCGCAGGCGATGCCCAGGGCGATTCGAAGATGATCGAGATGTTTGCTCAAAAGCGGGTAGACGCTCTTTTCCTGGCAACAGCAACAGATAAATCAGATGCGATTCGTAAGTCAATTGCTGCGTTTAATAATCCAGTTGTCTTGCTTGATCGCGATTTCTCTAAGTTGGTAGCCGGAAGAGTATTTGCTGATCACGCAACTGGCTTGCAATCTGCAACAAAAGATTTAATCGCCCTGGGCCATCGCAATATTGCACTTATAACCGGTACCGCTGGTATTCGCCCAACTCGTGAGCGTTGTAAGGGATTCAATGACGCGCTTAAGGAATCGAAGATAAAAAATGGATTTGCTGCACCAATCACAGGAATTCCTTCCGCATCAAATGCTAGGGCGAAAACCAAAGAGTTAATGAATTTGCCCAAATCCAAGCGACCAACTGCCATCATTACTGGTGGCGTGGATGTCACTATTGGCGTACTTGAATGTCTTTCTGAAATGGGATTAACTCCCGGTCAAGATTTATCTCTTGTCGCAGGTGATGATTTGCCTTGGCTACGGGTACTAAGACCAAGAATTTCAACAGTATCGCGTGACTATCAATTATTTGGACTCACCGCGGCAGATCTCATGCTCAGTCTTCTCAGCGGAGAGAAACCAAAAACCATCAGCCTTCCAACTCGCTATGAGGCACGTGATACTTCACGACCTGTTTAAATCAATTGAACTTCCTTGGTGAGCTTATTCCTATGGGACATAGTATTAGCATATGAAATCTTTGCCTCAAGCCGATCTTGATATCGTTGCAAAGTATTTCCAAGAAAATAACATTAATCTAGAGAAGGCTTCGTTTCTGATCTCTGGAGTAACTGGATTTGTAGGATCTTGGTTACTTGATTCATTGATGCATATCAATAAAGAGTTTGGAATGAAGATTGAAATCACCGGAATTACTCGCAATGCATCTAAAATTGATAGTTGGATTGATTTGGCGTCAGAGAAGAATGTCCACATCATTGAGTCAGATATACGTAGGCAGATAAAAATTGCAGGTAGCTTTACTCACGTTGTTCATGCCGCTACTCCGACAACTACCGCAACTCGGGCTGGTGACCTAGGAAATGTCTTTGAGTCAAGCGTTATCGGTGCTCAAAATTTACTCGAGATTGCGAAAAAACAAGATACCCCACCGATTTTTTTACATACGAGTTCCGGTGCTATCTACGAGAAATCGCCAAGTTCCCTCAAGAACATTCCCCTCAGTTGGCCAAGACAAGATCTTGCACCCTCTGATGTAGTTGATAGCGAGTATGCGAGAGCAAAAATTGAAACAGAGAAATTGATTGAGGCTGCCACTATCGAAGGGACAGTGAAAGGAATTAACGCCAGGCTCTTCTCTTTTATGGGCCCGAGAGTGCCACTTCAAGAGCATTACTCCATAGGTAATTTTATGTATTCGGGAATGTATGAAGATGAAATAAACCTCTCAGTTAACCCAGCTACTGTGAGATCGTACGAATACGCCGCTGACATGGCTAGCACCTTGATCTACGTCTTGGGACTGGGCCAACCAGGTACGTTTCATATTGGTTCAGATAAGGGCAAGGAACTCCTCCATTGGGCAGAGCTTGTAGGTAAAGTTTTTTCAAAGCCAGTAAAGAATCTCAGCGCAGATTTAGCGAAAAAGCCCATCACTATCCCCTATATCCCAGAGCATGATGCGCGAATTCCAAGGGGCTTAGGGGAATCAATTCTCATTGAAGAGCAGGTGGCCAACTGGCGAGATTGGCTAATGGAAAAGCGTTGAACTCACTGCAGGTGATTTCATCTGGAAAATTCGCTCTTTCTACACTCTTAAATCAATAGTTGCTCCACCATCAACGACAATTATTCGCCCATTGATGTAGGACGCTTTCTGAAAAGTTAAGAAAACAACAACAGGAGCGATGAACTCATAAGTTGATTTAAGAAGCATGATTGCACCCAGCAGAAGTTTTCCTTGGAAAACTTAAACTTTTCCCCTAGGGTAAAGATATGAGAATTTTGATTATCGGTGGTGGTGGCATGGTCGGGCAGAAATTGGCCCACAAACTAGCGCTTTCGGGCAAGCTCGGTAATCGAGAGATTGCTGAACTTACGCTGGCTGATGCCTTTGCTGTACCAGCGTTATCTACCACGGCAAAATTTCCAATAAAATCAGAAGTTGCAGATATTACAAACCCCGCGATTGCACAATCTCTCATTACAGATAAGCCAGATGTAATTTTTCATCTCGCTGCCGTTGTGTCAGGAGAGGCAGAGGCTAATTTCGAAAAGGGTTACAGCGTTAATGTAGAAGGAATTAAGAATATCCTTGAGGCAATTCGTCTTACCGGTAATGGTTACCTGCCTCGATTGGTCTTCACCTCCTCGGTAGCCGTTTACGGCGGGCCATATCCAGAGATCATTCATGATGATTTTCACTTGCAGCCTCGGACTAGTTATGGAACTCAGAAAGCAATCGCAGAACTTCTTCTCAACGACTATAGCCGTCGGGGGTTTGTCGACGGGGTAAGTCTTCGACTTCCCACAATCTGCGTTCGTCCAGGAAAACCTAATAAGGCTGCCTCTGGATTTTTCTCTAACATTCTGCGCGAGCCACTTGTTGGAATAGAGGCCATACTTCCTGCTTCAAAGAGTGCTACTAACTATTTCGCTTCACCTCGTTCGGCAGTTGGCTTTCTTATCCATGCAGCGAATTTAGATACATCGGTTCTCGGTGATAACAGAGCAATGATGATGCCTGGGGTTTGGGGCACGGTCGGCGATGAGATTGATGCACTTCGCAGGGTGGCAGGAGATGAGATTGTTGCACTAATCAAAGATGAGCCTGATCCTGTGATCGAAAAAATGCTCTCTAACTGGAACTTCCCCGACATTACAAGTGCCAGAGCTAGGTCGCTTGGTTTTAACGCTGAAAACACACTTGATGAGATTATTCAGGTCCATATTGATGACGAACTAGGTGGAAAGATTCCGGGGCAGAACAAATGAAGCAGATTGCAGTCGTAACAGGAGCAGGTCGTGGTGTGGGTCGTATCACTGCCATTACTTTGGCAAAGCAGGGTTGGGTAGTCGTTGTCGCAGGACGTGACAAGGTTGCAATCGACGCTGTTGCTAAAGAAGCAGGCGGTGAGTCAGTTGGCATTGTCTGTGATGTGAGTGATCCCGAATCCGTTAAATCTCTTTTTGCTCAAGTCAAAAGTAGTTTCGGCCGCGTAGACCTACTTTTTAATAATGCTGGGGTAGTTATTCCGGGAGTTCCGTTAGAGGATGTAAAAGTCGAAGATTGGCAGAAGGTAGTGGATGTAAACATCTCTGGTGTCTTCTACTGCACCCAACAAGCATTTGCACTCATGAAAACTCAATCACCGATGGGTGGGCGCATCATCAATAACGGTTCTATCTCTGCCCAAATTCCTCGCCCAAATTCCTCGGCATATACCGCATCAAAACATGCAGTGACCGGACTTACCAAGACCGCCTCACTCGATGGTCGCGCTTTTGATATCGCCGTTGGTCAAATAGATATTGGTAATGCCAATACAGATATGGCTGAAGTAATGCGAGTTGGCGCAACTCAAGCAGATGGATCAACGAAGATTGAGCCAACGATAGATCCGCAAAATGTTGCAGATGCCGTGGCTTTCATGGCTAGTTTGCCCTTGACTACAAATGTGCCATTTATAACTGTGATGGCTACCAAGATGCCATTTAGTGGGCGCGGGTAAAGCCCTGCGCTCCAGCATCTAAAGTCGTTTTACAACTCTTGATAGACGAGTAGAAATCCTTGGCTCGATAATTGCGCCCCACCCCGTAAGATTGCGCCGGACGAGGCGGTAGCTCAGTTGGTTAGAGCCCCAAACTCATAATTTGGTCGTCGTCGGTTCGAGCCCGACCCGCCTCACTCAAAACGCATTAATGAATAATTAAAAGGGGTTTTAATGTCCGAGAGTTCTAGAGCAATCAGCGTTGGCTTGCTTGCATACGGCGCTATTGGTGATGAACACAATCGCGCAATCGCAGCAACCCCAGCTCTGCATCTTGCAGCCGTAGCTGATACAAATCCTGAGCGGTTGGCGGCTGCGCAAGTGCTGGCACCTGATGTAACAACCTTCACTGATTCAACTGCGATGCTGGATTCTGGGCTACTTGAACTCGTTGTTATCTCAACTCCACCCAACAGCCATTACCAATGGGCGAAGGAGTCACTAACTCGCGGAATTAATGTGATTTTGGAAAAACCTATGGCGCTGACGCTGCAAGAGTGTGATGAATTGATGGAGTTGGCAGCCACAAAGAAGCTACTACTCGTTGTCTATCAGAACCGTCGCTTTGATGCCGATTTTGTAACAATGAAGAAACTCATTGATGATGGAAGTATCGGTGAAATCTTCTCCTATGAGAGCTTTGTCGGTGGTTACTCCAAGCCATGTTCCTACTGGCACTCAATGGTCGATGTATCCGGCGGTGCAATCTTTGACTGGGGCAGTCACTTCATTGATCAGATTCTTGCGATCATTCCAGGAAAGATTGACTCGGTCACCGGAGTTAACCAGAAGCGTCTTTGGACTCATGTGACAAATGCTGACCATGCCGATGTTTCAATCACCTTCGCAAATGGTGTGCGTGCCACATTTACTAATTCAGATCTTGCCGCAGCTCGTAAACCAAAGTTCTATGTATTAGGAACTACCGGCGCGATTATCGGTAATTGGGATCCCGCAGCTGGCTCATCACCCGCTGATTTACCTGCCATCCTGACTATTCATCGCGCCGATGGCACATCGGAGGTAATCACAAATACCGCCCCTACTCCCTATTCATTTCATAAAGGTGTTGTCGAATATTTAAACCACAAGACTCCGATGAGTGTGACTACTGCTCAATCCCGTGATGTTGTTGCAATCATGCAGGCAGCTGAAGAGTCAGCGCAATCTAACGGTCGTTCCGTGACACCTTCACTACTGCGGTGACAAAGATTCGCTGGGGGCTGATTGGTGCCGGCTGGATTGCAACTAAAGCAATCGCACCAGCGATGCATGCAGCATCGGGTGCAATCGTGCAAGCAGTTGCTAGTCGAGACCCAGCGAGATCACGGGCTCTCAATCCGGTAACAGTTCACGAGAGTTACCAAGCGCTAATCAATGATCCATTAGTTGATGCCGTCTATATCAGCCTGCCCAATCACTTACATTGCCAGTGGAGCGTTGCCGCACTTAATGCAGGTAAACATGTCTTATGTGAAAAACCTTTTGCTATGGACTCAAGTGAAGTTGAACTCATGGTGAAGGCAGCCCGTGGAAATGATCGACTACTCGTTGAAGCAGTGTGGTCACGTTGGCATCCACGTATGGCACGAATGATTGATTATGTGAAAGCTGGAAACATCGGAAAGTTACTATCGATTGAATCTTCATTTACCTTTCCAGCAAGCATTGATGGAAACTATCGACTATCACCCGCTATGGGGGGCGGAGCGCTATTTGATGTTGGCGTGTACCCACTCCATGCAATGGCGGCCTTAGTTGGTGATAACGCGCAGATGGAGATCGAAGGCTGTGATGTCACAACAGGGCCGACAGGAATTGATCTGACTAGTAGTTGGCAGATGCGCTTTGCTGGCTCAATTACTGCACAAGGTGTGGCTTCCTTTGAACTGCCAGAAAATCAAAGCTTGATTGTGCACGGCGAGAAAGAATCAGTTGAACTTGTTGGCAAAGAAGCATTCACTTCATGGAACTCACCAAGTCAATTGCGCTTAGGTGATAACTTTGAAGAATTTGAAGCAGTAGATCCATATCAACTCATGATTGAAAATTTTGGCAAGAGGATGCAAGGTCAAGAGAGTTGGGTGCTTCCGCTGGAGACTTCAGTCTTTGTGCAAAGAGCGCTTGATCAACTTCGCGCAACGTTCTAGCTGCGCTCACGCTCAACGTACTTTTCCCATTGAGCGCAGATTCCATTAAAATGAGTAGTTCATCAGGTAGTCACCTACCATTTACCGAAATAGGACATTCTTAGGCCGTGAGAGAACAGTTAGCGAATTATCAGGATCGGGAATTAACCTGGCTTGATTTCGATACCCGCGTCCTGGAACTCACTGAAGATCCAACGATTCCACTGCTGGAGCGAGTGCGCTTTTTATCTATCTTCTCTTCAAATTTAGATGAATTCTTTATGGTGCGCGTGGCATCACTGAAAGCAAAGATTGAGCGCGGTGTGACTACACCCAACTCTGCCGGATATACACCACGAGAATTACTCAAGCTGGTTCTTTCACGCACGCAGAACTTGGTAAACATCCAAGCCGAGCGATTTAAAGATGTCATCATCCCTGAACTTGCCACCCATGGAATTGAATTTTGTAAAATTAAAGAACTGACAGATGACGAACGTGCACATCTTAAGGATTACTACGACAAGCGAGTCTTTCCAGTTCTAACTCCCCTGGTTGTCGATCCATCACACCCATTTCCATATATTTCCGGGTTATCACTTAATATCGGTATCAATATCGAATCCAGTGAGGATCAAGACATTAGCTTTGCTCGAGTAAAGATCCCGACCAATCTTCCCCGCTTTATTCGCACTTCAGATAAATCCACCATACGTTTTGTGCTCATTGATGAACTGATCGCCGAACACCTCTCTGAGCTTTTCCCGGGCGTAACTCTGAAAGACCACTTCTTCTTCCGGGTGACCCGAAATCAAGATCTTGATCTCGATGAAGATGAGACTGATGACATCCTGGAAACGATGGAGAAAGAACTTACTCGTCGTCGCTTTGGGCCTCCGGTTCGCCTTGAGGTGGATAAGGTGATTCAACCTGAAGTTCTAAACGAATTAATGGATGAGTTAAAAATTGAACCTATCGATGTTTTAAAATATGACTCACCGCTAGATCTTCGCAGCCTTAATCAGATTGCCGATCTTGATTTCCCGGAGCTGAAATATCCACCATTTAGAAGTGAGACCGCACCTGAATTACGTGATGTTGACCTAGATTCCAGTGATTCTTTCTTCACCGCTCTTCGGAAAGGTGAAGTTCTGCTGCACCACCCATATCAATCCTTTACTACCTCAGTGGTGAATTTCCTGGAAAATGCCGCACGCGATCCACACGTTCTAGCTATTAAGCAGACTCTCTATCGAACTTCTGGTGATTCACCCATCGTGCAGGCGCTGATTGAGGCTGCGGAAGCGGGTAAGCAAGTACTTGCGGTGATTGAAATCCGTGCTCGTTTTGATGAAATGGCAAATGTGCGTTGGGCCAGAAAGTTAGAAGAAGTCGGTGTGCACGTTGTCTATGGACTTATGGGTCTTAAGACACATGCAAAGTTATCACTGGTGGTTCGTGAAGAAGGCGACACCTTGCGTCGTTACTGCCATGTGGGCACCGGAAATTACAACCCAAAGACCGCCCGCTTCTATGACGATCTTGGGATCCTTAGCGCTGATCCCGTACTTGGTGAAGATCTCTCACGTCTGTTTAATGAACTCTCCGGATACTCGACCAAACATGAGTATTCACGTCTTCTCGTTGCTCCTCACAGTATGCGTAAGGGGCTGATTGCTCGGATTAAGCGCGAGACTCGCAATCATCTCGATGGTAAGCCAGCGTGGATTAGATTCAAACTCAACTCACTTCTTGATGAAGAGATTATCGACCACCTCTATGAAGCAGCTGATGCCGGAGTTAAAGTTGAAATTGTTGTCCGCGGGATTTGCTCAATTCGCTTAAACACCCAAGCCCGCCGGGAGAACATTAAAGTCCGCTCAATTTTAGGAAGATTCTTAGAGCACTCTCGCATCTACTACTTCCGCAACGGTGGAGCAGAAGATTACTTTATTGGTAGCGCGGATATGATGCATCGAAACCTCGATCGCCGCGTTGAATCACTGGTTCTTATCGAATCTGAAAAGCATAAGCAGCGACTGGCTGCCATTCTGGATGACTCTGTCTCAGATAAGTATTCAACCTGGAAACTTACCAACGAAAATAGCTGGGTTCGAAACATCAAAGATCACGATGGAAATTACCTGGTTAGCTTCCAGGATCACTTCGTCGACAGACACAACCGCTCATGATTAGAGCAGCGGGAGCTCTTTTATGGCGCGAGAATTCTGATTTAGCTATCGAGCTAGCGCTGATTCACCGCCCACGATATGACGATTGGTCACTACCTAAGGGCAAGATTGAAATAGGTGAGACCGCACTGCAATGCGCATACCGTGAAGTCTTAGAAGAGACTGGAATGCGGGCTTCATTTACACGCGAACTAGGTTTTGTTGAATACGAAGAATCAGGACAACAGAAACGAGTGAAGTACTGGGCCGCCCACTGTGCGCTCAATAAAAGTGAATTTATCCCCAATGAAGAAGTCGATCAAATCCAGTGGCTCGCGGCCTCAGATGCGCACCAACTCGCAACCCACGACTCTGATAAATCAGTCATTGAAACATTTATGAGCCAAGAACAACACACAGATACCTTGATCATTTTGCGCCATACAAAGTCGCTCGAGCGTGGTGATTGGGATGAAGAAGATTCACTTCGCACACTTGATGAAACCGGATTTGATCAAGCTCAACTCTTAATCAAACAATTAGAGCCCTTTGCGATCGATGAGCTCTACACTTCGGATTACACACGTTGCGTGCAGACTGTGACCCCACTTGCTCATACTCGCGGATTATCGATTACCGCTGTGCCGAGCTTGAATGAAGAGAGTTTTGAAGCCAATCCGGAGAAGGCAATTATCTTCGCCAATGCGCTCAAGCAAGATGAGAAGAACATTCTCATCTGCAGCCATAATCCTGTGATTCCATCAATGCTCCGCGGCATACTCAATACCAAGTTAAAAAATAAGGACTTAATCAAACTTGAGCCGGGCGATGCCTGGATTGTTCATCGCGTGCGCGGTGAAATTGTGGGACTTGATTACTTAAGCATCTCCAACTGATTTATCCCACTAGCTAAGAGTTAGCGCTCGATCCAATCGAGGCGATGTAAAACAATGCCTTCACGCAGCGCCCATGGGCAAATCTGAATCTCTTGCAGATTAAGAGTCCTCATTAACTCTTTTGCCACCATTGCTCCGGCAACTATCTGTGGGGCACGCTCTGCCGAGATCGATTGCATAGCTTTTCTGCCCTCAATATCAAGTGATTGCAACTTTGGCACCATTGCTTCTAGTGCGCTGTAGGTCAGGTGTGGGCCAAATTTTGGAAAGAGTGTGATTGCAATCTTTGCCAGTGTTCTAAAAGTTTTACTTGTTCCGGTTGCCACATCTTTTTCAAAGGTTGATAAGGATTGTGAGAGTGGGGCAATCGCGTCGCTTAGATACTCTTCAAGTGCTCGTAGCGACTTCGCAGTAAAGGGATCTCCTTTTAAGAACTTTCGAGTAAGGCGGCCAGCACCCAATTGCAGCGATGTCTTAAATGCCGGGTTCTCATCGGTGCCTCGAGCGATTTCTAGTGAGCCTCCTCCGATATCTAGAACCAATAAATCTCCGGCAGACCATCCGAGCCAACGTCGTGCTGCTAGAAATGTAAATCGCGCCTCTTCCTCGCCACTTAGTACCTGCAAATCAATTCCGCATTCGCGGTTCACATGTGCCAAGACTTCATCAGAGTTCACAGCTTCACGAATAGCGGAGGTAGCAAATGCCAGCAGTTCATCAATTTCAAGATGTTCGGCAGCTTTGAGATTAGTCAGAATTGCATCTGTGATTTTCTCAATGCCCAGTTGAGTAATGGCACCTGAATCATCAAGATATTCAGTCAGACGAATGATTGATTTATGGGAAGAGTTAGGAACTGGTGGGGCACCTAAGTGGCCATCAACTACTTGCAGATGTATCGTATTTGAACCGACATCGAGTACGCCTAATCTCACTGCCGAAGTCTAGCGAGTTGAGTTAGCGAAAGTTCCTGTAACTAAGAAATAGACACGGCGGGAGACAGAAACTGCATGGTCTGCAAATCTTTCGAAATAGCGACCAAGTAAGGTGACATCCACGGCTGCTTCAACGCCATGCTTCCAACTGTTATTGGTCAGTAGCCCAATAAGCTGACGATGCAATTTATCCATTTCATCGTCATCTTTTTCCAGCTGAAGCGCCAAATCGGTATCGCGGGTTTCAATCACGGTAGGGATCTTGCGAGAGATATTTTCTGCAACGGAACCAATGTGGTTCACCAAATCATTGAGTTCCGCCGGAATAACCTTCTCAGGATGGCGAAGTCGGGCGACCTTTGCAACGTGGTGTGCCAGATCGCCCATCCGTTCTAAATCCGCACTCATGCGCAGGGCGGTCACGAGTGCACGTAAATCGGATGCAACTGGTTGCTGGCGAGCAATAATGTCGATGATGCGTGTATCTAAATCATGTTGATAGAGATCGATTTTTTCATCATTAGAAATAACTTCTTCGGCAATTTTAAGGTCGGCTTCAATCAGTGCCTGCGTGGCGCTATGAATAGCGTCAGAGACCATATTTGAAAGATCAACAAGTGACTGTGATACCCCGTCGAGCTCCTCTTGAAAGACCGACCGGATGAGTGCCATGGAGGACAAGGTAGGCGAACCGGGTGAATTTCGCAATGACTGGAGGTTAACGGAAGGTAAACCGTCCCATACAGAGGTTAGGCTATTGCCATGTGGTTTCGTCGCGATGAAAATGACGTTGTCGTAGATGATATTTCGCCTACTTTTCTCAATGTCTTATCCCAACTTGATCAAGATGCAATGCTTATCGCCCCGGGTGAGGTGGTTCGATTTGCCACCGATGGTGTTGAAACACTCAACCTATTGCGCGAGGGTCGTATCACCAGCCCTGAATTAGTTGCCTTAATTCGCGTTGTAAGGCGCACACATCAGAGACATATTGGAAAGATTGAAATTCCACGTGGACCAATTGGTGAAGGCATGCGAGAGCTCACTGTCCGCGCAATCTACTTAGAAGATGTCGATAACATCGTTGTCCTGCTGAGTGATGAAAGTGAAGCAGAGCGTGTGCATGAAGTGCGCAGAGACTTTGTGGCAAATATTTCACATGAACTAAAGACCCCAATCGGTGCGCTCTCACTCTTAAGTGAAGCAGTGCTCTCGGCAGCCGATGAACCCGAATCAGTCGTCAAATTTGCTACTCGTATGCAGCTTGAAGCCAAGCGACTTACCGATCTTGTGCAAGAAATCATCAATCTCTCTAGGCTCCAGGATTCCGATCCGCTGCAAGTTGCAACTGAGAATAACGTTGCTGATCTAATCAATGAGGCAATCGACTTGGTCAAGACAACCTCTGAAGCTAAAGGAATATCAGTCAGCGCTAAAGATATTCCAGAGGTGGTCGTGCTTGGCGATAACGAACAATTGATTATGGCTATTCACAATCTGCTTGAGAACGCAATTAACTATTCACCGGAGAATACGAAGGTTTCTATCTCGGTCACTATCAACGACGATATTGTGGAAATAGTTGTGGCAGATCAAGGCATTGGAATTCCAGAAGAGGCACAAGATCGCATCTTTGAACGTTTCTATCGCGTGGATCCTGCTCGCTCACGCGAGACGGGTGGCACCGGGCTAGGGCTCTCCATTGTTAAGCACGTAGCTTCAAATCACGGCGGGGATGTAAAAGTATGGAGCTCACCCAATGTCGGCTCTTCCTTTGCGCTGCGTTTACCGATTTACACACCTAACGGAGGCGTTACACAATGACCAAAATCCTTATCGTTGAAGATGAGACTTCTTTTTCAGAGGCGATTGCCTTTCTTCTTGGAAAAGAAGGCTTTGAAAGTGAAATTGCGGAAAATGGTCGTGTGGCACTCGATCTCTTTAAGAAAAATCACTACGACCTAATCTTGCTTGACCTGATGATTCCTGAGGTCTCTGGCATCGATGTCTGTCGCGCTATTCGCACTACATCTCCAGTTCCCATCATCATGCTCACCGCTAAAGATTCAGAGGTCGATAAGGTTGTGGGTCTTGAACTAGGCGCCGATGATTATGTGACAAAGCCATATTCATCTCGTGAATTAGTTGCGCGTATCAAAGCTGTGATGCGCCGTGGCACGCCCGATGAATCTGGAACAGATACAAATTCTTCAATTCAGGCAGCTGGTCGTATTCGGATGGATATCGAGCGACACCAAGTAACTGTCAATGAGATTCTCATCAACTTACCTTTGAAAGAGTTTGAACTTCTAGAATTTCTGATGCGTAACTCTGGCCGCGTGCTCACTCGTGGCCAGCTCATTGACCGCGTCTGGGGTGGAGATTATTACGGTGATACCAAGACTCTGGATGTTCACATCAAGCGTCTGCGTTCAAAGATTGAAGATGATCCTGCCAATCCACTTCTTATTCAAACTATCCGCGGGCTAGGATATAAATTCGAGGCGTAGACTGCACTACATGGCAATAAACCGTGGCGTGAAGCAGTGGAGTGCTAAAGATGCTGCACGTTGCATCATTGTTCCAAGTGAACTTGACCATAAGTATTCGCGTGGAGTTTTAGGAATCATCACGGGTTCTGCGCAATACCCAGGAGCTGCAGTTCTGACCACTGCAGCAGCATGCGCAACAGGTCTTGGTATGGCTCGCTTTCATAGTTCATCCGGTCTTGCCCATCTTGTTCTGCACCAATCTCCGGAAGCTGTTGTCCAACCTGGTCCGGTAACAGCATGGCTTGCTGGCTCCGGAATTCACCATCGGAAATACAGCGACATCTCTACTTTTCTGCGCCATCGATGGTTTGCACTTCTCAATCGCCAGAGTGTTCCCACAGTTCTTGACGCTGGCGCACTTGAATTAGCCGGCACACTAACCCAACCAACACTGATTACACCTCATGCAGGTGAACTCTCTAGGTTACTAACTAATCATGGTGTCACTGTGAGCTCTGAACTTATTGAAGCGGACCCCATTACCTGGGCGATCAAGGCATCAGATCTTCTTGGCGTTACTGTCTTACTGAAAGGTTCAAGGACCATCGTTGCACAAGGTAATCTCGTCATCACTCTTGGGAAAGCAAGCCCATTCCTGGCAACCGCTGGCAGCGGCGATGTTCTTGCAGGAATCATTGGCGCACTTGTTGCAACAAATTACATTGAGATTCTTAACTCCCCCCAACGCCTTGCACAGGTCGCCGCTACCGGCGCCTTCATCCACAATCAAGCCGCGCTCCTTGCTTCACGCGGTGCGCCGATATCTGCATCAGAGATTTCACCGCAAATAAATGAGGCGATCCGAAAAATTCTTGGCTAGCCCGGTAGGGATACCCCCAGGATACAAAGGGCGCGATGCGTCCTATCATTACGCATGCTCACACGACAGGCATCAACGGCTCGAGTCTTACTCGTCAATGATGATTCCTTTGAGCTCGCCACGATGGCCGCCTCACTTCGACTACATAGCGTCAATGTTGTGGGTGAGGCGCAAGATAAGTTTGTTGCCGAGAACTTATTTCGCTCACTTGAGCCAGAAGCTGTCTTAATTGATCTGCAATTCTCAGGTGAAGCAGCGATTGTTTTACTACAGAAGCTTCGTAACATAAACCCAGCACTTGGAATTGTGATTACAACATCATGTCCAGATCTGCGACTTTTTGGTCTCATGGAAAGTAATATTCCAGCGGGCGCAAAGATGATTCTAAAGCGCAGCATCTCTGACTTATCTGTAATCACTGGAGCTCTTGCGCTGAGCTTGATATCGGCAAAAGATGGCTCGAAAATGAATTGGATCAACATACATACTTCAATTCATAAGGAAGACTTCATCACAATCCTCAATGAGTTAACCGACATTCAGATTGAGACTCTGCGCCTTGTGGCACAGGGCTTAAGTAACTCAGAGATTGCTAAGGTGCGATTTGTCTCAGAAAAGTCAGTCGAGCAGATTGTGGCGCGCATCGCACAACACCTATCTATCACCCCAGATCGCAGCCGAAACTTGCGTGTTGTATTAGCCGGTGAATACTACAAGTGGCTCGGTGCGCCAAGACATTAAGGCGCTGTGCGGTAATCTCTGCGCATGTCTTCAGCGCTCAACCTGGCAAAGATTCGAACGCGCTGGAATGAAGTTCTCGACCTGGTTGAAAGCCAAGACCGAGTCATCTGGATCGCCTACTTTGACGCACGCCTTGAATCATTTGAAAACGGGCGCCTGACGCTAGATTTCAGTGATAGCAATAAGTTGGCAACCGGACATGATTATCAAGAAGCACGCTTGCGCCATCGCTCTGTTCTGCAAAGCGCATTCCTTGATATTTTTGGTGAGTCGGTTGTGATTGTAGAAAAATGAGAAAGTTCTTCACGGCCCTGATTTCACTTACATTTATCTCATTTATTCTTCCTGCCAGCCCGGCAAACGGTGCAGAGTTAGTGCAAGCAGGCCCGGCAGGCAAGATTCATGGCGCAGATATCAGCAGGTGGCAGCATCCAAACGATAAGCCAATTAACTTCAAGAAAATGCGCGCCGCCGGAATTGATTTCGTCATGATTAAGGCATCTGATACCAGAGAATATTCTGACCGTCTGGCCCTGAAGTATGTGAAGGGTGATCGCGTTGGCGCACAAGCAGCTGGAATTCACACTGGTTTTTATCACTATGCGCTCTTGCCGAATGTGACAACTAATTCTGCAATAGAGCGAGATGCTCGCGTGCAGGCTCAGAAAGTGATTTGGAGAATTGGAGCTTTAGGCGGATATAACGATTTGGATTTGCCATACGCACTTGATCTTGAGAATAACTGCGTCCGGGTGAGTTCTTCTGGTTCATGTAGTAAATACGCAACCCGCGCACAAGCAACGCTCTGGAGTAAGACCTTCCTTGCCATGCTCAAGGAGAAGACTGGTCGCACGCCTTTGATTTATTCTTCGCCACATTTTCTGGAGAATGCACTTAACCGCGATAAAGAACTTTCACAATATCCGTTATGGATCGCCCAGTACGCAATTGATCCAGCCAAGCCTGAGGCCAGGCCTAATGTAAAGCCAGGAGGCTGTTATGTGCACTCGTGGACTACGGCGCAATGTTCAGCCAATTGGACTATGTGGCAATACAGCTCATGTGGAATCGCACCAAAGTATGGTGTTCCAGGTAATCGATTAGATCTCAATGTCTTTAGTGGCACACCCGAGAAATTTGAATCACTGCTCACAGGCACTTGGTTACCAGATCCGGCAGATCTCATGCCGGTAGGTGAAAGCTCAACAATTACCATCTCCTCAGTGAAGGCGACGACGACGAATAAAAGCGCAGTGATTGCGATTGAGGTCACGCGGCCAGATAGTTCACCTGTAGTAACGGGCTCGGTCAAATTTTATTTCACATCTGCAAATACGACGAAGCCAACTGTTGAACAGAAACTTGTGCGCGAAACTAGCGGATCGTGGACGCTTTCAATTTCTGGGCTTCCTGCCGGAACCTGGTTTGGCAGCGTTGCATATAAAGATCCTTCTGGAACTCACGCCGATGCCAAGACGCTAGTTGAACTAACGATTACGCAGGCAGAAGCACCTGCGCCCACACCAACCAAGAAAGCTCCAAGCAAGCCAGCCACTGATAGCTGCCGCAATCAGATTAAGAATTAACCCGTCCGCGATAAGGTTCTCGCACTATGGATGAAGTCCTCGAGTTATCTGCCGGTGTAGTTCGCACGAGCCGCACCATGAACGATGGCCGAACAATTCGTTATTACGATACCGCTGAACAGAAACGCACTGTTGCAGATCAGCGCCCTGCCGAAGAGCAACCGGGTATCGGCGAACTACGTTTAGATCCACTAGTCAATGAATGGGTTGTGATGGCAGCCCATCGTCAAAGTCGCATCTTCTTGCCACCCAAAGAGCTATGTCCGCTCTGTCCCACCACCGGTGATTTACTCACTGAGATTCCAGAAAATGATTTTGAAGTTGTTGTCTTTGATAATCGTTCACCTTCACTGCGACCACCAGAAGGCGACTTCGCCTTGCCCGATATGGTGGGCTCAGATACTGATGAAGGAGTAGCTGCTGGCAAGTGTGAAGTTATTTGTTTTACGGCAGATCACGGCGGATCCTTCAAAACTTTATCTCCACAACGAGTTCGAACATTGCTAGAAGCATGGCGTGATCGCACCCGCGAACTCTCGCAAGAACCATTTATTGAACATATCGCGCCATTTGAAAATCGTGGCGAAGAAATCGGCGTTACCTTGGCCCATCCACATGGGCAGATTTATGCATATTCATATCTGCCAGCACGTGTTGTGAAGATGCTTTCAATTGCCCAAGCACACCATGCCAAGACCGGACGGGTGCTCTTTGACGATGTAGTTGCGCGCGAACTTCGTGATGGCACTCGAGTAATTGCCAAGAATGAGCATTGGGTTGCATACACCCCATATGCCTCACGCTATCCATTTGAAATTCACGTCACTCCCCTGCAACCAGTTGCAGATTTAGCAGAGTTAGCACCTGCTGCCTGTGATTCTTTCCCATCGATTGCAATCGAAGTGATGAAGCGTCTTGATGGAGTATTCGGCATCGATATGGCATATATCGCTGCCTGGCATCAAGCACCTGTGCGCCAAGGGCGCGATGTGCTGAGACTGCATTGGCAAATCACAAGTGTGCGCAGAGCGCCAGGCAAACTTAAATACTTAGCTGGTTCTGAATCCGCCATGGGCGCATTCATTATGGATATGAAACCAGAGCAATCTGCCCAACAGCTCAAAGATGTGAAGCTGTAGTCAGAAAGTTTTCTTCTTAGAGCGAAGGTGCTGAACCTAAAGTCACCTTAAAGCTCTTGCTTGTACCCGTTGGCAGATCTACCACCACAGTCACTGTGGCACCTGGTGCATAAGAGCGAATGCGCACAATTGCCGCTTCCGAGTTAGCAACCTTCACGCCATCAATACTGCGAAGAACTGAGTTCACTGGGATGCCAGCTTTCTCTGCTCCTTCACCAGGGCTGAGTTGAGTAATTTTGGCACCAACTCCTGTGTATGCAGGATCAAAGTAAACGCCAAGAACTGGGCGCTTTGATTTTCCAGTTGCAATAATTTCATCAATCACGCGCTTGGCTTCATTTATTGGAATTGAGAAGCCAAGTCCGATACTTCCACTTGCCGCACCTGATGAGATAGTTGCAATTGCTGAGTTAACTCCGACGAGCCGACCTGCCGCATCAACTAGTGCTCCCCCTGAGTTTCCAGGGTTAATAGCGGCATCTGTTTGAATAGCATTGACATATGACTGCGCATCTTCAGTGCCGGTAGATACCGGACGGTTAAGTGCAGAGACGATTCCACTTGTGACGGTACTTGCCAATCCAAGCGGGGAACCAATTGCTAGGACTGGGTCTCCCACGCTGAGCTTGGAAGAATCTCCCACAGTGATAGCTGAAAGATTTCCTATTTGAACTTTAAGCACTGCTAAGTCATATCCAGGATCTCGTCCCACAATCGTTGCGGGATATTGTTCGCCATTTGTTAGCTCAATTTTAATTGTTCCTGATGTCGCAGCGTTTTCAATCACATGGTTATTGGTAATGATGTAACTAAATGCAGATGTGGTCTTATAGATTGACCCAGAACCTGTTCCTGAACCTGAAGGAGCAGTAACACTAATTGAGACCACAGATGGGGTCACAAGTGATGCTATGGCCTTTGTATTCATGGCACTGCCACCTAGTTCAACAAGAGTTCTGGCTGAAGAACACGTGCCGGCAGGTGAGAGGTAGAGAGCATTGGTGCGCTTATCAGCGCATGCTGTCACGACACTGGGTGAGTTTGTTGACGCGGTTGCGACAGAGCCGGCAATGGCAGCACCGGCAATAAAAGCTGCGATAACTTTGATGTTCTTCATAACCATGATGTTTCCCTACATTCCTGTGATAACCCTGTTAGATCGATGGGAGAAAGTTTAAGCTTCAACTATCCAGTTGCCGCTTATCTTTACATTTACTTTATCGAGCGCTCTTTCAGCTGGCCCAGCAACAACTTTTGCATTAGCAAATGGATCAAATTGCGCAGCGTGGCAAGGGCAGATGAGTTTCTTCGTGGAAGCTTTATAAGCAACTGAACAACCTTGATGGGTGCAGATGGCAGAGTATGCAAATACTCCAGTTTTGGTGCGAAAGAGAATTGCTGGAACTCCCTGTGCCGAATGCACAAAATTGAATGTCTTGCCCACAGGTAGTTCAGCAACTTTAATAATCTGCTTTCCCTTACCTTTAGTTGAAGCTTTAACAGAGGCCGAACTCTTTGGTAAAGCTCTGCCGGCAAAGGTGGCGGCTACCGCTAAAGCACCCACAATCGCTGTGCGCATGACACTTCGGCGCTGAAAATTAGTAGCTGGCATTCTTCGATTTCCAATCAGTAGTAGTAAGTAGGTAAGCCACATCACCGCGTATGCGCTATCACCTGCCAAGAAATATGGAGTTGTATAGAAAGAGCTAGCGAGCCAGAGCGTTATTGAGATGAGTAATCCGCCAAAGGCTGCCGTTGCTGGTGCAACCCAGAGCAGCGTTGCGATTCCAACGGCAAATTCTGCGAGCATCACAAAAATTCCAACATATGTTGCCTGTTCAAGAATGCGATTAAGTAAGAAATCGATTGGCGAATTTGCAGCAAAGGCGGCTAACTGAGTGCCGATATATGTGGGTTCACCTTGCGCGAGAAATCCAGGATCAGATGCCTTGTCCCACCCGGCATAGATAAAGGTGGCGCCAAGAAATATTCGTAATAGTCGAGGGGCCCGATTTTGCGTGGCCCATGAACTCATTGCGCCACGAGAAATACTTTGCAATGCGTTCATATCGTGAGGATACCTTTTAGAAGAATATCTGGCTCCCTGACTTGGATTCGAACCAAGAACCTGTCGATTAACAGTCGACTGCTCTGCCGTTGAGCTATCAGGGAAGGAGTGCTGACTCTACCGCAGAGGGTAAGCCGGCGCCAAAATGCCTGCCTTAGAGCGAACTAATGGAGAGTTCGTGCAGACCGCGTTTCTGGGTTTCCAGGGCCACTAACTCTGCAAATGCTGCGTTGTACTGCTCCTGATTTTCAACCGGGTTAAGGCGCTGCAGACTTGATTTCAGATCTGCAATCTTTCGACTAACAAGTACTTCGCGTAATCTGGCAACGATACTAGAAACATATTTCTCAGAGACCGCCCCATCTGTGCGCACTGGTTCCACTGATAGTTCAGTAAATAGTTGCTTCATGCGATCATCGTCAACTTTTTCCAGGGCTAACGGTTCGGTACCAAATGAATCGATGATGCGGCGCAGTTCCCGGTATGCCGGATGAGTAAATGCTTCATCTTCAATAGTGCTCCACCCAAAGACAAGTCCTGACATCTGTAACTTAGCTTTTAATACTTCTCGCTCAAGCATCAAGGTAGGTTCATTTGGATTTGGTCGCCACTGCGCATCGGCTGCAGGTGCCTCACTCTGAACTTGAGTTGTGCTCACTTTCTTCAGGGCAGCGTTGACAGCTGCAGTGACAACTTCTGTCTCTGTTCCTAGCCAACCTGATAAAGATTTAATGTATTCCGGGCGAAGTGATTTATCTCGAATCGCTGCCACCAGCGGAGCTGCGGTGTTGAGCGCATTAACGCGCCCTTCGGCGGTATTGAGATCATGTTTTTTCAGTTCTGTGCGAATGGCGAATTCAAAGAGTGGCACTCTCTTTGCAATTAAGTCACGTAGTGCCAGGTCGCCCTTATGTTGGCGCAGATCGCATGGGTCCAGGCCATCTGGTTCAACTGCCACAAATGTTTGGGTGACAAACTTCTGATCATCCCCGAATGCTTTCATCGCCGCTTTCTGCCCAGCAGCATCACCGTCGAATGTGAAGATCACTTCACCTCGGAAAGTATCTGCATCCATCAGTAGCCTGCGAATAATCCGGATGTGATCATCGCCGAACGCTGTTCCGCAGGTGGCAACGGCGGTGGTAATCCCGGCCAAATGACATGCCATCACATCTGTATAGCCCTCGACAACAACTACCTGACGACTCTTGGCAATTTCTTTCTTCGCCATATCAAGGCCATAAAGAACTTGTGACTTCTTATAGATAGGAGTTTCCGAGGTATTTAAATACTTAGGCCCTTGATCTTCTTCATCACTGGCTAATTTGCGAGCACCGAATCCGACGATATCTCCTGAAATGTCTTTAATCGGCCACATGATGCGATTTCTAAACTTATCGATAGGACCGCGCTCACCCATCTTAGAAAGGCCAGCTTCTTCAAGCTCTTCAATGGTATATCCGGCTGCACGCAAGTGTTTGGTCAGTGCATCCCAACTATTTGGGGCATAGCCCACGCCAAATAAATCACACGCCGCCTTATCGAATCCGCGTTTAGTCAGCAGATCGCGCGCATGTGCGGCATCAGGAGAAGTATTGATGAGATCTTGATAGAACTTTGCGGCCGCAACATGGGCAGAAAATAAACGTGAACGCTGTGATGTGGGTTGGGCTGGCCCACCTTCTTCATAACGAAGCGTGTAACCAATCTGGGAGGCAAGCCTTTCAATGGTTTCAGTAAAACTTAAATGTTCAGTCTTCATCATGAAGTCGATGACATCCCCGCCAGCGCCGCAACCAAAGCAGTGATAGTAATTCTTTGAAGGTGTCACATGGAAGGAGGGAGATTTTTCATCATGAAAAGGACAGAGTCCTTTCTTCTGTCCCCCGCCCGCGTTTTTTAGAGCAACGCCAGCAGCTGAAACTACTTCGTCGATATGTGCATGCTCGCGCACATAGACGATGTCATCAGCCCTAATGCGCCCGCTCATGTTCCTACCTTATCTACGCTCTGATTGTGCTTGCGAGAGATGGGCATGCAGCGCATATGCGCCGGGGTCGGTCAGGCTGGCAATTTGGTCGATCACGATACGCAAGCGCATCGCATCATTTGTCGCCTGCTGCCAGTCATCTTTAAAGATGGGGTCAAGTTCCCTTGGAGATGCGGCAAAGAGCATCTGCACCAAGTCATGAATTACTACTTGTTGTTTTGCATAGCGCTCTTGTGATGCGGCAGCGCTAATCAAGTAATGACCAGCAACGGCCTTAAGGAAATCGACCTCAACTCTTGCATCACGAGGTATTTCAAGATTGGCGCTATAGCGAGTCAATGGGCCATCACCGTGAACTTTTCTGGTTTCAAGCTCAGCCGCCAGTACAAAGCGGCCAATGAGTTGTGAGGTCGTATCTTTTAAGCGAGCCAGGGCGCGGTGTGTGCGATCAAAGTTATTTGGCCAGCAACTAAGTTCTTGCAGGCGGGTAAGTGCCGCTGCTGCTTCCTCCTTGGTGGCATCACTGCCGTAGTTCTCGCTCATCTGGTTATACAAAGTGTCGAAATCATTATCAAAATTCTTCACCTGAACTTGTCCGGCAAAGATGGCATCTTCTAAATCGTGCACGGAGTATGCACAATCATCAGACCAATCCATGATCTGGGCTTCGATACATTTGCGCCCAGCAGGTGCACCTGCTCGCACCCAGGCGAATATTTCAGTGTCATCGTCATACACGCCAAACTTACGAGCATTTTCTGCTCTAGTCCACGGATATTTTGTTGCCGCATCAAGTGATGCTCTAGTCAGATTAAGTCCAAGACTTTTGCCGTCAAGGGAAACAGTCTTTGCTTCAATTCGCGTAAGTAACCTAAAACTCTGCGCATTTCCTTCAAAGCCGCCACATGGCTGCGCCGCTTCAGCCAGCGCTTCTTCACCATTGTGACCAAAAGGTGGGTGTCCCATATCGTGTGACAAACATGCAGTCTCAAGTAGATCAGGGTCAGCGCCCAGTGACTCTCCTAGTTCGCGACCAATCTGGGCACACTCAAGTGAATGAGATAAACGAGTGCGTTGAAAATCATTCTCCCAAGGCACTGCAACTTGTGTTTTGGCAGCTAGCCGGCGAAGTGCGGCAGAGTGAATAACGCGGGCACGATCGCGCATAAATTCAGTGCGACCAGGGCGCTTTGCCGGCTCATCAAGAAATCTCTCTTGATCGCCAGCGCTATATGCCTTAGGCGACTGGGTCATACACATACCTTACAAGTTTGCCATTAGTCAGGTGATCGCTGATATGAATGCCTCGTCTACCTAGCGTGATGTATGCCAAATACGCACTGGCTTCGCGAATCAAATATCGATACCGTGATTTCTCAAGGGTATTTGGCCCACTTCTAGTTGGTGAGCAGGTTGCAGTTGCGCCTAAATCTTTTGCCATCGTAATGGTGCGTTGGCAATGATAAGCATCGGTTGCAATGATTACGTTATATAACTTTCGGCTCTTCATCTCATTGATATATGCCTGGGTCTGGGAAAAGGTATCTCGCCCAACCGGAATTGAGATAACTTTATTTTTCGCCACACCATTTCTGGTCAACCAATATTTTCCCGCAGCAGCTTCAGTCGTGCGATCACCGGGTGCACCTGCTCCTACGGTAATAATCAGCGGTGCATAACCGGCATCCTTCATACGCTTGGCCTCGATAAGACGTGCAAGTAAAACCTCACCTGGTGCGCCATTAAGTTGGGCAGCCCCGGGCACAACAATGACTTCTGCCGTAGTTCGAAAGGTTGGGTTCTTAGCAGAGTTCCAGGTAACAAAGAGTGCGTAGGTAGGAATGATGACAATTACTGCCAGCACCAAGGAAATAACTCGTCTGATTAACTTAAACATTAGCCACCGGAGAACATATCTTCGGCATCGAGATGAATCATTTCATCAGGATCATTAAGCCATCCATCGGGCAAGGTTGGAGGTCGGCCACTACTTGTGCGACCTCGTGGCTTATCTCCGATTTCAACCGGGTATGGCTGATCATCTAATTGATTCAGTAGCGCGCGAAGTTCATTTAGCGAAGCCACCATTCCAAATTGGCGGCGCAGCTCCGATGGAACACGGAAGCCCTTGAGATACCAGGCCATATGTTTACGGAGGTCGCGGCAACCGCGATCTTCAGATTCAAAGTATTCAACTATTAATTCGCCGTGGCGATACATCACTTCACTCACCTCATGCAGAGTTGGCAATACCCGGCTGCTTTCACCGTTAAATGCGGCAACTAAATCAGCAAAGAGCCACGGGCGACCTAGGCATCCTCTGCCGACAACAACTCCAGCACAACCACTTTGGCGAACCATTTCTATACCGTCGGCGCCAGACCAGATATCACCGTTTCCCAATACCGGAACACCGGTTGGTTTTAAATGTTCCACAAGTTGGGCAATAGCAGACCAATCAGATTTACCTTCATACATTTGCTGAGCCGTGCGCGCGTGTAAGGCAACCCAGGCAACGCCAAGATCGGCGGCAGATTTGGCCGCCTCTAAATATGTGTGGTGATCTGAATCGATTCCGATACGCATCTTTACTGTTACTGGAATTCCATATGGCTTCGCGCTTTCAACTGCAGCTTTCACAATTTCGCGGAAAAGATTGCGCTTAAAGGGAAGCGCTGCTCCTCCGCCTTTGCGAGTGACTTTTGGAACCGGGCAACCGAAGTTCATATCAATATGGTCAGCTAGATTCTCGCGACCAATCATCTTTACCGCTTCTGCCATATGGTGTGGATCAACGCTATAGAGCTGCACCGAACGTGGCCACTCACCAGCACCTGGTTCAATCATGCGCAGCGTTTCCGGAATACGTTCTAGCAAAGCCCGCGCTGTCACCATCTCCGAGACAAATAAACCGGCACCTTGTTCGCGGCAGAGCATGCGAAATGGGGCGTTGGTAATTCCCGCCATAGGTGCCAGAACTACTGGCGGATCGATTAAATGAACTCCATCTTTAAGAGGGAGTTGCAGCGGCGCTAGCAGCCGAGTAGACGTGGTGCTAGCCATGCTTGAACTTGATCGAGTGCAATTCGTTCTTGCCCCATGGTGTCGCGATCGCGAATGGTGACCGCTTGATCTTCAAGTGTTTCGAAGTCAATGGTGATGCAGTACGGCGTTCCGATTTCATCTTGGCGACGATAGCGGCGACCGATAGCACCAGAATCATCGAAATCAATATTCCAATTCTTACGTAGCTCTGCCGCTAGATCGCGTGCTTTAGGAGACAAATCAGCGTTACGAGAAAGCGGCAGTACTGCCGCCTTTACTGGTGCAATGCGATGGTCAAATTTCATCACTGCACGCTTTTCCATCTCACCCTTAGCATTTGGTGCTTCATCTTCAGTGAAAGCATCCATCATAAATGTGAGTGCGCAACGATCAACACCTGCTGCAGGTTCGATCACAAATGGTGTCCAGCGCTCATTCTTCTCTTGGTCAAAGTAGGACAAATCTTTTCCAGATGCGGCTGAGTGCGCTTTAAGATCGAAATCTGTTCGGTTTGCGATTCCTTCCAGCTCGCCCCATTCAGTTCCGTTAAATTCAAATTTGTACTCAATATCGGTTGTGCCCTTGGAGTAATGAGAGAGCTTCTCTTTTGGATGCTCAAATAGGCGCAGCCGTTCTGGATTAATTCCCAGATCCTTATACCAATTAAGACGAGTTTCAATCCAGTACTTATGCCACTCTTCATCAGTTCCAGGAACTACAAAAAATTCCATCTCCATCTGCTCGAATTCACGAGTACGGAAGATGAAGTTGCCGGGGGTAATTTCATTGCGGAAAGATTTACCAATCTGGCCAATACCAAAAGGTGGCTTCTTGCGTGATGTGGTCATCACGTTATCAAAGTTGATAAAGATTCCTTGGGCTGTCTCAGGTCGCAAATAGGCAAGACCTGTCTCATCTTCTACTGGTCCTAAGAAAGTTTTGAGTAGCCCTGAAAATTGCTTGGGAGTTGTAAATTGCCCTTTATTGCCGCAGGCCGGACAGTTCATGTCGGCAAGTGAATCGAGCTTCTTCTTATGCTTAGCTTCATACTGCTCTTCTAAATGATCTGCGCGATAACGCTTATGGCAAGCGGTGCACTCTGTGAGCGGATCGCTAAATGTTGCAACGTGTCCGGAGGCTTCCCACACTTCACGTGCCAGGATTACTGAAGAATCAAGACCGACCACATCCTCGCGGCCCATGACCATCGACTTCCACCATTGGCGCTTAACGTTGTTCTTTACTTCAACTCCGAGTGGGCCGTAATCCCAAGAGGCGCGAAGTCCGCCATAAATTTCTGATGAGGGAAATACAAATCCACGACGCTTTGACAGCGAAACAATATTTTCTAAACGGTCTACGGCCATTTCAAATCTCCATCCGGCTGGCTGTCGGCGAATTACAACGGTCGTTGAAATCGTGTCCTTAGTTTACTCGTACGCTCCGGGCTCATCGATCGCGCGAGCAAGAACCGGAATTGCTTCTAATTTTGCGCGAGTAGAGCTAAGCGCCCGGCGATAAGAGCCGACGTTCTGCCACTCCGTGGTTAGGACCCAGAGCGTTGGTTCATCAAGGTTCTGCCCAACTACACCTGAAATAAAGCCGGCTGCCTCGGCCAAGACATTGCGCACCGCCTCTAGCTCTGCGCGAAATTTCTCTCCTTCGGCCAAGGGGAGCTCAAATCTGGCGATTGCAATCATGGGTTGAGCCTAGGGTGGCGGTGAACGGAAATGAAAATCATTTTCATTTATGATACGGTCTGCCCATGAATACAGCCATAGTCCTTGCCGCAATCACCGCTCTCGCTACAACCGCAGGCGGATTTCTCGCCATCAAAGCTAAGGATCGACTGCACTTAGTACTCGGTCTTTCTGCAGGTCTGCTTCTTGGGCTGGTCGCCTTTGATCTCCTTCCTGAAGTTTTCGAATTGGGCACGAGCGAACTTTTGGGTGCACCTGCCGTATCAGTAGCGCTCATTGCTGGATTCCTTCTCCTTCACTTCTATGAGCAACTCTTTGGCTCGCACGAGCCAGCAGAGTCAGATTACGGACATGATCACAAACACTCATCAAGCGTTGCGGGTTCACTCGGCGCCCTTGCGATGGGAGGCCATGTATTCCTTGATGGCCTGGCACTCGGTGTGGCAT